>CAZCDM010000120.1:0-7251 GCA_964497475.1 uncultured Planctomycetaceae bacterium
CTAAATCGGAATCCAACGGTTGGGTTCCAGAATTATTGTGCAACAGGCTCTCATGTCGGAAGAAAGAGAACCAAAATCTATCCCATCGCCGTCGGCCAGGCTGTTGCTGGTTGAAGATGACGCCGATGACGCTGTTCTCGTGCAGGAGTGTCTCAACAGTCAGGGGGATGCGAAGTATCTCATCGAGCATGTCTCCTCGCTCGCCGCAGCCCGCCAGGCTCTTAAAGAGAATCACTACGAGCTGATCCTGCTGGACCTGAACCTGCCGGACAGCAACGGCAATTCGACGCTGGCTTCAATTCTCGACGCGAGGCCTGATGTTCCCGTGATCGTCCTGACGGATCTGATCGGCCCGGGGCTGTCCAGAAAGTGCATCCAGGGCGGTGCCCAGGCCTACCTGCCCAAAGATTCTCTCACCAGCACGATCCTCGCGCAGTTTCTTGAGCTGTCCCTGCAGCAGGAAAACCTCCAGGCTTCGCTCCAGCAGGCCCGGGACCTGGCGGTCTTGCACCAGAGCAGCTTTCACGATCTGATTCAGCATTCGCGGGCGGCTGTGCTCGTTGTCTCCGAGAACGGCACGATCCGCCACGCCAACCCGGCCGCCGAGGATCTCTACGGCCAGAGCGTCGGCCACCTTGCCGGTACGCGCTTCGAGCACCCCCTGACACGCAACACCCCCAGCGAGCAGGAAATCGTCCGCAAGGACGGCCAGACGCGGAAGGTGAACTGTTCGCCGTCGATGTCGGCTGGAATAACCAGCCCTGCGTGCTGGTCACCCTGCGGGACGTGACCTGCCTGCGCGACACCCAGGCCGACCTCGAAGAAAACCGCCGGCTGGTCCAGGCCTTCGAAGAGACCGACCAGGCCATCGTTGCCCTGCTCGAACCCGACGGAACCCTGCGCGAGATCAACCGTTTCGGGCGTGAGCTGCTCGGCTATGGCGACGACGACGTCGGCCGGCTGAACTGGTTTCAGGACGTCGCCTCGCCCGAGCGACACGAAGGAGACTCGCCGGAGAGCTCCACCGAGAGCGGCCTGTATCCCCGGGGGGCCAACTGCCCGGCGCGAACCCGTGCCGGCCTGCAGATTCCCGTCCGCTGGTACGACGCCGCCCTCCGCGATGCCACCGGCGCCCTGACCGGTCGGCTGATCATCGGCCACGACCTCACCGAGCAGTTCGAGACCGAGCGACAGCTCCGGCAGTCTCACAAAATGCAGGCCGTCGGGGAACTCGCCGGAGGGCTCGCGCACGACTTCAACAACATCCTGACGGCCATCCTCGGCAATGCACAGATTCTCGAGATGGAGTTTTCACCCGACCAGGTCGGCCACGAGGAACTCCAGCAGATCATCCAGGCCTCTCACCGCGCAGCCGACCTGACGAGCAAGCTGCTGACATTCTCCCGCAAGAACGACTTCGCCCCCACCGAGATCAGCCTCCACGAAACCATCGAGGAAACCATCGGGCTGCTCCGCCGGACCATCGACCCGCTGGTGAACATCGAAACCCAGCTCGACTGCGACGATCCCATCATCCAGGGCGACCCGGCCCAGCTCCAGAGTGTCCTGTTGAACCTCGGGCTCAACGCACGCGACGCCATAGCCGAGGGGGGAACCCTGCGTTTCATCACCGACCGCTGCGAAATCACCCCCACCGACTCGCGCGTCACCGAGCTGAACGTCAGGCCCGGCCAGTACATCCGCCTGCAGGTGGCCGATACCGGCAGCGGCATGGCCCCGGAGGTGCGCGACCGGATCTTCGAGCCGTTTTTCACCACCAAGGACAAGAAGAAGGGTACGGGGCTGGGGCTCTCCAATGCCTACCGCTGCATCAGCGACCACCAGGGCCATATCCGTGTGGAATCCGAGCCCGGCCAGGGCACGAGCTTCCACATCTACCTGCCCCTGCGGAGCGACCGGAAGGTCACGCCGAGCATCCCTGCCGAAAACCGCCCTCCCCAGCCGATCCGGGCGACGGTGCTGCTCGTCGACGATGACCCCGGCGTTCTCCAGACCCAGGCCCGCCTGCTGGAGCACCTGCACTGCCACGTCCACCGCGCTTCGACCGGGCAGGACGCCGTCGAGCTGTTCCAGACGCATCACAAGCAGATCGACCTGGTCCTGCTCGACCGCCGCATGCCCGGCCTCGACGGGCTCGAAACGCTTAGCCGGCTGCGGCAGATCGACCCGGACACGCCCATCCTGATCTGCTCGGGCGAGGGGCCTTGCTCGTCGCTGCGGACCCTGCTTGATCAGCGCCAGTGCGGCCTGCTGCCCAAGCCCTTCGACCTCCAGCAGGTACGCGCCTGTCTCCAGCAGCACGTCTTTTCCGCCTGAGCGTTCGCTCGCGGCCGACTTGACAAATCGCTCCCGGTCGCCTACGCTCCCGCCGGAGCAATCGACGTATGGCAATGTCTACCATCCGAACCGCGGTGATCGGCCTGGGCTCGACCGGCCAGGCCGTCGCCAAAGCACTCGCTGCCGACCCGCAGGTCGAGCTGCTCGGTCTGGCCGATCAGGATCATCGCCTGGCCCGGCAGGTCGCCGAGCCGCTCGACGTCGCGCACTTTGGCGATAACCGCCAACTGCTGCTCAACACCCAGCCGGATGTTGTCTTCCTGTCGATCCCGCCCATGCAGGCCGGCGACCTGCTCCAGGAGTGCATCGAGCAGTCGATTCATGTCTGGAAGGATGCCCCGGCCGGGCGAAGTCTGGCCGAGGCCGCCGCCTTCGCCCAATGGTTCGACCAGGCGGGGCTCAAGATCGCCGTCGCTGCGCCGCGCCGTTTCGCCCGGTCGTATCGGCAGGGTAGGGCGTGGCGCGACCGCCTCGGGGCCATCGCCCAGGCCCGGGCTGAGTACTGCTTCTGCTGGGGGCCCGAGCTGGGCTGGCGGGCCGACCGTCACTCCGCAGGCGGCGGGGCGCTGCTCGAACTGGGCTTCGGCATGATCGACCAGCTCGTCTGGCTGCTGGGCCTGCCGGCCGCGGCGTATGGCATTACCCGGCAGCAGCGAGCCCTCTGCTCTGAACACCCCAGCCCGCACGATACGGACGACTCGGCATCGGCCTTGCTGCAATATCCCCAGCACGGCTCGGCGGTGCTGACTACGACGCGCCTGGCCGGGCCCGTGCGAGAGGAACTCATCCTCCGCGGCGCCAGTGCAACCTGCGAGATCACCCCCACGTCCTTCCTGCTCCGCACCCCCGCCGGCGACCTCATCGAGCATCAGACCGACAACGAAACGCCCGCCAACCACATCGCCCGGCAGGTTCGCGGGTTCTGCAAAGCCGTCGCCGAAGAGGCCTCCCGCTGGGCCAGTCCCGCCCGGCAGAGCCTCCTGCCCCACGCCGTGATCGAGGCGATCTACCTCTCCGGGCAGACCAATCAGCCCGAGAGTCCGCAGCGGCAGCTGGAAATTGCGGGCCTGAAAGTGGCCGACTGCTTCGCCCACAGCCTCGAAACCATCGAGCCGATCGCCCCGTAGCGGTCCGGCTACCGCACCGCGACGGCCGGGGGAGCCTCGGCCGGCTCTGCCGGCAGGGCCTGCGGCGGTTCGACAAGCAGCCTTGAAAAGCCCGGCGTCATCTCCCAGCGATAGTTCTCCGGCGTGCCGATGACCACCATCGCCTCGACGCCTTCGTCCAGCAGGGCAAAGCCCTCCGGGCCGAGCACGCTCAGGGCGGTCGCCCACGCGTCGGCCTGCCAGGCCCGCGGGGCCACCACCGTCACCGACGGATACAGGTCGGCCGGCGAGCCCAGGTCCGCACCCGGGCGGGGGTCGACGATGTGGCTGAAGTGCTCGCCGCCGATGAGATAGAATCGCTCGTAATTGCCGCTTGTGCACACGCTGGCGTCGGTGACGGCCAGGCGGCAGAACATCCGCCCGCTGGCCGAGTCGAACGGGTCGGCCACGCCCACCTGCCACGGCTCGCCGGAGGGCTTCGTGCCGAAGCAGCGGACATCCCCGCCGATATCGACAATGCCGCTCTGGCAGCCCTGTTCGATCATCGCCTCGACGGCCCGGTCGATCGCGGCGCCTTTGGCAATGCCGCCCAGGTCCACCCGTGTCGTCTCGGCCGACTTGATCGCGCCGGTATCGTGCAGGGTCAGTTGGTTCCAGTGGCTCGCCTGGCGGGCCTGGCGGATCGCCTCGGCCGAGGGCATCTGCCCGTTGCGGGCGGCGTCGCGCCACATCGCAAACAGCGGGTTGGCCGTTACGTCGAACGCCCCGGTCGTCTTCTGCCACATCTCCCGGCTGTCGCGCAGCACCGCCAGCGTCTCCGGCGTCAGCGGCACGGACATCCCCGCCGGGGCTGCGTTGAGCTGCGCCAGCTCGGAGGTCTCGTCGTAGATGTTCATCCGCGACTCGACCAGCCTGGCGCCGGCCTCGGCGGCGGCGAAGACGTCATCGAGCGACTGGAGCTTCCCGGCCGGTACGACGGCCGTCATCGCCATCGTCGTGGACATGATCTCGATGGGCTTGCCGCCCTCGGTGGTGCGGCGTGTCTCGGAGACCTGCAGCGGGTCCATGCCGTACTGCATCACCAGCCCCGCGCCCACCACCAGCAGGGCCAGCACCAGCCCGCCCCGCGCCAGTACCGTACGGTTGCGTTCCTTCATCGGTTCGGATGCTCCACGGTAATCACCGAATGCATGCCTCCGCGCGGCGTGAACGTGCCGGTCACTTTCATCCGCCGTGGCGCGAGGGCGTCGACCAGATCATCCGCAATGCGGTTGACGAGGTCTTCGTAGAACACGCCCTCGTTGCGGAAGCCTTGCAGGTAGAACTTGAGGCTCTTGAGCTCGACGCAGACGGCCTCGGCGACGTATTCGATATCGATGGTCGCGAAGTCTGGTTGGCCGGTCTTCGGGCAGAGGCTCGTGAACTCCGGCGAGACGTGTCGGATGACGTAGTCCCGCTGGGGGTGTGGGTTCTCGAATGTTTCCAGGTCCGCCATCTCAGGGGCTCCTCGCGGCCAGGGCGTCGCCAATGTGCCTCTGCCAGGTGTCGTTATCGGTTACGTAAAAAGCCACGTCATTGCCATCTGTCAGGTGCAGCACGAGATGGTCCCGTCCCAGCCTGGCCGCATGCCGGAACCAGCGGGAGACCTCGGCGCTGCGGACCTTGGCCAGGTCGATCTCGACGGGCCCGCCGATCATCTTTCCAAACAGCAGCCGCCGGTCGGTCAGGGCGATCCAGCCGTCGCACTTGACCTTACTGTACGGGCCGGTCCCGCCGCGGTAGCTGCCCCGCTGCGGGCCCAGGCGAATGGTCTCGCCCGGATCCAGCCGTTGCAGCCTGGCCAGGAAGGCCCCTCGGCTGCGGCGTGCCAGCATCCACAGCAGCGGAATAACCAGCAGCACCAGGACGGCAAGGATCAGGATCAGTACGGTAGGGTCCATGGGTTTGAACGACGAATTCATTGTAGCCTGATTGCGGAAAAAGGCAATGGCATGTAGGCTGGGCTGCATGAGTCATTCTGCGGAACCATCACACGCGGTCGTGCTCGTCTCGGGCGGGCTGGATTCGGCGACGACGCTGGCCATCGCCCGGGCCGAGGGCTATACCTGTCACGCCCTGAGCTTCGATTACGGCCAGCGGCATCGTAACGAGCTATCGGCTGCGGCGGAGGTGGCCCGCTCGCTCGGGGCGGCGGACCATCGCGTGGTGACGATCGACCTGAGCCTGGCTGGTGGGTTCGGCCGAAGCGCCCTGACCGACGACATCGACGTGCCCAAAGACCGCGACGACGACCAGGCCATCCCGCCGACGTACGTCCCGGCCCGGAACACGATCTTCCTGAGCTTCGCCCTGGGCTACGCCGAAGTGCTCGACGCGTGGGACATTTTCCTGGGCGTCAACGCGGTGGACTACAGCGGCTATCCGGACTGCCGCCCGGAGTTCATCGAGGCCTACCAGACGATGGCCAATCTCGCCACGGCCGCCGCTGTCAGCGGGCAGCGAACCATGCGCATCCACGCGCCGCTGGTGACGATGACCAAAGAGCAGATCATCCGCACGGGCCTGAAGCTGGGTGTGGACTTCGCGCGGACTCACAGCTGCTACGACCCGGATGAGACGGGCGCGGCCTGCGGCCATTGCGATTCGTGTCGGCTGCGGCTGGCGGGCTTCGCCCAGGCCGGCGCGACCGACCCGGCCCGCTACGTCGAGTAACCTCTGTACCACCGGCGGGGTGTCGCTCAGGATGCGGGTTGGGCGCTGGGGCGAGGGGTAGCCTGAATTTCCTTCCGCAGGACAATGCCCAGCCGGGAGATCACTTCCTGCATGTCGGCCGGGCGGTTGGTTGGTTCGAGCTGGATGCAGTCCATGACCAGGCGGCTCAGCAGGGGCGGCACGGAGGGGTTGTGCTGCTCGGGCGGGTCGGGCAGGTGGTGGCCGGGCAGTTGGATCGAGCCTTCCTGCGGGAGCACGACGGGCCCGGCCCGGCCGGTGAGGCTGTGGTAGAGGCTCGCGCCGAAGTTGAAGATGTCCGTCTGGATACTGCACGGGTGGCGGGCGACCTGCTCGGGGGCGATGAAATCCGGCGTGCCCTGGATGCGCTGCTTGACCGTGCCGATGGGGCAGCTCTGGCCGAAGTCGATGATCTTCACATTACCCGACTCGTCGACGACGATGTTGCTGGGCTTCATGTCGGCGTGGACATAGCCAGCCTGGTGGACGTGGCCGAGGGCGTTGGCGACCTGCGCGTAGATACCGCACGCCGAGAGGATCGTCTTCGGCGGGGCCTGTTGAAGCGTCTGGCCCGGGCAGTACTCCATCAGCAGGCGGACTTCCCGCAGCGAAAGCAGCCGACGGAGTTTTTGCAGGTGATACACCGCCCGAACGTTGGGGTTGTCGATGTGGCGGAGGGTCTGGTACTCGGTCAGGGCCTGGATGACGAAGCGGTCGTCGGCCCGGCCCGCGCGGGGAACCCGCTTGAGTGCGTAGGTCTTGCCCCCATCCGATCGCGCTTCGTAGATCGTACTGTGCGCGCCCGTGCCGAGTACGCGCAAGCAATGAACCTTCTCCGGCCCCAGCCGAAGGTCTGTGCCAAGTAACTTCTTCATGATGTTCAACTTCCGCCGGTCCATGTCCGGCTGCGGGACATGAGACGATGACAAATATAAGGCCGGTTTGAATATATACCCATCATAGTACGCCTATCGGCCAGAACCAAGCCCTTCTTTGCCAAGCCAGGGCCTACGCATCTAAATTCGGGTTGTGGGGTTTGGGAATATCGCATGTTCGG
>CAZCDM010000121.1:0-7234 GCA_964497475.1 uncultured Planctomycetaceae bacterium
ATACCACGGTCTGGCGGCCGATTCCTTATTCTGCCGGTGAGAAATGCGGGCTAGGAACTCTCCGGCGACCATGCCGATAAACAGGGGCTTGAATCGGCGGTAAGTATGGATGCCACCGAATTTCATCGTGAGGAACTTGCAGGCGCAGCCGACCAGGAAGCTCGGGGCCAGCATGCCCGTGGCGAACGTGCCCCAGACCAGGAAGAGCACCGGGTGGATCGGCCAGCGGTGGAAGCGCAGTCGCATCGCCGTGCAGGCCAGCACCAACGCGGTACCGATCAGGGCCGACCATGCGAAGGTCGGATCGATCTGCATTTTGCTGATGTCGAAGTTGTACCACTGGCCGGGGTGGAACTGCTCGGCCTGGCGGAGTTCTTTCTGGAGGTACTCGAAGGGGAAGCGGGCGGCGACGTTGGCCCAGATGTAGACTCCGCCGCCGTAGTTGTACTGGATCCAGAGGGTCACGAAGACGCCCACCACCAGGGCCAGCAGTACCGCGACGATCAGCCAGACGTTCAGCCGGGCCGGTCGGATCTTGTGCGACTCGCTGAATCGCATGGCCGTTGCGGCCAGGGGCATGAGCGTGGTCCGCGGGTCGAGCGTCAGCACCACGCTGAGCATCGCCAGTATGATGAACATGTTCGGCCCCAGGGCGGATATGCCAAACAGTCCGATCAGCACGGCAGCTCCCTGCCAGATCGGCTGAATGAAGAACAGCCCCGTCTCGACGTGAATGCGTGTCATCACCAGGAACATCAGCCCGGTGAGCATCACGATGAGGATCGCCAGCAGCCAGTTCAACCCCGCGACGGTAATCAGCAGGACGACCATGGCGACACTGCACGCCAGGGCGATGCGGAAGGCCCAGACGACATGGCGTTGGATGGAGTCGCGGATGGGGATGAAAAACGCCGCGCGCAGCACGTCCCAGTAGAACCGCCGGCCGATGTAGAAGATCATCAGAGCCATGCCGAAATAGGCCCCGAATCGCAGGGAGTTTTCCACGCCGCCTTCCAGCCAGCCTGAGGAGAGGTCCACTGAGGTCAGTGTGGTCACGCCGACAAAGGTCAGCCCCCAGACGTAGTTGCTGATGCCGACCGATAGACTGATCTGCGTACTGACGAAATAGGCCAGCCCGATGGCGGTGAAGAAAAAGCAGGGGTACCGCATCGCACGGGAGTTGGGCATTTCGTAGAAGATCGACCATTTCTTGCCCAGGATGTTCAGATCGAGAGTCAGTGGGACGTTGATGAAATCGTTGTACCAACTCTGCAGGCCGTTGATGAGGTGAATGCCCAGCACCAGCCCCAGGCCGATCCAGAAAATGCGATTTTTGAAGATGCTCGGGAAGTGCCCATCGCCCGAGCCTTCGATCAGCTCGCTGGCCAGGTCGGCCACCGGATAGCGCAGACGTTCCCTGTGCGCCCACTGGTGGTGCAAGACCAGCACGAGGGCAATGCCCGCCACGAACGTCAGGGCAATAAACGGCACCCAGAACGACAGCGGCCCGATCCACGCATACCAGGGCAGGTCGGAAAAGCCCAGCCGGCGGATCTGCCCCGTGCCACTCTTGAAGTTGATGATGACATCCTGGGAAGCGGCGGTTTTTTACCTGGGTGGGCGTGAGGTTTTCTTCGCCGGGTTGAGGCGGATGATTCATGGGCCGGACGAGCATGTTCGACGGGGCGTAGTCGAGCAGTTGCTGGTCCTGCCAGGATTTCTTGATGTTCTCATTGAACGAGGGCAGGGCGAGGTTTGCGGTGAAGGTCCACATCAGCCCCGGGCCTGGAATGACCGCCGCCATGAGCATGAGCGACGCGATGACGCACCACTCCGAGGCCTTGAACCGCAGCCACTTCACGCCGCGCATCAAGGGGTTGATCAGCAGCAGGCCGAGTACCAGCAGGCCATACACGCTGACCGGCACGAGGTCCGACGCGAGGTAGGTCTGGTTCATGACCCAGTCGTTGAAGTACCCGAAGCAGGCCAGCACAAGCCCCAGGACCAGGCCGATGAGTATCGCGCGGAGGGTCATGGGCGAAGCTCCCGGGGTGCGGTGGCGGATCGGTTCGTGATGGTGGTGGTGTGGGTCATGATGGGTCAGCCGACGTGGCCGACGCGGATGTTCATCTCGCTGCGTTTCTGGAGGCGGTCCTGCGTGCCGTCCTTGATCCAGAGAATCCGGTCGGAGGTGTCGAGCATTTTGTGGTCGTGGGTGGCGGTGATGATGGTGACGTTGTGTTCGTCGCACAGCCGGCGGAGGATGCGGATGATGTCCTCGCCGGTGTGGAGGTCGAGGTTGGCGGTGGGCTCGTCGGCCAGGATGATGGTGGGGTTCATCGCCAGGGCGTGAGCAATGGCGACGCGTTGCTGCTGGCCGCCGGAGAGCTCATCGGGCCGATGATGGAAGCGGTGACCCAGGCCGACCTCGTCGAGGACTTCCCTGGCCCGGCGGTCGCACTCGCTCAGCCCCGCACCGGAAAGCTGGATCGGCAGCATGACGTTTCGCAGGGCCGTCAATGATTCGATGAGGTTGAACGCCTGGAACACATAGCCGATGTGGTGGTTGCGGATGTAGGACAGCTGCGAGGCGCTCTGGGTCGTCAGGTCGATCCCGCCGATGGTCACCGAGCCGGTGGTGGGCTTATCCAAGGCACCGATCATGTTAAACAGTGTGCTCTTGCCCGAGCCGCTGGGACCCATGACCGAGAGATACTCGCCCTGGAAGATGTCCAGGTTGATGTCGTACAGTGCATGGACGGTCTGGCCGCCCATGCGGTACTGTTTGGACAGGTCGCGGCAGGAGATGAGGATGTCTTGTGGGGTTGGGTTGGTCATGGCTTGGTCAGTAGGGGATTTTGATCACCGATTTCGACAGGAATACGATGCCCACGCCCAGGACGGTAATCAGCCCCATGCCGCAGGTAAAGCCCGCCGCGACGACGGGGATATACTGTCGCCACTTCAGGCCCATGCGTTTTTCGAAGTAGAATCGCCCGACGCAGGCGCCGATGAACTGGGGCAGCACGGCGTGGGGGAGGGTTTGGTTGAGGCCTCGGACCATGCCGTACATCAGCATGGTCGGCACGTGCAGCAGCGCCAGCAGCCCGAACAGCACCAGGCCGAACCCGGTTCCGGCTCCAAGATATTTCCAGTTGAACGCCTGCTCGAAGGTACTGAAGCGTCCGAGCGTGGAGCTGAAGATGATCGACTGGTTTGCCGCCTGCAGCTCCCACATCTTATCGGCGAAGGGATACTGCGGCCCGGGGATCGGCGCCAGCGACCAGATGAACTGGGCGAAGAGGATGGAGGCAATCAGCACCAGCGGTACGAGGAAGATCGTCGCCTTCCAGATCGACCAGAACCGCGTGCCGGTCAGCTCGGCCTGGCGGTAAAAGACCGTGGCCACGCCATAGTTGGCCAGGGGAATCGGCAGGAACCAAATGGCCACGCCCCCCGAATAGCCCGAGAGGATGAACGCGGCCTCGCGGACCATGGGAATTTCCACGACCTGCCCGGCCATGCCTTCCAGGCGGGCGGTGACGTAGCTGATCATCGGCGTATAGAGGAAGCCGAAAAACAGCAGCGCCAGCATGACCCCGCCGTGCCAGTGCACGAGGAACCCGCTGACGATGATGTACAGGCTCGTCGAGACGAGGTAGACGGCGATGATCCAGGGGGTGCGGATATCGCCTCGGCCGGGGGGTACGCCGTAGAGGTCTTCGTCGTCATCGCCGCCGGTGTGGCGTTGCTCGGCCATGCGGCGGCGGTTGGCGCGGATGTGGCGGAAGACGCTGACAATGCCCGCAATGGCTATGGCGACCGAGACGCCAATGGAGAAGCTCAGATAGAAGTCGACATTGTTGAGGTAGAGGGTGTCGACTGTCCCCATGCCGGTTTCCCAGCTGGAGAGAATGCCCGCCTTGTACAGCAGCGGGTTGGCCACCATCGTCACGATCAGGCCGATGAAGGCGCCGAGCATCGCAAAGAACGGCAGGACCATGCCAACGATGAAGTTCTGGATGTTCCAGCTCCAGCCGGTCGCGAAGGCCGGCAGGTAGTTGCCCGTTTTGGGCGTCCAGTCGCTGAAGGGAATCGGCAGGATGGAAATCGGCCGGCCGAGGATCGCGCCGCTGATGGCCGGCAGGGCGAGGTAGATTGTCCCGAAGGCCAAGCCCATCACCGCACCGATACTGAAGACCCGCCATCGCCAGCCTTCCTTGACGTCAGCCGTCTTGCCCTCCTCGCTTTGCTGCTCGGCCAGGGCCATAATGCCCTGGGCCCCGATGGGAGCCATGGGGAAGGGGAGTTTTTCGATATCGCTGGCCAGACGGAACAGTCCGTAGGAAAGGACCTTGGTGTTGATCTGCCCGAAGACGGTCTGGAAGATCAGCAGCCCCAGGGCCGGCAGCCAGACCGGGTTGAAGAAGTTCCGCTCAGCGAGGATGTCCGGATCGGTCGGGGCGACCCAGAACGGGAGGGTGTCGACAATGCCCGAGCCGGTGGCCGCCTTGGACTGTGCGAAGAACTGCATATACAGCAGCCGAACCGGCCCGAAGCCGATGCCCCCCGCAGCCATCAGTGCACCGGCCATGTAAAAGAGGACAAAAATCTCCGAGCGTTTGAGGTTGCTATGTGCCCGGCGGGCCACTTCGATAAAGAGAATCACCGTGACCCACTGGGCGGCCGGGCCCACGCCGATACCGGCCAGCAACTGCATGTACATCGCACCGGGCACCATCAGCAGGGCAATGAAAATTGCCCCGGCCAGGCTCGTCCAACTGAATCCATCCTCGAACGTATCGGGGACCTCCATCAGGCTGCGATAGCGCTCCAGCTCTTTGTCGATGCGTGGTTGCTTAGCCATCGGCCTGTTCCTTGGGTGGGGTCGTCGGGTTCGGGTCGAAGGGGCGGGTGGGGAAGTCCTCCCAGGCGTCGAAGGTGCGCTGGCGGTAGGTGTCCATCACCTCCGGCGGCAGCGACCGCCAGATCAGGAACTGCTTGCGGAGCCCGTTGATGAACAGGCGGTTGGATCGTCGCCAGTCGCCTCGCGTGCCGCTGCGCCGGCGGATGACGATGCGGACTTCGTCAATGCCTTCGATGTCGCTGGGCTGAGCGAGCATGGCGAAGGTCTGTGTCACGCCCAGGTCCATCGGCGCCAAGGCGACGTCGGCCTGGAAGGCGAGCATGTCATTGGTCTGCTGGAGGAAGATTTCATTGTGCAGGTTGGCAAACTCGCCCAGGGCTGCGTCGGAGTAGCTGTCAAAATGTTCCTTGAGGAAGCTCACCATGCCCGTGATGTCATACGCGGAAACCGTAAAGGGGAAGACCAGGTCGTAGAGGTCGCCGTCGGGCTGGGGGATTTTCCATCGCCGCTGGATGCCGGGGTTGGCGCTGCGAGAGGCTTTGATGGCAGGCCAGAGCGTGGAGATCATCACCGTGCCCATGACGATGAGGATGGTGACGACGGCGTTGGTCGAGCTGTAGTTCATGGCCGGGACGTCGAGCAGCCCCAGGCTGCCCAGCCAGGCCATCAGCCGGGCCACCACCTGCCCCAGCAGGTAGCCGCCCATGCCGCCGACGACGGCATAGACGCCGGCCTCGGCAAAGAACAACCCGCCGACATGCACCGGCGCCAGGCCCAGTGAGCTGAAGGTGTAGATTTCTTTCTCGCGGTCGGAGACGCTGCCGAGCATGGTGGCAAAGACGATCAGGCCGCCCAGGACGATGGGAATCAGCAGGTCTTTCCAGCCGCTGGCCTGGGCGATGGTGCGGAACATCATGCGGTAGACGCCGCCCTGGTAGCCGGCATAGGTTGGCAGGAGCATGGTCTCGGCGACTTTCTGTCCGATAGCTTGGATCTGTCCGGCGTCGCGGGGGTAGATGGTTATCGAGCGGATGTTCCCGTCCATGAGCTCGGCCCGGCTGGGCGAAATCACGCAGACCATGTCCAGCGGGAACTCCACGAAGCGCGGGTTCTCCACATCGGGCACTTCGTCGATGTCGTCCTCTTCGACGGACATATCGATGCTGGTGGGCGCCCCGCTGGAGGCGGCGTAGTTGATCGGCACGATGCGGGAGTCTTCCATCTGTCGCCAACTCGCCAGGCGCGGCGTGATGCGACCGGCGTAGGTGAGGGTTTGGCCTTTCATCAGGACGTGTGCCTTGCCGATGTCACCTGGCCCCAGGCCCAGCGTTTTGGCCATGACGTCGGTGAGGAAAACCCCGTCGGAATCGAGCAGGTCCACGCGCCCTTGGACGATGGCTTCCATGCCGGGCTGGGATTGGATGTCGCGCCGGTCGAGCCCGATGGCCGCAGCCAGGGGGGCGATCTTCGAAACCTCTTCGTTGGTGGCCAGGAATTCCAGGTCGACCTCACGCTTTATGGCCAATTCCACCTGGGCGGTAGTCGGAGCGACCCACCAGCGGGGCACGACGGTGGCCTGGCGGCTCAGAAAGCCCCGCAGCATGTCATACTCCGCGGGGTTGATCGGCGACCAGAAGGCGTGGCGGACCATGATGCGGCCCGGCCCGTTGAGTGTGCCCTCGTAGGTCTGGCTGACGGCCCATTCCTGGCCGAAGGACGCGAAGGTCAGAATCGTGAAGGTCAGCAGGACGATCGTCGCGGCGGTGAGGATCGTCCGCAAGGCGCGGCGGCGCATTGTGGAAATGCCCATGTTCACCGCAGCCATCATCGTGCTGAGGCGGGAGAGGTCCATGGAGTGAACCGTCGAGGCCAATCCCTGCATTTTGCGAATTTCGTTCTGCAGCTTGCGGACCAGCACGAACACGACCAGCCCGGCCAGGAGGATAATCATGAACGCCAGGAAGATGATGATTGGGGTCGCGGCGATCTGGAAGGCCGGGTTGACCAGGTAGAGGATCAGGAACGTCAGCAGGAAAAAGCCGATGAACCAGGCGATCTGCCGGAAAATGTGCGGCGTACCGATGATGAGCCGCTCCAGGGCGAAGGCGAAGGGGATCGCCAGCAACAGCAGGAGCACCACGGCGGTGATCAGGTCGTTCATCACCCCGACCAGCGGCGGATAGGCCCTCCGGGCCAGAGCGGCCGATGCAGCCAGCTCGCCCATGTAGGCATCGAGGCCCTGGGTGACACCCATCGCCTCGGCGTCCTGGTATTGGTCGCGGGCCCGGCCGTTGATGGTGGTCAGCGATTCCTGGGACAGGGGTATTTACTTGACTCAGGTGCCTCTATATCTTGTGTTTTCGGCGC
>CAZCDM010000122.1:0-7214 GCA_964497475.1 uncultured Planctomycetaceae bacterium
TGCCGATATCCCACCCCATGTACAATCTGCCAGACCGGACGCTCCGCGAGGTCAAATACCGCCTGGCCACGCAGAAACGCGGCGTGGGACCGCTGCCCCAACTGCAGGCCATGGAGTTTGAAGGCCAGCCCCGCGTACTGCTCAGCCGGGAGGATCTCACCGCCGGGCTCGTCGGGGTCGGCCAGGCCGGCCTGGATGGCTACGCCCCGGCCGATGCGTTCCATCTCGTTCGGAACATCATTTTGCACACCCAGTCCATCGAGGCGGACAGGCCGGGCAAGGCAGCGCCGAGCGGTGGAACGATATCACCGGCCAGTCCCGCCCGACCAGACGCCTCGGGCGAATCGGACCGCGTTGCGGTCGTCTCCTGGAAGGATGCCGGCCAGCATATTGGCCGAGAGGTGACCGTTGAAGGGCGAATCGTCGGCACGGGGGCTACGCGCAGCGGGTCGATTACCTTCCTGAATTTCAGTCGCAATCGAGGTGACTTCACGGTAAAAATCTTCGAGCGATACAAGAAAAACTTTCCGCAGGACCCCCAGCGGATGTATCGGGGAAAGACGGTACGGGTTACCGGCAGGGTCGGCCAGTACAAGGGCGAGCCGGACATGGAAATCCGCCGCCCCGAGCAGGTTCAGATCGTGGAGAGCCAATGAGCCAATCACGCGACGAACAATGGATGCGGCGGGCGATCGAAGCGGCCCGTCGCGGAATCGACGCCGGCCAGACGCCCTTCGGCGCGGTGATCGTCCGCGGTGAGGAGTGCATCGCCGAGGCGCACAATGAAGTCTGGGCCACCTTCGACCCGACGGCCCACGCAGAAGTCCAGGCCATTCGCGCCGCCTGCGAGGCCCTGGACACCATCGACCTGAGCGACTGCGACATCTATGCCACCACCGAACCCTGCCCGATGTGCTTCGCCGCCATCCACTGGGCGAGGCTCGGGCGAATCGTCTACGGCGCGACCATCGCCGATGCCGACGAGGCCGGCTTTAACGAGATGCACCTTTCCAACCAAGACATGCACCGCCTGGCCGGACTCAAGAGCGAGCTGGTCTCCGGCGTGCTGAGCGAAGAGTGTGCGGCACTGTTTGCCGAATGGCAGGCAGCCGGCAAGAGCAAAACCTACTGAGTAAGGAATCCATCATGAAAGTTGTCGTCACCGGACAAGTCGGGCTGGACAAAAAATCGTTTCTCGCGCGGGTTCAGCAGATCGCCCAGGCCCAGGGGTTCGACTTCGACCTCTATCATGTCGGCGACATGATGTACACCGAAGCTCCGGACGTGGCGAGGGGCAAGATTCTCGACCTGCCCCTGACGCGGCTGGACAACCTCCGCCGCAGCGTCTTCAAGGACATCATCGCCGAGAGCAGCTCCGGCGGGAACATCGTCGTCAACACCCACGCGACGTTCCGGTGGCATCACGGGCTGTTCTTCGCCTTCGATCACGACCAGATGGAAGCCTTCGATGCCGACCTGTACATCGTCGTGCTGGACAATATCGACCAGGTCTACCGCCGGCTGCACGAAGACGGCCATCGCGATTTCAGCCTCAAGGACTTGATGGTCTGGCGAGAGGAGGAAATCCTCGCGACCGAATTGCTCAGCCGCATCGTCAAAGGACACGGGCATTTTTACATCTGCGTCCGCGGCGACGACGTCCTGGCCGAGATGATGGCCCGGATCATGTTCCGCCCGGAGATGAAAAAGGCTTACCTCTCCTTCCCCATGAGCCACGTCATGGACATGCCCGACACTCTCGCGGAAATCGAGGAGTTCCGCCGCAATCTCAAGCGGTACTTTGTCTGCTTCGACCCGGCCGACATGGAAAAGGAAAAGCCCCTGACCTTCGATGCCATCGAAGCGGCCCGGCAGGGCCACCGCACCATGATCTCCGGAACCGGCGAGGAGAAAGTTGAGATCGACGTCCAGGAGTTCCTGGGCATTATCCCCGATATCGACGGGCAGATTTACGTGCGTGACTTCAAGCTCATCGACCAGGCGGACATGATCATCTCCCTCGTGCCGGAAATGCCCGGAGGCAAGCCGGCCCTGTCCAGCGGCGTGGAACGCGAACTGCAGCACGCCCACGAGGGCACGCGGGATGTCTTCGTCATCTGGAAGCCCGCCTGCGAGCCCAGCCCCTTTATCACCGAGACGGCCACGAAAGTCTTCCGCAGCACCGACGAGGCGATCCAGCACTTTTTCGACGCTGGCTTCGTCACCGAGCCGGCTCCGGGGTCGCTCTTCGCCAACGAGGACTGATCGGCGGCGTCTCAGTTGATGGCGTCGGCCAGGCGTATCGCCTCGGCCATGACGTCGCGGACGGCCCGGCCGTGACTGGCCGCGGCCGCGGCGCAGTCGGCGAACTCCGGCGAGCGCGTCACCACCTGCCCGCGATACGTGCCGACCTTGACCCGGATGGGCCCGGCCGATGTTTCGACCGTCTCGATGCGGCGAGCGAGTTTGCTGCGTTGGCAGGGCTGGCATCGCAGGCCGAACGTTGTCGTCTCGCGGAAGAAGATCGCCTCGGCGGCCTCGACGGCGGCAGGGGGGCACAGGGCGGTCAGCACCCACCCGGGGCGGGCGCGTTTCATGACGGCCGGGCTGGCCCAGGCGTCGAGACAGCCGGCCGAGAGCAGCCGCTCGATCGTCGCGCCGAGAACCTCGCCCGTGCAGTCATCGATGGTGGCTGATAGCTGCATGACCGCGTCGGCGGTGGCGTCGTCCTCGCCGGCCTGTCCGAGCAGCACACGCGTGAGGTTGGCCACGTGCTCGGACTCGCGCGTGCCTGCGCCGTAGCCGATGGCGTCGATGCGCATCTCCGGCGGCGGGCCGAACGATTCGCTCAGCTCGGTCAGCACAGCCGCGGCCGTGGGCGTGGTCAACTCGCCGGCGACCGGTCCCGGGCAGGTCGCCAGGCCCCGCAGCAGCTCGGCCGTGGCCGGGGCGGGCACGGGCATCGTGCCGTGCTCGCACTCCACCGTGCCCCAGCCCAGCGGCAGGGGCGAGCAGGTCACGCGGGTCACGCCGAGGGTCTCCAGGGCGAGGCAGATGCCCACGATGTCGATGACACTGTCGACCGCGCCGACCTCGTGGAAGTGGACTTCGTTGACGTCGCAGCGATGAACGGCCGCCTCGGCGCGGGCCAGTCTGCGGAAGATTCGTTTGGCGGCGTCGGTGACGGTCTCGCTTAGTTCGGCTGCGTCGATGGCCGCTTCGATGTCCGGCAGGTGGCGCATCGGCTGGGCGTCGCCGGGGTCGATGTGAACCTTCGTTCCGCCCAGGCTCTTGCGGCGGACCGGCTCGGCCGTGATCTCGACCGGGCCGAGATTCAGCCGGTCCAGGGCTGGGCGGATCGCGTCAAGTTTTGCGCCGGCATCGAGAAGGGCACCGAACAGCATGTCCCCAGCCACGCCGGCAAAGCAGTCTACATAAAGACAGGCCATGACCTCTCCTCGTAAAGGGTGCTGGTGTCGAGCATACCCGCTGGCAGAACATTTGCAAACCGTTGAAGCATTTTCCTTGCGAGGTAGTCTATCTGCGGTCAAATTTGACGAGCAGCAAAAAAATCGTAATTATTTTAAATAAGACAAAGCCGTGTTCCGAAAGAAATTAAGCTGATGGGCTACATAAGGTCATCGTATGAGTTCTTGCAATGTAATGATTGTGGAGTATCATTCCGTAACGGTCGGGGGCTGGTTTGGATATGTGTACTATTGGATTGCCGGAGAAGTTCCCGCCGGTGACCGGAAACGGCAGGGATTATGATTTCGGTTGATGGGCAGAGAGTTTCATTTCATTTTTATCGGCCCGGTGCAAACCGGGTCTGTGTAGCAGGGGACTTCAACGGCTGGAAGATCTGGGACCTCGATATGGAATCCGACGGCCAGGGTAACTGGACGCTGGAGTGTACGCTGCCGCCTGGGGAATATCGCTTCCGCTACTGTGCCGACGGCGAGTGGTACACCGACTACGCCGCCAGCGGCGTCGAGCCGGGACGGTTCGGGTTCGACAGCCTGGTGCACATTGCGAGCAGTTCCTATGAAAGTGATCGTGCGAGCAACCTGACCCGCCCGCCCGGCGGGGCCGACAACGTCTACCTCGCCTGAACGCATGCCCAGCCAGTGCGGTGGGACAGGAGCCACATCGCCCACGCCAGTCCCTCGGAGTATAAAAAAACGCAGCCGCCGGAGCGGCCACGCTTTTCGTTCAAAATACAATGGCGGGTGGTTCGAATGGGCACCGGCCACTATTGTCATCTATGCGGTGGGACAGGAGCCCTGCCGCACGAAAGGTACACGGGGTCTGAAAAATTACCCCTCAGCCTTCCATAGGCCATGGACGTTGCAGTGCTCCCGGGCGACAATGCCGCTGCAGGAACTCGTATCGCCGCAGGGGAAGAACGCCACCGGATCGTCGCCTGGGTCGAGATACTTCCGCATGACGACCTTGCAGGACGCGCAGTGCAGCTCGATCCACTGAATCCAGTGTTTCTCTTCCATGGGGTGCAGCGTCGAGCCGACGGTGACCTTGTAGCCGCCATCGACTTTCTCGATGACGGGGACGTGCTTTTCCGTGGATGAGTCGGCGGTCTTTTCTTCCAGCTTCTCCATCACATCATCGCCACACTTCATCTCGGGGGTTTGGTCGCAGCAGCAGGGATAAACGACTTCCATCTGGACGGTGCAGTCTTCGCCGGTGCATTGGTAAATGGCAGATTTTTCAACAGGCATGATACGTCACTCCTTACATTGGGTTTGCGTTGGTTCCGGTTCGGTCAGGGTTCACATGATTATAGAAGGTGGAATGGCCTTAGAAGGGCGGGTTCTGTTGATTAGATTTGATCTCAAGTAGCCGCGTCCGCACCGGGCTGCCTTCACGCAGGAGATATTCCGGCCAATGGTCCGGCCGGGGCTTTGCCCACAGGCCTCGGCGCTGGTGGATCGCCTGTTTCATCAGGTCGATGTACTCGCGGCGGCGGGGGTGCTTGAAGCGGGTGTCGGCATAACCCAGGCCTCGACGGATCAGCTCGGCCGCCAGGTCGGTTCCGTCCGGCAGGGTGATGTAGGCCAGCAATCGGCCGTATTTGTCCCGCGTTTTGTGGGCGAGCAGCTCCACGCCGACCGGTACGTTATGCGTGGCCCGCAGAGTGAACTTCGATGCTTCCGGGCCGAAATGCTCGACCGGATAGTTCGGCCGGACCGTCTCGGGCGTGTCGACACCCCACAGCCGAACCCGCGTGCGTGGCTGGTCGTGATCGGCCAGGGCCAGGTCAAGGGTATCGCCATCGACGCTGTTTACGCAACGGACGGTCTTGCCGTGATAGCGGGCGTAGTCTGCCGCCTGCCGCCGGCCGAACAGACCCGCCCGGTCGCCCAGGATAACCCCGGCGATGACCATGCCCACGGCCAGAAGCAGGGCCGCCTTGCGAAGGCGAATCCGCCACCGCCTGCGAGCAATGCGCACATCGCGCGAGGTAGGAAACAGCGAGGCCATATCACTCTCCAGCCGGGGTTGGATAGATCAAATCAGCGACGAACCAGACGCAGCAGCGGGGCGGTCGAATGGGTTTTATGAAAAAGAACGGCAGGGGGGCAGCCTGATTTATCTAACGACGGGCAGGGCGGTCAGGACTTCTTCTTGGCCTTGGCTCGCTTGGCGGTTTTCTTCCTGGCGACTTTTTTCGCGGCGGTGCGGACCTTGCGCGGGCCCTTGTCCAGCTCGAATGCCTGGTGCACCACGCGCAGCGATTCCTTGCCCTGGGAGGCTTCGACGAGCACCGAGATGCGGATCTCGCTGGTGGTGATGTTGGCGATGTTGATTTTCGCCTTGGCCAGGGCGTCGAACATCCGCTCGGCCACGCCGGTGTGCACCCGCATGCCCACGCCGACCACGCTGACCTTGGAGAGGTGATCTTCGATCGTCAGATCGCATTGGATGTCCGCAGCGAGCTTCTTGCAGACCTTGCGGGCGTCGGCGAGTTCTTTGAGATCGCAGGTGAAGCTGACCATGGCTGTGCGGTCGGGCTTGACGTTCTGGATGATATCGTCGACGACGATATCGCCCGCGGCCATGGTGTGGAAGATGCGGGCCGCCACGCCAGGCTGGTCGGGCACGTTGCGGAAGCTGATGCGGGCGAGCTTATCCTTCAGGGCTGCGCCGCTGACGACAATCTGTTCCATCGACTCGGTCTCGGCCACGATCATGGTTCCTTTCCGGGTATTGAGGCTCGATCGCACATGGATCGGCACGTTGTATTTCTTGGCGAACTCGACGGCCCGGTTGTGCAACACGTTCGCGCCGAGGCTGGCCAGCTCGAGCATTTCATCGTAGCTGACGGTTTGGATTTTGCAGGCTTCGGGGACGATGCGCGGGTCGGTCGTGTAAATGCCGTCGACGTCGGTGTAGTTCTCGCAGACGTCGGCCCCCAGGGCGGCCGCGATGGCTACGAGCGTAACATTGCTGCCGCCTCGGCCCAGCGTGGTAATGTGGCCGCTCTCGGTCACGCCCTGGAACCCGGCCACGATGACCACCTTGCCACCGTCGAGTTCGGCGTGAATCTTACCGGCTGCGATCGATTTGATCCGCGCCTTGGTGTGCTTGTCGTCAGTCACCATGCCGATCTGATCGGCGGTGAAACTGATGGCCGGCTGGCCCATCTCTTCCAGTGCCATCGCCATCAGACTGATGGTGACCTGCTCGCCGGTTGACAACAGTTGATCCATTTCCCGTTTTGGGGCGGGCTTGTTCTTCATGACCTGCCGGGCGAGGTCTTCGAGCTGGTCGGTGCTCTTGCCCATCGCCGAGACGACCATCACGACCTGGTGACCCTGCTTGCGAGTACGAACGGCCCGCTTGGCAGCCGAGCGGATCTTCTCCGCGTCGGCAAGGCTGGTACCACCGAATTTCATCACGACAATGCTCATGGAAGATTTCCTTTATCAGGTTGCGTATGATACTGATTTGAAAGCAAATGTCCAACGTTTTTAACCGGCGAGCACCAATTGGCCGGGCTGTTGAACTCCCGGGCGATCCAGTTGAAAAACAACCCGAAACAAGCACGTCCGATAAGCCAGGCCTGGCCACAAAACTAACGTAAGGCAATCTTGGGAAATCACTTACGTAACGCCTCATAACATATATTATCGGACCTTGCGGCTGACGGTCCAGTGCGTCGAGATTGTCCTGACTGAGCATGGCCGCGTCGGCGA
>CAZCDM010000123.1:0-1433 GCA_964497475.1 uncultured Planctomycetaceae bacterium
AGGGGGCAGGCCTGGCCATATCCAACACCTCCGCCAACGATGGCTGGGCCGTCGGCAACGATGCGTATATCGACGGGACGAAAATAACAAACTGGTATCTCGCCGAAGATAACGTCTTCCATGCAATGGACTCCCTGACGGCCGGCTTGATCGTCTATCGGCCTGGTCATGTGCAAGTTACGCCCAACACGCTGGGCATCCAGCGGGGTATCGACCTGGCCAGCGCTGGCAATACCGTCAACATCCAAAACGGACTTTATCTGGAGTCCAATATCCGGATCGACAAGGCCCTGACCATCGACGGCCAGAACCGCTCTGGCGTGATCATCGCCCCGGCGGGCGAAGACGATCACGATGTTGTGGCCACGTCCGACGGCACGACCAGCAGCTTCCGCGGAACGTACCAGAACGGCTTTATCGTCCGCAGCGACAACGTCAGCCTTGCCGACCTCACCCTCGACGGGCAGGGCAACAGTACGCTCACGCCCGGGAAGAACAACTACCGCACCGGCGTGGTCGTGGACAACACCGGCGGGACGAACTGGAACAATTTCTCGGCCGACAATATTGCCGTGCGTAACACGTACTATCGCGGCGTTGAGATCAACCCGGTGTACACCCGCGGCGTGCCGGGCACGGGCAGTTCGACCGGCCATTCGGTCAGCAACAGCCTGATCGACAACGTCACGTTCTGGGAGGCCCTTTTCGCCACGGGCGACGGCACGTACAGCGACAACACCGTCTCAAACATTACCGGTACGGGCGGGCTGGGGGCAGCCCTTCGCAGCTATGCCGCGGCGAGCTTGATCGACAACGTCATCAATACGGCCCAGTACGGCATCGTGGCGGATACCAGCGCGGTCATCGACGGTAACGTCATCGACGACGTCCAGTCGGGCATCATCATGAACAACCACTTCTACGGCACGGTCGCCAGCGATGTGACGATCGTGTCCAACCAGATCACCAACGTCCGCAACTCCGGTTCGGGGATGGTGGGAGTGGGCATGAGCCTGGTCAACGTCGCCAGTGGCAGCGAGATTCGCTATAACCAGATTGACCTGGGCACAGCCGACGGCAAGATCGGCATGAATGTCTGGTGGAATCCCGACGGCGGATTGGTGATCGCCGACAACCAGATCGATTTCGGCGGGACGAGCACCGGCCTGCTGATGCAATACAGCCCTTCGACAAATCCGGACATTGTGAGCGGCAATACCATTACCGGCACGAGCACCGTTCGCAGTGCAGCCGGTGAAGGGGCGGGCGTGTTCATCACCAACCATGGTGAGGACAAGGGCCCGGTCTACGCCACCCTGACGGGCAATACCATCAGCGGGGCCGTCAATGCCATTGAAATCGAGGCGACCGCCGATGGCGGAGGCGACCCGGTGGTCGTGACCATCGATGGCAATAACGACCTGTTCGACAAC
>CAZCDM010000123.1:1533-7141 GCA_964497475.1 uncultured Planctomycetaceae bacterium
AACGACCTGTTCGACAACAGCGAGGCGGGCATTGCGCTGTTGGATTCCAGCGGGGCCGGTCTGCTGTCGGCGACCATTACCGGCAACGCGGCCAGTATCCACGGCAACGATATCGGCATTGATGTCGATGGCGCTTCGGCGGCCATCGACAACAATCTGATCTACGACAACCGCTTGGGCATTCGCGTGAAATCCGGTGGGACGATTACCAGCCTGTCGGGAAACACCTTCGGCGGGGCGGGGCTGGACCCGAACAAGATCGACCTGCGGCTCAACGGCTCGGCCGGGCTGGTTGCCTTCGGTAATGACAACGCTTTTTACGGCCAGCAGTATGCGATCATGAACCGCACCGCGACAGCCTACGACCTGACGGCCCTGACGGGTACGACGTTCGACGGCACGGCCGTGCCTGCTGCGGCGAGCGACCCGTTCAACTTCACCATCGAAGACAAGATCTACCACGCCACCGATAATGCATCGGATGGCCTGATCACGTGGCAGGATGACAATCTGTACGTCACTACGCCAGGGACGGGCCATAGCGAAGAGAGCATCAACAATGCCATCGCCGCCGCCGACGCGGACGATATCCTGAACATTCAGGGCGGCACGTTCGGTGAAGACGTCGCCGTCGATAAGCCTCTGACGCTGCTGGCCAATTACGGCGCCCCGGCCACTGCGGACAGCTGGCAGGCGACGGCCGACATGCTGAGCCTGGGCGGCGATTTCGTTTCCCAGGTCGGCGGGATTGACCTGCAGACTACGGTGGTGCTTGTTGATAACACGACCCTGGACAGTGCGGATGTGCTGATCTTCGGCGGCCCGGTTGACAGCCTGGCAGGGCAGGGCTTTGGCCTGGTGGGCACTGCGGCTGCGAGTATCGATGTGGATGGACATATCGGCCAGGACCTCGGCGGAGATCCCGGGTATTTGACGTTCCAGGCTGGCAGCACATTCAACAGCAGCGGGTATTCGCTGCTGACCGACTCCGCCTTGCAGATCACCGTCGGAACGAATCTTGATTCCACCGGCGGGACGCTCGCCGGCCAGACCGTGACGGTCGACGGCAGCGACCAGGCGAACCAGATGACCTTTGGCGATATCGTCACCGGTGGCACGAAGGCTACCATCAAAGGCGGTGATGGCGATGATATCATCGACGCCTCCCGCGTGACGTCCTCGGGGCTGGTGATCCGTGGCAATGAGGGGTTCGATACGATTACCGGCGGCCAGCTTGCCGACGAGCTGTACGGCGGCAAGAACGGTGACACTATCTACGGCCAGGGCGGCGATGACCTCATCGAGGGCCGCAAGGGCCATGACCACCTCTACGGCCAGGCCGGTGACGATACGCTCATTGGCGGTGACGGACGGGACACGTTCTACTGGGCGGCTGGCGAGGGCAATGACGTCATCGACGGCAGCGATCCGATCACCGCTCCGGGCGATACGCTCACGGTAACCGGCGGAGCTTACGGGCTCGAGCTGGATAACGGTGGCCCGAGCTTTGCCGGTTCGCTTACCGGCGGCGGAGACACCGCGACGTTCGCCTCGATTGAAGGCTTTGACCTGACCGCCGGGCAGTTCGAATCCCTGAGCTACAATGGCGACATGACGCTGCAGGACAACGCCGCCGTGGGCGTCAGCCAGCTCCTGCTCGACAGCGGGTTCGTGCTGGCCTTTGCGAACCCTGCCGACCCGACCGTCCTGGCCCTGTCGGGCGGGGCAGGCAATAACACCTTCACCATCGAAGGCTGGGATGCTGGCTGGACGGGTGGCCTGAGCTTCAACGGCCTGGGTGGCGTTGATGTGGTCGACTCGCAGGAGGCCCTGGGCAGCAGCGGCTCGCCGTGGACATCGACCTGGTTCAAGGCCGAGACGGTCAATCTGCGTGATGTCTATACCACCGGCCGACAGAAGTACGTCGCCGACACGGTCAACCTCGCCAGCATTCTCAAAAGCACCGGCGGCAAGGTCGTGGTCAAGAGCGATCTGGTCCTCGAAGACTCGGCCGAGATTTACGGCAAGAGGATCGACCTCCAGGACATCTTCACCGATGGCCTGGACAGCTGGAATCTGCTGCTGGATTCGACCAATACGCTGGCGGTCGGCCAGGTCGGCACGGCGGCCGACCCGCTGGGCGTGGTGGACATTTACCAGAACAAGGGCGACCTGCTGCCCGGTGGAATGATCTACGCCAACGAAGCACAGCTCCACGCCGAGAATGGCTCGGTCGGCCTGGCCGGAAACCCGGTGCAGACCTCGGTGGCCCGCCTCGGTGGGTCTGCCCAGTCGGGCTTCTACCTGGATAACACTGGCTCGGAACTTTCCGTGGTGGAGCACGGGGCGAGTGAGTTTGGCCTGTATGTCGTCTCCGGTGACCTGCTGGTTACCAACGACGCGACTATTCGCGTTGAGGATAGTAACGGTTATGTCGACGTCAGCGGGGGGACGGCGACGTTCGAGGCTACCGGCCCAACGAGCGATTTCATCACCGGTGGTGATCTGTTCCCTGCAATCGTCGCTTACGATCTGTTCATCACGGCCGGGCGGGATGTGCTGATCGGCTCGGCTTCGGGATATGGCGATCTGTACGTCGGAGCGGGGCTGACCGTCAACGCCGGGCGGGACTACGTCCAGGATTACAACAGTTACGTGGACGTGGCCGTTGACATCCCCGATCGTCCGACGACGATCACGGCCGGGCGCGACATCGTGCTGGATGATGTCGGGGCTGCCGGAGGCTACTTCGCCAGTTGGGGCGGTGATGTGCTCTTCGATGCGGGCAATGATTTCATCGCCGACTGGGGTGCTACAGCTGGAATCATCACCAACGACGGTGGCCTGACGGAAATCAAGGCGTTCAACTCGGCTGTCCTGAACAGCCCGTTTATCACGTCAGTCAGCTTTGTCGATGGCGGCGACCTGATCGTCACGACGCAGAACGGGCCGATTTTTGTCGGCTACCCGCTGAACAGCCAGCCTGGCACGGGCGGTACGCTTACCGTCGGTGGTCCGGTGATCGGCTACCAGGGCAACATATTCCTGGGAGCCGGGAATATCGTTCTCAACGGCGGCCTGCCGCTGTCGCCGGAAATCCCGGCCGACCTGCTGAACGACTTCCTGGGCAATTACGACCTCTTCCAGCGGGTCATCGCGACCTATCTGGAAGGGCGGCAGCGGGTTGTCGAGCCGACCGGTCAGACGCCGACCACACCGGCCGGGCCGATGGGTAATGTCTATGGCATGATGAACCAGTACTTTGCCGACAGCCTGCTCCGCGGGCAGACGGTGACGTTCTTCCAGCTGCCGTAACGATGTAGATTTGTCAGTTCAATGAAAACCAATGGAATGGTTGCATGTGGTTCGCCAGGGTTGTACGATGGTGGCCTTACGCGGAGGGTAACCCCTCTACTGCGACCAGAGTGTTTACGCAAACCCCAGATGGGAATCGGTGCGATGAACATGAAATGGACAGCATGTGCGCTGCTGCTGACGATGTCTGTCGTCATGGCTCAGCAGCCCCTGCCTAACGTCAGCCGCATCAGGCCGCAGGATGTCTCCTCGATGCAGCAGCCCAAGCAGCCCAAGCCAGGCAAGCCCGTCGAGCTTCCCGAGCCTGAGGTCAAGGTGCCTGACGATAACCGCGTGCTGGTCGACTCCCTCAAGGCGGTCGTCTTCGTGCCCAGCCCCGATGCGGTTTCGGCCGAGCCAACCGGCCAGGGCGTTGTGATACAGGACATCCCGCTGCTGGAGACCGATGCGTTCCAGGCCCGGATCGAGCCGTACCTCGGCAAGGCGATTACGTGGCATTCGATTGGCGAGATGGTCAAAACGACCATCCTCTATTACCGTTCGCACGATCGGCCGGTGGTGGACGTGATCATCCCCGAGCAGGATATTACCGGCGGTATTGTTCAGTTGCTGGTTGTCGAAGGACGCGTCGGCAAGGTTGAGGTCAAGGGCAACAAGTGGTTCTCCAGCGAGCTGATCCGCAGCAAGGTCAAGCTCCAGCCGGGCGATCCGATCGAAGCCGGCCAGTTGCTTTCGGATATCGATTACATCAACCAGAACGCCTTCCGCTACGTCCGGCCTGTCCTTGCGCCTGGAGACGAACTCGGCCAGACTGACGTGATTCTGGATACGAAGGATCGCCTGCCCTATCGGCCTTATGTGGGCTGGGAGAATACCGGCAGCCGGACGACGGGTCTGCAGCGGTTCCTGGCCGGCGTGAACATGGGTAATCTCTGGGGGTTGGACCACGAGGCCGGCTTCCAGGTGGCGACCAACCAGCACTTCTCGGACATCATCGTCCTGTCGGGCTATTACCGCATCCCCATGCCCACGCGGGGCACGCTTGCATTCTTCGGCAGCTGGGCGCAGTACGATGCCCGCCACGCCGGGCTGGATGTCGACGGCTTCAGTTGGCAGGCGAGCATGCGGTACATCCATCCGCTGCCGACCCTCTGGGACGCCTACTCCCACGAGATTCAGGTTGGGTATGACTTCAAGCAGACCAACAACGACCTGGGCTACGGCGGGGCCGATGTGTACGACGGCGTGGTCGATACCAGCCAGCTCGTGCTGCAGTATGGCGGGTACTGGGAAGACCCGCTGGGCAGCACGTCGTTTACGATCAGCCAGTACTGGAGCCCGCCGATCTGCTCGGAACGGGCCGAGGACAACGAATATGAGAAGGCCCGGCCGGGCACCGATCCGCGGTACTACTATGCGAATCTCTCGGCCGAGCGAATCTGGAACCTGCCGTATGAGTTCACGTTCGTCAATCGCTTCATCGGGCAGCTTTCGACCAACCGCCTGCTGGGCAGCGAGCAGATGGGCTTTGGCGGGTACAATACCGTCCGCGGCTACGACATGCGTGAAATCAACGCCGACGAGGGCCTGATTATTTCCGCCGAACTCCGCACGCCGGAGTGGAAGGTCTTCGCGATCAACAACGACCCGAGCCTGATGAACCGCCTGCAATTCCTGGTCTTCTACGACTACGGCCAGGCGCACAACATCGGCAATTACCCCGGCGAAGACGCCAACAACACCCTCAGCAGTGTGGGCGTCGGGCTGCGGTACAAGATCGGCACGTACCTGAGCTTCCGCATGGACTGGGGCTATCGCCTCCACCGCGTGACCAGCGATTTCAGCGCGAAGGATCGCTTCCACTTCGGGCTGGTGCTGGCGTACTGATTGGCGGTTTTTTTGCATCGCCGCGGGGTGCGGCAGCCAGGTCTCCGGACGGAACCGTTCGCCTTGGCTGGCATGGTCTTTGGGCCGGTGTTTCTCAGGCCGGTCGTTGGAGGGTCATCCGCAGCCAGTCGCATTGGGGACTTGGCGCATTTTTCGCAAGATCGCCCGCCGAAAATGGACGCAGAATGTACCTGTAGCGAAAGAAATCCAGCCGAGTTCGCTCACAGCTTCAGGCCGTTGGTTCGGCGGATGCGGATGACGTCGTCGTAGTCGTCACGATTGCCGATGGCTGGGCAGTGTCCGGCTGCGGCTGCGTCGACCATGGCCTGGCTGACGCGCGAGGCGATGACGGAATCCCGCGCGGTGGGCAGGTCGTCGACGGGCTGGCCGGCGTCGATGCTGCGGG
>CAZCDM010000124.1:0-7140 GCA_964497475.1 uncultured Planctomycetaceae bacterium
GACCTGGTAGCCCACGATGCGGTCGAGAATCCGCCGCGCCTGCTGGGCGTTGACCATGTCCATATCGATCTGCCGCGGATGCTCGAAGGCTTCGCCGATGGCACGGCGGGTAATTTCGTTGAAGACCACGCGGCGGGTGATCTCCTCGTCCAGGCCGAGCCCTTCAGCGAGGTGCCACGCAATGGCCTCGCCCTCGCGGTCAAGGTCGGTCGCGAGGAACACTTCCGGGGCGGTCTTGGCGAGCTTGCGCAGCTCGGCGAGCACCTTTTTGCCGCGGGTCAGCGGCTCGTAGGTCGGGGCGAAGTCGTGCTCGACATCCACGCCGGGCACGGGGTTGTCCACGCCTTTGGGGTTTCGGCTGGGCAGGTCGCGGACGTGGCCCATGGAGGCTTTGACGACGAAATCCGGGCCGAGGTATTTGTTGATGGTCCGCGCCTTGGCCGGCGACTCGACAACGACAAGCTTTTTGCCGCCGCCGGCAGCACCAGAGGAGCTGCGGGATGATTTCTTTTTCTTTTTAGCCATGGGCGAGCTTCCTGTCCGTACATTTGACCGGTCGGGCCCGCCGCGCCGAGGCGGTTCGCCATGGGGCCCGAAGTGGAAAGTATCGGGCAATGTCGTCCATTTTCAGCTTCTGTCAAGACAATTTTTCTGACAGACCTCGACAAAGCAAGCTGTAATTCATTACAAAGCATGACGTTAAAAAAATATGTTTTTCGGCTCTTCGGCTTGTCCCCCCGGCCTGGCCCGGCTAGCATGGAGCAATGGACCCCAAAGAGAACCTCATCCTCATCGGCATGCCCGGCGCGGGCAAGAGCACGGTGGGCGTGCTGCTTGCGAAAATGACCGGGCGGAACTTTGTCGACACCGATCTCTGCATCCAGGCCGGCACGGGCCAGTCCCTGCAAGAGATCATCGCCGAGCAAGGCCTGGCGGGCTTCCGACAGGTGGAGGAGGACTACCTCATGTGTCTGGACATGCGTGGCGGCGTGGTCGCCACGGGCGGCAGCGTGGTCTACAGCGAAGCCGGCATGGGCCACCTGGCCGCGACGGGGCCGGTGATTTTCCTCGACGTGCCCCTGGCCGAGCTGACGGCGCGCATGACCGACCACAACACGCGCGGCATGGTCATCGAGCCGGGGATGACCCTGGCCGACCTGCACGGTGAACGACTTCCGCTGTACCGCCGCTGGGCGGGAGTGACGATCGACTGCGGCGGGCTCGACCAGCAGCAGACCGCCGAGGCCGTGCTCGACGCACTGGATTCCCACCGGGCCGAGTAATTCCCCTGCCGCCCGCACGCCGTGCCTACAATGGCACATGATCGTCAGGACCAACCGTTTCGTGCCCGAGCGCAATGCACTGCTGCGTGTGGGCGTCCCGGCCGGGTGGCAGCACCTGCCGCTCACGGCCGGCTTCGAGGCCGAGCGGTCGATCCGCGTCGAACCGATCAACCCCGGCCACGTCGGCCAGGCTCTCGGCGAGGGGGATGTGGACGTGGCCCTGCTGAGCGTGCTGGAACTCAGCGAACTGCCCGCCGGTCGCATCCTGCCGGCCGGGTGCATCGCCACCGGCCCGATGAGCCAAACCGTCCGCGTGCGGTCGCGTCGGGCGGGAAAGGATTTGTGCTGCATTCACTGCCGGGCCGGCCTGGCTGCGAGGGCACTGCTGGCGACGGTTACGCTGCAGGAGCAGCTCGGCCATCCGCTGGGGCTGGACTGTTTCCAGGGCCCGGGCGACGGGCAGGTCGAAGCTCTGCTGCTGTCGCCCATCGAGCCGACGGCTGACGAGCAGGCCTGGCCGATCGGCTGGAATATCGACCGGCTGTGGTGGGAGCAGACCGCCCTGCCCGGCGTGCTGTGGTTCTGGGCCGCCAGGCCCGGCCGGGCCGACACGCCGGAGATCACCGCCCGCCTCCGGGCCGGGCGATGCAGCAACGGCGGCCAGCTGCGCAAGGCCATCATGCGGGAAACCAGCCGGGCCGACCTGAGCGACGAGGCGATGGCGACCATCTGTGGCGGGACGGGCCTGGACTGGACCGCCGCCCACACCGAGGGGTTGGCCGAGCTGCTGGCCCGCGCCGAGCTGGCCGGTCTCATCCGGGCCGAGCCCGACTGGTCGGTCGTGGGCGACGAGTACTGTTGAGGTGAAATGTAAATAACCTTGCCCCCCGCCTCGCCGCCCGGCTATGCTGTTGTGTCGGCGCAGAAAAACGCCCCGAAGACCCGCTCCGGGGCGCGGTGAAACGTCCGTGGTGCGTGTGCTTATTCGGGGCTGATGGCCTCGACGGGGCACTCGCCGACGCAGGCGCCGCAGTCGATGCAGGCATCGGCGTCGATGACGTACTTGGGATCGCCTTCGCTGATGGCGTCGACCGGGCAGGCGCTTACGCAAGCGCCACACTGGGTGCAATCATCTGAGATAACATGGGCCATAGGTTCATTCCTTCATGGTTGGGGCTGCGTCGTGCAGCCAATTCCTTAGTTGCTTAGCCAGAGGCTACGAACCCCCTCTTTAGCAAATACCGGGGGGCAAAATCAAGTAGCAATGACAAAATCCACCGGACAATCTGCCCGCACCGAACGCACCGAACGCTCAGCCATGCTCGCCGAGGCGTGGAAGCTGCTCTGCCTGTTCCTCCAGCAGCGCGGCGACCGCATCACCCAGACCCGCCGGATCGTGCTGGACCACGCGCTGCAGCGGGAGGATCACTTCCTGGCTGCCGAGCTGGCGGCCGAGCTGGCCGAGGGGCCCCACCGCGTCAGCCGCGGGACGGTCTACCGGACGCTGGCGCTGCTGGTCGAGGCCGGGCTCGTCCGAGAACTGCGCGACGGCGATATGCACGTCCACTACGAGGCCCACTTCGGCCGCGACGAACACGAACACATGATCTGCACCGAGTGCGGAGCGTTCCTGGAGTTTTCCGACCCGGCCCTGGCGCGACGCATCCACGCCGCCTGCGCTCAACACCACTTCACCGCCCAGAATCACCGCGTGACGGTCTTCGGCCTGTGCAGCCGGTGCCGCCCCGCCTAACCCCGAGCCCACCATGCCCGACCTGCCCGAAGCCTACCTCCACCTCAGCGACGCCGAACTCACCGCCCGCATCGCCGCCCGCAAAGCAGCCCTGGGCGATGAGCTCGTCATCCTCGGCCATCACTACCAGAGTGACGCGGTGATCCAGTTTGCCGACTTTCGGGGCGACAGCCTCAAGCTCGCCCGCCTGGCCGCCGAGCAGCACGCCGCGAAGTACATCGTCTTCTGCGGGGTGCACTTCATGGCCGAGTCGGCCGACATCGTCTCGGCGCCGGAGCAGATCGTCTGCCTGCCGAACCGCCAGGCCGGCTGCGCCATGGCCGAAATGGCCGACGCCGACAGCGTATCGGCCGCGATGGACGACCTGGGCGAACTGGCTGGCGAGGGAACCCATATCCTGCCGGTGGTCTACGTCAACTCGACCGCCGCGGTCAAAGCCGTCGTCGGCCGGGCCGGCGGCGCCTGCTGCACCAGCAGCAACGTCCGCGGCGTGTTCGACTGGGCCCTGGACCAGGCCGGCGCCGATAAAATCTTCGCCATTCCCGACCAGCACCTCGCCCGCAACACCGCCGAGGCGATGGGCTACGATATCGCATCGGCCTGCGCAGTCTACGACCCCCGCGAGCCGGCCGGCGGGCTGAGAGCCGAGCAGGTCCGCGAAGCGACCTTCCTTCTGTGGCAGGGCCACTGCTACGTCCACCAGCTCTTCACGGTCGAACAGGTTCGCGCCATCCGCCAGGCTCATCCCGACGTGCAGGTCATCGTCCACCCCGAGTGCCCCCGGTCCGTCGTCGCCGCCGCCGACCAGGCCGGCAGCACCTCGCAGATCATCACCACGATCGACCAGGCCCCGGCCGGGTCCGTCTGGGCCGTGGGTACCGAGGGCAATCTTGTGCACCGCCTCGCCGACCAATACCCCGACAAAACCATCGTGCCGCTGGGCGAGACGATGGCCCTGTGCGCCCAGATGGGCATGATCGACCTGCCGCACCTGCTGTGGTCGCTGGATTCCATCGCCGCCGGCGAGCCGGTCAACGTCGTCCGTGTCGCCCCTGCCCTGGCCGAGCAGGCCCGGACAGCCCTGGACCGGATGCTCGCCATCGGCCCGACCGGACGCTAAGCCCACCCGCGGGCGGAAAAAATCGACACTGTTTATGCGCTTCGGGTTTGTGGTCGAAATAGATGGTGTAGCCGCCCCCCGGCCAGGAGGGCCCGATGAGGGGAAGTGTCTTTCGCCAAGCCGGATTGCATGGGAACATCATTGTGCATCACGTGGCAGCAAGGTCTGGGCCCCAGCCCCAGTGCGGGCCTGGCCGCGCGGAGTGTGACGCTCTGCACACCGCAGGCCCGGCTGATCGGTCGGCTGATCTACCCCGCCGAGGCCACCCTCACGCTGAGCGCCCTCTTGCCGGCAGCGCGTGCCATGGCCGATGACCTCGTCGCCAGCGTGCAACATCACCTCCGCTGCGACGGCAGCGACACCTCCTGCCAGGCCAGCTGCAGCCACTGCTGCCAGGGCTACGTCATCCCCCTGGCCGGGCCCGAAGCGGCTGCCCTGTGGGACAGCCTACCCGCCCTGCCCCTCGCCAGCCGGGCCCGCACGATGCAGCGCTTCGCCGATGCGGTGGACACGCTCGCCGCAGCCGAGCCCTACCAGCCGCCGGCCGGAGCCGAGCCGCACCAGCGGGCCGAGTCGTTCTCCTCGTGGTATGCGGAGCTGGGCATTGTCTGCCCGCTGCTGGCTGAGGGGCTCTGCTCGATCTACAACGAGCGCCCGCTGGTCTGCCGCGAGCACATGGTGACCTCGCCGCCGGAGCTGTGCTGCCACAGCCGACTGACCGGCGGCGCGAAAATGGACCTGCCCGTGAGCATCGCCGAGACGGTGGCCCAGCTTGCTGCCGAGCTGGAAGGCGGCCCGATGGACTGCGTGGTCCTGCCGATGACGCCCGCCTGGGTGGACCACCACGCCCGCCAGGCCCGCCAGCGATACCCCGCCCGACAGCTCGTCGATACGTTTGTATCGCTGCTGAGCCGCCGGGCCCAAGCGCCCCAAGCCTGCGCCTGATCGAAGAGCATTCTTCAAATGCGGGCCCCTCCCGCAGGCCTCTACGCGCCACTGAAAAAATATCCGAAAAACCGCGCGCCGTATTTATCTCCCGCCTGCGAGGGGACGACATAGACAACAGGTGCCCGCACCTGCGGCCGGACAGCGAGTCCGCCGCGAGTACAACCTGCTGACCCATTGGATGGATACCATGCGTACTGATTGCATTTTGTGGCAAGACGCCCGCTGTGACCATGTGGCATTTCCCCCGGCCGGGCTGTTCGCCCGATCGTTTTCGATCGAGACCCCGATGGCGAGCATGACCGGCCATTTGATTGCGCCGGATCGCCCCCTCCGGCTGAGCGAGCTGCTCCCGGCCGCCCGGGCCATGACCGACAGCCTCGTCGAGAGCGTCCTGGATCACCTCTGGCGGACAGGCCAGAGCGTTTCCTGCCAGGCCGGCTGCGCCAACTGCTGCAAGCAGTTCCTCATTCCGCTCGCGCCTCCCGAGGCCGCCGACCTCTGGGCCCAAGTTGAAAACCTGCCCCCCGACCCACGGGAGAAATACACCCTGCGCTTCCTCGCCGCACTCCAGAAACTTAGCAACGCCCGGCCGTTCACGCCCTCGGCAAACCGATCGCCCGACCGCCAGCTGGAAGAGCTCAGCTCCTGGTACGCCGAGCTGAATCTCGGTTGCCCGTTCCTGGACGATGGGCTTTGCTCGATCTATGCCGATCGCCCGCTGGCGTGCCGGGAGTACCTCGTGACCAGCCCGCCGCATTTCTGCAAAGGCCATCACCCCACCAAGGGATACAAGGTCCCCATGCCCGTCAGCATCGCCGAGGCGGTCTTCCAACTCGCAGCCGAGCTGGACGGAACCGACCTCGAAAGCGTCATCCTGACAATGATGCCGATGTGGAACTACGAAAACCCTCACCGCATCGAGCAGACCTACCCGGCCCGAGAGATCATCGAGGGGTTCGTAACCATTCTCAACGCCCAGGCCGATTCAGCCAACCGCGCTGCCATCCCGTCCCAGGCGGCCTAGGGTTTGGGCAGCCCGGCCAGGTCGGCCAGACCTTTTTCGAGGTCTTCCTGGGGCAATTCGTGGTCGATGAGCTTGCCGGAGAAGTATTTTTCGTACCCGGCCAGGTCCATGAGCCCATGGCCCGACCAGCACATGACGATGTTTTTTTCCTTGCCCTCTTCCTTGGCGAGGTTGGCCTGCTCGATGGTCGCCGCGATGGCGTGGGAGGTTTCCGGCGCGGGGATGAACCCCTCGGTCCGGGCCCACTGGACGGCCGCGGCGTAACAGGTGAGCTGGTCGTAGCTGCGGGGCGTCATCAGCCCATCGACGACGGCCTGGCTGACCAGCGGCGCCATGCCGTGATACCGCAGCCCGCCGGCGTGAATCGGCTCGGGCACGAATCCATGGCCCAGCGTGCGCATCGCCAGCAGAGGCGTCATGCAGGCCGTGTCGCCATGGTCATAGGCATAGGGGCCGCGGGTGAGCGTCGGGCAGCTCTTGGGCTCGACGGGGTAGATCTCGATATCGGCACCGTGGATCTTGTCGGCCACGAACGGAAAGGCCAGCCCCGCGAAGTTGCTGCCCCCGCCCGCGCAGCCGACGATCACATCGGGCTTGTCCACGCCCGCCAGAGCAAGCTGCTTGCGGGCCTCCAGGCCGATGACCGTCTGATGCAGCATGACGTGGTTGAGCACGCTGCCGAGGCTGTACCGCGTCTTGCCGCTCTGATCGGCCACGGCGGCCTCGACGGCCTCGGAAATCGCAATGCCCAGCGAGCCGGGCGTGTCGGGCATTTTTTCCAGCACGGCCCGGCAGCGCTGGCCTTGGCGAACACGCGCAATGGTGCTTCTGCCCGACCACCTCCATGCCCTCTGGGAACTGCCGGCGGATGATCTGGATTACTCACGACGCATCGCCCGCTGGAAGGGACGTTTCACTTCGAGATGGCTCGCCGCCGGCGGTACTGAAGCCGACGTTCCCGCCGGCCAACGGAGAAAACGATTGCGGGGTGTCTGGCAACAACGGTTTCTGG
>CAZCDM010000125.1:0-6985 GCA_964497475.1 uncultured Planctomycetaceae bacterium
ATAGAATACCACGGTCTGGCGGCCGATTCCTTATTCTGCCGGTGAGAAATGCGGGATAGCCCCCGCATGGGAAACCGCCTTTGACGAAAAATCGGCCCGGTGATGGACCTGCTGGGGTATCCGTATCGCCCGCCGAAAGAGGCCGTCGCCTAAGGATACTCGCCGACGAATGGTTCGCCGGGGATCAATCGCACCCTCTCAGCCGGCAGATGCAACCTTCTGGTTGTAGGCCGATACGATATCACCCCACGATACGGACCCGCTCGATGTCGCCCGTCGAGGACAGCTCGTCGGAAATGCCGAGAATCAGCTTCGGCGCGAACCGCTCGATGAGCTTGTACGTGTACTCTTCGAGCATCGAGACCGGATAGGTCGTGTCGAAAAGGACGCGGGCAGCAGCATGTCTCCGTCCGGCGGGTGAAAATCTCTTGCCCCCCACCCCGCTCGCTCAGACAATGGCTCCTCATCGCCCGGCCGCCCTGCCAGCAACCGGCGGGCCGCCCGCGCTGCTTCCCATCGAAAGGACCCCCCGTGCCCGAACAACGCATCCAGCGAGGCCTGTTGCTGCACATCACCCACTACGACCCCAAGTGGTGCCCGATCAAGCCAATGGAAGGCCCCTTCGACCTCGCGACCGCTCTGGCCGTCGTCGAAGCCATGGGCCAAGCCAACATGGACACCCTCATCGTCGACATCGCCGACGGCGTGAAGTATGCCAGCCACCCCGAGCTGCAGCGTCACTACACCGTACCGATGAGCGATCTGGCCCAGCTCGCCGAGGCCTCCCACGCCGCCGGTGTAGATATCGTCCCCAAGCTCAACTTCGCCAAGAGCGGGCGTAATCTCCACGACATCTGGATGTACCCGCACGCCTCGCAGTTCCTCTTTACCGAGGGGATGGACAATTACTTCCGCGTCGCAGCCGACCTCATCGGCAAACTCGTGGACGTCTGCAAGCCGAAGCACTTTTTCCACCTCGGCATGGACGAAGACCACTTCCGCTCGATAGGCCAATATGTCGACGCGATCGAACGGCTGCGCGAAACGCTCACCGGCCACGGCCTGCGGACCATGATCTGGAACGACTCCTGCCACGACTTCCCCGAAGAGATCGCCCAGGTCCATGCGGAAAAGTCCATGGCCGCCGAGCCGAAACTCAGCAAAGACATCGTCCATGTGCTGTGGCATTACAAGCTGGTCTGCCCCGATGCGATCCGCCGCATCAGCGAACAGGGCTTCGATGTCTGGGCCGCCCCGGGACGCGACGAAACCATGATTCACCAGTGGCACGAGGCGCTCATCAAACAGGGCGGCTCGGGGATGCTGATGACCAACTGGCAGAAGTGCATCCCCGCCAATCGCGAGAGCATCCTCGAACTGGTCCGCCTGGCCGGAACCGTCGAACGCTAGCGGCGCCTAGCGACTGATAACGTAGATCGCCATGTCGGCCTGGCTGTTGGCGTCCTCGTCATCGCCCAGCTGGTGCTCCTGCTCGGTGTCCAGCGCAACGCACCGATGGATGCGAATGTCCTTCTCGCGACAGTATTCCTCGAAGTCCCGCAGGGTAAGGATGCGGATGTTCGGCGTATCGTACCAGTGATAGTGCAGCAGGGCTGCCTCGGGGGCCTGACCCGTCCGGGCCAGTTGCTCCTGCAGCTTGTGGTAAAAAAAGTTCGGCACGGAGACCACGCACTGCCGGCCGACGCGGAGCATCTCCTCCAACACCAGCTCGACGTCATAGATCGCCTGGATCGTCCGCGAGAGCACGACGCAGTCGAACTGATCGTCGGCGAACCAGCCCAGCCCCTGGCCGATGTCGTGATGGGCCACGTCCAGCCCGGCCCGGACGCACTCGACGATATTGGCCGGGTCGATCTCCAGGCCCATCAGGCGATCATGGCCGCGATGTTTGAGCTTGTCCAGCAGGCCGCCCCGCCCGCAGCCGAGGTCCAGCACCGACGCGCCGGGCGGGATCAGCTCGAGGATCTGCTCGTAGTCCAGCCGCCGGTTATGATGCCATATACTCGTTGGCGAATGTTCATCGCGCGGGTCGCGCAGCTCACCGCCTTGGCCCTGCAGATTGGCCAGGAACCCGCCGGTCAGCTCGCCGTAGCTGGCCAGGTCATCTTCCAACAGGAACGCATCGTGGCCGCACGCGCTGCTGACGTCGCAGTAGCTCACCGGCTTGCCCTCGCGGATCAGGGCGTGGACCATCTGCCGGCTCTGCTGGCTGGGGAACAGCCAGTCGCTGGTGAAACTCACGATCAGCCACCGGCAGGACGTCTCGGCGAACCGCCCGGCCAGGGCGTCGACATCCCGCCCGAGGTCGAACTGGTCCATCGCCATCGACAGTTTGAGGTAGCTGTTGGCGTCGAACCGCTGGATGAACGACTCACTCTTGTAGGCCAGGTACGTGCCAACGGAGAATTCCTTCTCGAAGTCGGTATCGATATCGCGGGGCTGGGTGCGGGTGGCCTCGAACTTTTCCGCCATGGCCTGGGGGGAAAGATAGGTGATGTGCCCGAGCATCCTCGCCAGGGCCAGGCCCACGTCCGGCCCGTCCGGCTGGTCGTAGTACCGCCCGCTATGATAGTGCGGATCGCGCGTGATGGCGTTTCGCCCGATGACGTCAAAGGCCAGCGACTGGCTCGACAGCCTCGGCGAGGTCGCCAGCGCAACCACGCCGCCCACGCGATCGGGGTATCGCGTACCCCACAGCAGCGCCTGGTGACCGCCCATCGATCCACCCACCACCGCCAGAAGCTTGCCGATCCCCATATGCTCGACCAGCCGCAGGTGCGTATCGACGATATCGCCGGTGGTAATCGTGGGAAAGTCCGGCCCATAGGGCTGGTGAGTTTGCGGATGGATCGCATTGGGCCCGGTCGTGCCGCGACAGCCGCCGAGGCAGTTCGCGCAGATCACGAACAGCCGGTCGGTATCGATGGGCTTGCCCGGGCCGACCATGATGTCCCACCAGCCGGGCGTGTCGTCATCATCGTGGGCCGCGACGTGCGAATCGCCCGTCAGGGCATGGCAGATCAGCACCGCATTATCGCGCGATTCGCTGAGTTGGCCGTAGGTCTCGTAGACGATGTTCAGCTCCGGCAGGGTCTGGCCAGACTCCAGCCGCACCGGCCCATCGAAATGGACCCGCTGGGCGCGTGGCAGCTCGCCACAGCCGAGATTTTCGTCACTGCCTGTGTATGCGTCCTGCATCGGTCATCCTGGGAAAGCGTCTGTTTGCTTATCGGCCGCCTCGCCCGATGCGTCTAGCCCTGGCTCTTGTTCAGCGCCTGGTCGAGGTCGGCGCGGATGTCTTCCACGTCTTCAATACCGACCGACATGCGGATGAACTCCGGCCCGACGCCGGCGGCCTTTTGCTCTTCTTCACTGAGCTGCTGGTGAGTCGTACTGGCCGGGTGGATCACGAGCGTCTTGGCATCGCCGATGTTGGCCAGGTGGCGGCAGAGCTCGACACTGTTGATGAAGCGGATGCCCGCCTCCAGCCCGCCCTTGATGCCGAAGCCCACAATGCCCCCCTGCCCATCGGGCAGATATTTTTTCGCCCGCTCCCAGGAGTAGTGACTCTCCAGGCCGGGGTAGTTCACCCAGTGCACGGCCGGGTGGCCTTCGAGCCACTGGGCCAGGGCCAGGGCGTTTTCGCAGTGTCGTGGTACGCGGACGTGGAGCGTCTCCAGACCCAGCAGGAACAGCCAGGCCGCGAACGGGCTCATCGCCGCGCCGGTATCCCGCAGCCAGTGCGTACGGGCATGGACTGCGAACGCGATATTGCCCACCGGCTTGAGGGCCTCGGTCAGCACCAGACCGTGATAGCTCTCGTCAGGCTGGGTGAACTGCGGCCAGCGGTCGGCCTCGACCGTCCAGTCGAACGAGCCACCGTCGATAATCGCCCCGCCGACATGCGCGCCGTGCCCGCCGATAAACTTGGTCGTCGAGTAGACTACAATGTCGGCCCCGTGGGCCAGCGGACGGAACATCGCCGGGGTCGCCACGGTGTTATCGGCCACGAAGGGCACGCCGTGGGCGTGCGCCACAGCCGCGATGGCCTCGAAGTCCGGCACGACGTTATTCGGGTTGCCGATCGTCTCGCAGTACACCAGCCGCGTGTTCTCGTCGATGAGCGACTCCATCGCGGCCGGCTCGCCGGCATCGAAGAACCGCGCCTCAATGCCGAACTGCTTGAGTGTCTGCTTGAAGAGGGTCAACGTCCCGCCGTAGAGTTGCTGGGAAGCGACGATATTCTGGCCCGACTTGGCGAGGGTCATCACCGTAGCGGTGATCGCCGCCATGCCGCTGGCAAAGCTCAGGGCAGCGGCTCCGCCTTCCAGGGCGGTGAGTCGCTGTTCGAGGATGTCGCACGTGGGGTTCTGCAGGCGGGAATAGATGTTCCCGAACTCCTTGAGGGCGAACAGGTCGGCCGCGTGATCGGTATCGCGAAAGAGGTAGCTGCTGGTCGCGTAGATCGGCGGGGCGCTGCTGCCGGTGGGGTCGTCGGCGCCATCCCAGCCTGCGTGAATCGCGTTGGTCGCGAGATGGTATCGTGTCGGGTCGATCATGGACGTTTCCTTTCGTTTCGGGAAAGGGCGCAACGGCCGGCCGGAGATGCGGGGCCTGCCCGCGTGCGAATTTACCCACGTCTCGGGTCACATCGCTCCGGAAACACTCGAACCTTGAGGCCGGCTGGCTGCGGCACCTTTTCCCATGGGGACAGGTTGCCGTGCGTTCATCGGGCCAGTACCCTCACGCACTCTTGATGCCTCTGCACACCATAGGCGCAACAAACCAATCTGTCAAGTTCCATTTCCCCTGAATCATCCCCAGCTTTGACGATCGTGCGTGCAACGCATCGTGCCATGCCCATGCTCACAGCCTACCCGCAAGGTGGGCATGGAATCGCCCTGCAGCATGCTTACCCGTACAGGCCATTCTCCCGAAGAAAGGCGTCGAACTGTTCAAACACCCCCACCCTTCCGAATTGATTTCACGAGACGGGCGGCTGGGCCTGGAGGGCGGGGGCTGTCTTGGGATGTCTTCCGGCGTCGGTTTATCGACGACGCCGCCTCAAAAACGCCAGCCCGCCCGCGCCCAGCAGGCTCATCGTGGCCGGCTCGGGAACATGGTCGATAACCACCATCGTCAACTCCGCATCCGGCATCACCAGCAATAAGTTCGAGGGATCGAACGTGCCGGTGATGTCCTGCTCGTCCCAGCCCAGTCCGGTGTAGCTCAGCAGAGACGTATCCCCGGCCCCGGCGACGCCGAAGCGGCGGAGCGTCACCTTGTCGATCGGCCAAGGCAGCCCCTGGAGATCGAGCAACTCGGTCGCGTCGACATCTTCATCGAAATTCAAGCCCCACACGACGGTTTGCTTCGCGTCGGCGTCGCGGGTAACGTAGATGCGGTAGCTCTCGTTATAGGGGTCCTTTCCGAGATCTTCGATCGTGGCCAGCAACTCGTCGCCGAGGTATTCCTGCAATACCTCGAACATCGCCGCGACCGTAGGCTTCCCTTGGGGTTGTTCCCAGTACTGGGCGGCCGTCATCTCTTCCTCGGCGAAGGTCATCACCGCTTCGATCACGCCCAGGGCCGAGGTCATGGAATTGACGTGGGCGGCGGTGGCATAGTACTGAAGGGGATTCCACTCGCTGGCGATGATCTCTACGTCCGGCTGGTCGAGCCAGTATCGGGCGGCGGTGTTGCGATACTGCAAGTGGTCCTTGTAATGGGCAAGGCTGTCGCGAAGGCGATCGTAGTCCTGGAAATGCGTCCACCAGTCCAGCACCGATTGAATACCCCCGTAGTAGGGATGGTGGCTGACCAGTTCGACGCTGGTATTCGCTCCGCCGTCGATGACGGAATCGAGGGCCTGAAGAATACCGGACCCGCCGCTTGAGTTGGAGTGGCTCACGCAAGGCCCGGTCTTGATGGAGGAGTCCACCGAGCGCATGGCGTCGGTGATGTGGATGTAGCGATCAGCATACTCCCAGCGATCGACCTCGTGGTTCCTCACGAGCCCAGAGATGGTATCCAGATCCGGCTCGTTGCCGATCTCCCAGTAGGTGACCTTGGGGGGCTTGGGCTCTGCGGGCGCCGGAAGGATGTCCCGGCCTTCCCAGCCGGTGATGGTGTTGTAGACCCGCAGGTCATCCCCAGCCGTCGGGGGATTGGCCGAGTCGTAGTTCTGAACGATGACGTTGCAGTAGCGGACCCAATCGGCGGCGAGTTGGCTGGCGGTAGCGTCGTCGGTATAGGAACAGTTCCAGGTCCCGTCAGCCTCGCGGTAGCCCCCGCCGCCCCAGACGTTGACCGTCAGGATCGGCTTGGCGTCGTGGTCTCGACACGCCCGCAGATACTCCAGCGTGCTGTGGCGTCCGCCTCGATCGCCCCAGCCCGAGCCGCTGTCGATGTCGCGCCAGTCATAGGTATCGGCGTCCAATCCCCCTGCCACGCCTCGGTAGCTCGTGCCTTCACCGAGGTCGGCCAGCAACGCAAAACGGCCCGGCGAGAGATTGCGATACAGGTTCTGCCCCGGCAACTCAGCCGAGACCGCAATGCCCGAGGAGACGTCCAGCGGAGTCTGTGCCGGCGCCGCTGCAGTCGCACACATCACGGCGATCCCGCACAGGACCAGAAGTGACGACGTCCTCCGCACGCGACGCGATAGGAAGGTATCGAATAGCTGCATGATGACTGATAGGAAATTTGATTTCGCGTAAGCGGTCGGCCGGGCATGGGGGGTGGGGGGGTTACTGGACATGATAAAACTCTCTCTCGTCTTGTACGGGGTCAGTGACGTTGCAGTCCGGGGCAGAGAAATCGCCGCGATGGCGTAGGAGAGAACCAGGCCAGTCCAGAAAAGGACCGCCATGGACGGAGAAGTTCCGCTTCGGAAGTACAACATGCACTATAATTAAAAATGAGCTCCTGAGCAGAAGCCTTACTGTGATCATCGTATACATCA
>CAZCDM010000126.1:0-6982 GCA_964497475.1 uncultured Planctomycetaceae bacterium
CCAGAAAGCGAAAATCCTACGCGATATCCGAATTTGAATTTTTCAAAGTACCCATTAGTTCGTTTCAGGTTGAGGCGGGTTGAGGGGGCGGATGAACAGCTCGGTCAGCTGGGCCGGGTCGACCAGGCCGGGTGCTTCGGACATCGGGCACGTGCCGCGCTGGGTCTTGGGGAAGGCGATGACGTCGCGGATCGACGGATAGCCCAGCAGGACCATCACCACGCGGTCGAGCCCCAGGGCCAGCCCGCCGTGCGGCGGGGCGCCGTACTTCAGGGCGTCCAGGAGGAAGCCGAACTTCTCCTGGGCTTCGGCTTCGTCCAGGCCGATGGCGCGGAAGACGCGGCTCTGGATGTCAGGCCGATGGATACGGATGCTCCCGCCGCCCATTTCCAGGCCGTTGCATACGATGTCGTACGCCCGGCTTCGGACCTCGCCGCGGGTGGCAGGGTCGTCGAGCTTTTCGAGGTCTTCCAGGGCCGGGCTGGTGAACGGGTGGTGCAGGACGTCCCAGCGGTCGTGCTCGTCGGACCATTCGCACAGGGGAAAGTCGGTCACCCACAGCCATTCGAACTGGTCGGGGTCGATGAGGCCTCGGTCGGCGGCGAGCTTGCAACGCAGCTCACCGAGGACGCGGCGGACGACTTTCAGCGAGTCCGAGCCGAAGCACAGCAGGTCGCCGGGCTTGGCACTGGCGCGGGCGATGAGCTCGGAGGCGATGGGCGCGAGAAACTTGGCCACGCCGGTCTCGAAGCTCTGGCCGTCTTCGGCGATCTTGGTCACAGCCATGCCGCCTGCGCCGAAGCCCTTGGCCCACTCGGCCAGGCCGTCGGTTTCCTTGCGGGTCATCTCCCCGCCGCCGGGCACGCAGATGCACTGCACGGCCCCGCCGGCTTCGACGGCCTTGTTGAACACGCCGAAGTCGGTCTGCCCGACGAGGTCGGATAAGTCCACCAGCTCCATGCCGAACCGCAGGTCAGGCCGATCCGACCCGAAGCGGCGCATCGCCTCGTCGTAGGTCATCGTCGGCACGTCCTCGGGGAACGGGCGGTCGGCCAGGGCGCAGACCTCGCGGAAAATCGCGTTGGTCACGCCCATGACGTCGGCCTCGGTGACGAAGCTCATCTCCAGGTCGAGCTGCGTGAACTCCAGCTGCCGATCGGCCCGGAGGTCTTCATCGCGGAAGCAGCGGGCAACCTGGTAGTACTTGTCAATGCCGCCGACCATGAGGATCTGCTTGAACAGCTGCGGGCTCTGCGGCAGGGCGTAGAAGTGCCCCTCGTGCAGCCGACTGGGCACGAGGAAGTCGCGTGCGCCTTCCGGCGTGGAGCGGGTCAGAAACGGCGTTTCGACTTCGAGGAAGCCGGCCTCGTCGAGCACGCGCCGCATCGCCGAGGTAATGCGATGCCGCATCTGCATGGCGTGGTTCATCTCCGGCCGCCGCAGGTCTATGTAACGATACTTCAGGCGATTCTCTTCGCTGGTGGTGTGGTGCTCGTCGGGCTCGAAGGGCACGGTCTCAGAACGGTTGAGGATGGTCAGCTCATCGCAGGCCACTTCGATCTGCCCCGTAACGAGCTTGGGGTTTTCCTGCCCCTCGCCGCGAGGGCGAACCTTGCCCGCCACGGCGACGACCCACTCGTTGCGAACCGTATCGGCCAGGTCGACCACGGCGCGGGCGGCCTCGTCGCCGGCCGCGGGGGTATCGAAGACCACCTGCGTAATGCCATCACGGTCGCGCAGGTCGAAGAAGATCACGCCGCCGTGATCGCGGTAGCTGCGCACCCAGCCGCACAGGCGGACGGGCTGGTCGACATCGTCGATGCGCAGCTGGCCGCAGGAATGGGTTCGCTTGAGAACGTCGTCGCTGTAGGTTTCCATGGGTAGCCTCACAAGAGAATCGGAAGGCCGCGCAGTGTAGCATACTGGCTGCGGAATGCAACCGCAGGGCGTCGCAAGGCGCGGCTGGCAGGGCTCAGAGTTGCTCTTCGAGCAGTTCCAGCAGGACGGCGGCATCGACGGCGCGTCGCCCGGCCGGCGTGGTCCACTTGACCTCTTTGCGTTTAGCCAGGAGGTCTTCCATCCGCTGGACGGCCAGGACGACCGAGCTGTGATTCTTGCCCATGAACCGCCCGATTTCCGGAAAGCTCATCGTGGTGTGACGCCTCGCCAGGAACATCGCGACCATGCGGGCTGAGGAGACGGCCTGCGTCCGCCGGCTGGAGTGGATATCGGCCGGGGTAATGCCAAAATAGGCCGCCACCGTCGCCTCGATATCGCCCAGGGTCGTCGCGCTGTCGCTGCGGGCGAGGTCGTCGGCCAGGGCGTCGCGCGCCAGGGCAAGGCTCACCGTGCCACCCTCGAGACCAGCCAGGGCCGAGAGCTTCACCAGCGTGCCCTCCATCTCGCGCACCGAGCCGCGCAGATGACGCACGAGATATTCCATGACGTCGTCGGGCAGGGCGACGTTGGCGGTGCGGGCCTTGGCTTCCAGCAGGGCCCGGCGGGTGATCTCATCCGGCGTGTCGATTTTCACGACCAGCCCGGCCAGGAATCGGCTGACGAGCTGCTCGTGAAGATCGCCCACAAGCCTCGGATGAGCGTCAGAAGCGAGAATGACCTTTCGCCCGGCGGTGGCGATGGCATTGTAGGTGTGAAGGAACTCATCCTGCGTGGCGCGCTTGGCCGCGAGGAAGTGCACATCGTCAATGGCCAGGAGGTCCAGATTGCGATAGCGCTGGCGGAACTCGTCGGCCTGCTTGTTCTTCAGCGAGAAGATGAACTCGTTGGTGAACTGCTCGCCGGTGACGTAGCGGCAGCGGAACTCGCGCCCGGCGTTTCGGCCCTGGGCGGCGTAGGCCTGGCAGATGCCCTGCAGCAGGTGCGTCTTGCCGACGCCGCACGAGCCGTGGATGAACAACTGGGCCGGGCTGCTGGCCCCACCACCGGCTACGGCGATGGCCGAGGAGTACGCCAGCTTGTTGCTCGCGCCGACGACGAAGTCTTCCAGGCGGTACTTCAGCGAGGCCGGCGGCTGGGGGCTGGACTGACGGGTGCGCCCCTGGCGCGTGCGCTGGACGAGCTCGGCCTGGCGGTCGAGGTCCCGCGTGGTGCATTCCGAGGAAAGGTTCGAGTCGACGGCGACGACGACCGGCAGGGTCTGGCCGGTGTGGGTGAGGACGGCACCGGCGAGGGGTTCGGCGAAGTGCTGCTCGACCCAGTTGGCCACGAAGGGGTTGGGCACGGCGACTTTGCAATGGCCGTCTTCGAGGCTCACCTTCGTGCCATGCTTGAACCAGGCGTTGAACTTCTGAGGCCCGATGGCAGCTTGGAGGGCGGATAAAATGTCTCGCACCGGGGCATGCTCGGCGCGCACGGATTCTGCGGCGTTGGTCATGTTCCAATTCCCAGCTGGTCTCCGGCAAGCCGGAGAAGCACCTTTTTGCAACACGCCGAAGCACCGCCCGAGCGTCGCCCGAGTCGATTCCTCCGCCCGGGCCAGGCCATGCCGCTTCGTGTTTTCATCCCGGCCGATCGGACCACCGACCGACCGCAAGAGACGATCCATCCATCGCGATTCGCCTCTCGCTCCTGCATGTAACACACCCAAATGTAGAGGTGGAAAAACCTGCGGTCAAGACGAATCCGCCGGAATAGTTATCCACATCGCTAAAGCATCTGAAGACAATGAACTTGCCCGCGAAAAAAAACTTCCATTCACAATCTATTCACATTTACCCTTATCCGATGTCGTTTTCAGCCTTGTAAAACAGAGTCTTCGTGAGGTTTCGTAGAATCCGAACGACTCATACAGCCGCAACGCGGGGGTGTTGTTCGAGTCGGCCGCGAGCCTCAACTGCACGCGGCTATCCTGCTGTGCACTGCAGGCGGCCTGGCTCAGCAAAGCCCGGCCGAGCCCCGCCCGACGGGCCCGCGGCACGACGCCCATGTAGACCACCTCGGCGGCGTAATCCTGCACGGAACGATTCACCAGCACGCAGCCAACCGGCCCGGCGTCATCCTCGGCCAGCCACCACCAGCGCGGCTCGTAAATGCCCGTGAACCGATGCGACGCCAGCACGTCCCGAATCTCCCGCCGCCCAGCCAGGTCGGGACAATCCTGCGTGTCCTGGTAGGTCTGCGGCAGCAGATCGATCAGGACCGACTCGGAAACCGCCGGAGCATTGACGAACCGCCAAGGCCCGGTCGGGGGCTCGGCCGTGCGATCATGCAGGTCGCACTGCAGGTAGACCAGCTCGGCCAGGGGCGTAAACCCCGCCGCACGCAGCAGCGCCTTTTCCTGGTTCATGCCCGGCTCGAGGACCGCCTGGATCATGCTCGCCCCGCCCGCAAAGGCCTCCCCCATCGCCCGGTTCAGCAGGTCGATCATCACCTCGTGGTCGGCTCCGGGCGCATCGGGCGGGTTGAGATACGCAAAGCCCACCTGCCCCGGCGAGCTGAGCACCAGCACCACCCCGCGGATGCCGCGCCCCTGCCGCGCCCAGAGGAACACCCCTGGGGCCGAGTCGCTTTTGTGGAGGCTATCCAGCAGCGACCGCGCGCGAGACTCCAGCCTCCCGGCGCGACGCGTGCCGCCCACGAGGTAGCGCATGGCGGCGAGATGTTTTCGCCGCGGGACTGGTCCGATCCGTAGCATCTGTCCGAAAGTATACTAGGAAATCCGCGAAATGGAACGTCCCGAGCGTACGTCCGGGCCAGCCGCGATCCGTTGACATTTCACCCGGCCCGGCGTATGCTGGGTCCTTGCACATCCGGCCCGAAGCCGGACCACACAGGAGTACACAATGAACATCCGTCCTGCCAATGTGACTATCGTGCTGATGAGCCTTGTTCTGGCCGGTGGAGCCCTTCTGCTGCCCAGCCCGGCCGTGACCGCCCCGCAGGCCTACGAGGTCTCCGAGGAATGGCAACTCGATGTCGAACTCGGCCAGCCCCGCGCCATCTACGTCAGCGTGCCCGGCCAGGACCGCCCCGTGCTCTACTGGTTCCTGCCCTTTACCGTCACCAACCGCACGGGCGAGGACCAGCTCTTCGTGCCGGAAATCTCGCTCTACACCAACACCGGCCAGCTCCTTCGCGCCGGGGCCGGCGTGAACCCGGCCGCCTTCCAGAAGATCAAGAAAATCTACAACAACCCGCTGCTGCAGGATGTCATGGGGCTGACGGGCAAGATTCTCCAGGGAGCCGACAACGCCAAAGATGGCGTGGCGATCTTCTCGAACTTCGACCCCGAAGCAACCTCCTTCACCATCTTCTTCGGCGGGCTCAGCGGCGATACCGTCACCATCAAGCTGCCCTCGCCGGTCAAGGTCCAGGTCGTCAAGCCCGACGGTACGACCCAAACCGTCACCCGCGACCGCGTGACCCTCGCCAAAACCCTCCAGCTGCAGTACAGCCTCGCCGTCGGGCCCAACAGCCGAGGCAATGCAAAACCCCAGCTGCTGCGACGCGACTGGATCATGCGGTAAGCGACCCGCCTTCTTTAGAGGTCAAATCGGCTTGACAGACCCCCGGGCTTTCGGTATAATTCCCGGTTCCTCGTCGCGGGCCGATTCCCGCGGCACTGCGACAGTCCACAAGATATAAGGAGCGATCCTATGGCACATAAAAAGGGACAAGGGTCCACACGAAACAATCAGGACAGCAACCCCCAGCACCGTGGCATCAAGGCCTACGGCGGCCAGGCCATCACCGCTGGCACGATCATCGTCCGCCAGTGCGGCACGCCCTTCAAGGCCGGTCGCAACGTCGGCATGGGCAATGACTGCACGCTCTTCGCCAAGGCTGACGGCAAGGTGAACTTCCGAGGCCGATTCGTCGACGTCGTCTGAGCCAACCGCAATTGATCTTCCAGGGATGGTCCGACGGGCCATCCCTTTTTTTATCCGGATCGCCCCCCCATGAGCCACGACGCCCCCGTATCCCGCGCGATGTTCCTCGACGAGGTCGACATCCACGTTTCCGCCGGCGATGGCGGCAGCGGGTGCATGTCGTTCCGGCGAGAAAAATACATCCCCAAGGGCGGACCCGACGGCGGCGATGGCGGGCGGGGCGGCAATGTGGTTCTCTGCGCCAGCGAGCAGCTCAACACGCTGCACCACCTCCAGGGCAGGACCAACCTCCGCGCCGAGCGCGGCGTGCACGGCATGGGCAAGAAGCGTCACGGCCGACGGGGCGAAGACCTCGTCATCGACGTGCCCCCCGGCACGCTGATCTTCGATGCCGAACACAACATCCTGCTGAAAGACCTCGGCCCCGGCGAGACGGTCATCGTCGCCCACGGCGGCGCCGGCGGGCGGGGCAATGTGCACTTCAAGAGCGCCACCCATCAGGCCCCACGCGAAAGCGAACCCGGCGAGCCCGGCCAGCAACGAAGCCTCCACCTCGAACTGAAACTCATCGCCGACGTCGGCCTGCTGGGCAAACCCAACGCCGGCAAGAGCACCCTGCTGAGTCGCCTCTCGGCAGCCCGGCCAAAAATCGGCGACTACCCCTTCACCACCCTCGTGCCCTATCCCGGCATCGTCGAGCTGAGCAATTTCCGCCAGTTCATCATGGCCGACATCCCGGGGCTGATCGCCGGCGCCCACAGCGGCGCAGGGCTGGGCCTGGAGTTCCTCCGCCACATCGAACGCACCCGCCTGCTGCTGCACCTCATCGACATCGCCCCGCTCGACGGGTCCGACCCCGTCGAAGCCTGCCGCGAAATCCGCAACGAGATCGCCCAGTACTCCCCGGCCCTGGCGGCCAAGCCCGAACTCGTCGTCGCCACCAAGGCCGACCTGCTCGACAGCGACGAACCCCTCGACCGCCTCGGCCGCGAACTTGACACAGAGGTCCTGGCCATCTCCGCCGTGACGGGCAAAGGGCTCGACGCCCTGACCGAACGCGTCTGGCAGATGCTCCAGGACGCCGAATAATTTTTCCCCTTCCCCCGTCGCATCTCGTTTCGCCTGCCTAGTAG
>CAZCDM010000127.1:0-6971 GCA_964497475.1 uncultured Planctomycetaceae bacterium
AAGCGGGATTGCGCGGCGAGCGGGCACTGCGCCAGAGGCTCAGGCGCGGGTGGCGAAGGCTTCTTCCAGGACGGATAGGGCTTTGCGGTGGCCCATCTTCGCGACGCTGCCCATGCGGTCGACCAGCAGCACGCCATCGAGGTGGTCGCCCTCGTGCTGGACGATGCGAGCGTGGAGATCTTCGAGGTCCTGCGTGAAGGGCTCGCCATCGCGGCCCAGGGCGCGAACCGTCACACGGCGGGCGCGTTTGACCTTGGTGAAAATCTGCGGGAAGCTCAGGCAGCCTTCCTCGTCGGTCACCTGCCCGTCGCTGTCGACGAGGGTCGGATTGATATAGACATGCAGGTCGTCTTCGCGGAAGCTCGGGCTGGCCAGGAACAACCGAACCGTCACGCCCACCTGCGGAGCGGCCAGGCCCACGCCGCTGGTGTCGAACATCAGCTCGGTCATGCGATCAATCAGCCGGCGGACGTCGTCGTCGATGGTTTCGACCGGCGAGCAGACCTCCTTGAGCCTCGGGTCCGGGTAGCGGATGATCGACAGGGCGTCGAGGTCGTCGCAGGCGGCGGTAATTTTTTCCTTCGCGGTCATGCGTTCATTCTAGCCCATCGGCTGGGGGCGGTTCAACCCGGCTGGGTCTTGCAAGGCCGATGCTGCGGGATATAATACGTCCAGTGCGAACCACAACCCCGGCCGTTGACGGGCCGCGCCCCTGCGGGCGTGACTCGACACCGGCCTTGCGAGGCGCGTATGACCGATCAGGCCGTTGTCCAGTGTCAGGAAATTATCGAGTACCAGTTCCACGAGCCGGATCTTCTGGCTCTGGCCCTGACGCATGCCTCTCTGGCGGCGACGCGCCTGGATAGCAACGAGCGCCTCGAATTCCTCGGCGATGCCGTTCTCGGCCTGGTGGTCTGCGAGGCTCTCTACCTGCAGAACGAAGACCTCCTCGAAGGCGACATGACCAAGGTCAAATCGTCCGTCGTCTCGCGGCGGACCTGTGCGGAGATCGTCCGCGGGCTGGGCCTGGTCGAGACGCTGATGCTCGGTGGGGAGATGGCCGACCCGTCCCGCGTGCCCGAGTCGGTCGCCGCCGCGGTCTTCGAGTCGATCATCGGAGCGGTCTACCTCGACGGAGGCCTCGACGCAGCGCGGACGTTCATCCTGCGGCACGTCCAGCCGCACATCGACGACTGCCTCACCACCGATCACCAGAAGAATTTCAAGTCGATGCTCCAGCAGCACGCCCAGCGGATATCCTCGGCCGTGCCGGAATACCGCCTGCTCGACGAGCAGGGCCCGGACCACAGCAAGTGCTTCGAGATCTGCGTCTGCATTGATGGCACGCACTACCCCAGCGCGTGGGGCCCGAACAAGAAGGCCGCCGAGCAAGCCGCCGCCCGCCGCGCCCTGGAAGAGATGGGCCTGCTCAACGAAGCCGCTGACTCGCCCGAGACCGAACCCGAGCAATCATTCGACGCGGACCAGCCGCACGAAATGTACGACCCGGATGAAGACTGATCCGCCCCCTACGGAGCAACCATGAAACGATCCGAAATCAACGCCATCCTCCGCGACGCCATCGCCTTCCTCAAAGAGTACCGCTTCGCCTTGCCGGGCTTCGCCTACTGGACGCCCGCCGAGTGGGCCACCCGCGGGCCGGAGTTTCGCGACATCGTCACGCAGCAGCTCGGCTGGGACATCACCGACTTCGGCAGCGGCAACTTCGCCCAGGTCGGCCTGTTCCTGTTCACCCTCCGCAACGGCTCGCTGGACGACCCCAACGGCAAGACCTACGCCGAGAAGATCATGATCGTCCAGGAGAACCAGCTGACCCCCACGCACTACCACAGCCAGAAGATGGAAGACATCATCAACCGCGGCGGGGGGAATTTGCAGATCCGCATGTGGAACGCCGATGACAAGGACGGCCTTGGCGGCGATGACGTGACGGTTTCGATGGACGGCCAGGTCGTCACCGTCCCGGCCGGGGCCACTGTCACGCTCCACCCCGGCGACTCGATCACCCTGCCGCAGAAGAACTATCACCGCTTCTGGGGCCAGCCCGGCCAGGGGCCCGTGCTCGTCGGCGAGGTCAGCCGCGTCAACGACGACCGCGTTGACAACCGCTTTTACGACGAGATTGGCCGATTCCCCGATATCGAAGAAGACGAGGAGCCGCTGCACTTGCTGGCCTGCGATTACCCCAACTGGTATCGCCACGGCTGATTATTTTTTCTTCCGTTTGCACTCGGCTTCTCAGCCGATATAAACTCCCGTATCCGCAATCGCCTGGTGAGAGGGTCTGGCCATCCGATGCAGTTCCGCCCTCGTGAAAGGCTCTCATGCTTCTGCCTGGTATTGTGTCGGTGACATTCCGCGAGCTGTCCCCTCAGGCGATCATCGACCTGGCCCGCGATAACGGGCTCAAGGGCATTGGCTGGGGTAGCGATGTGCATGTCCCGCCGGGCAAGACGACTCTGGCCAGGCAGCTGTATCAGCGGGCCAATCTGGTCGGCGTGGAGACGGCCGCCTACTGCTCCTACTACCGCCTCGGCGAGAGCCCGCGCAGCGAGTTCGCTGACATTCTCTCCTCGGCCATCTCGCTGTCGGCCCCGCGTATCCGCGTCTGGGCCGGGGCGAAACCCTCCGCCGAGGCCGACGCCGACTATCGCCGGGCCGTCGCAGAAGAAGCCCGCCGCCTGGCCGGCCTGGCCCTGAAGCAGAATATCGAGATCGTCTGCGAATGGCACGGCGGGACGCTGACCGACACGAACGAGTCGGGCCTGGCCTTCCTCAAAGAAGTGAACCACAGCAACTTCGGCACGTACTGGCAGCCGCCGGTCGGCGCGAGCTGTCGCAATTGCATCAACGCCCTCTCCGGGCTGCTGCCCTACCTGCGGGGCGTACACGTGTTCCACTGGGAGGGAACAGAACGTCGCCCCCTTGCTGAAGGGCGAGAGCGATGGCTGCGTTGGCTGAACGTGGTCGCCAAGGCACCGCGATCGATTTTCGCCCTGCTGGAATTCGTCCGCGACGACGACCCGGCCAATCTGCCCGCCGACGCCGAAACGCTGCGGAAGATGCTCGTGACGATCGAACACTAAGGCACCCCTTGGTCCGGCCCGGCCCATGCGGTATGCTCAGGCCATGCCCGACGACACCATCATCCTCGCCCATGGCGGCGGCGGCGAACTCACCCGCCAACTACTCGACGGCCACATCTTCCCCCGGCTGGACAATGACCTCCTGGCCCCGCGCGGCGACAGCGCCATCCTCCCGCCCCGGTCGGGTCGGCTGTGCATGACCACCGACAGCTTCGTCGTCCAGCCGCTGCGGTTCCCCGGCGGCGACATCGGCAAGCTGGCCGTGGCCGGCACGGTCAACGATGTGGCCATGGCCGGCGCCAAACCCATCGCACTGAGCCTCGCGCTGGTCATCGAGGAGGGGCTCGCCATCGCCGAACTCGAAGCGGTCATCGACTCGATCGCCGAAACCGCCCGCACCGCCTCCGTGCCCATCGCCACCGGCGATACCAAGGTCATCGAGCGGCGAAGCCCGGCCGAGCCCAACCTCATCATCAACACCACCGGCCTGGGCGAACTGCTCCCGGCCGCCCACATCGACACCGCCCGCATCAAACCGGGCGACGCGATCCTCATCAACGGCCCCATCGCCGAGCACGGCCTGGCCGTCATGGCTGCCCGCGAAGACCTCGCCCTGACGACCGAACTCCGCAGCGATGTTGCCCCGCTGAACGAGCTTGTCGAGCGCCTCTTCTCGGCCGGGGTCGACGTGAAATTCCTGCGCGACCCGACGCGAGGCGGCCTGGCGGGCCTGGCTGTCGACCTGGCCGAACAGATCGGCCGAACCATCGAACTGCGCGAGGGCGACATCCCCATCACGCCGGCAGCCCGGCGGACGGCCGACCTGCTCGGCCTCGATCCGCTCAGCGTCGCCAACGAGGGCAAGGTCGTCGCCGTCGTCCCGGCCGACCAGGCCCCAGCCGCCCTGGCCGCCTGGGCCGAGGATGATCTCGGCCGGGCCGCTGCCATCATCGGCACGATCAGCCACGACACCACCCCCATCGTCGAACTGCACACCACCGCCGGAGGCCATCGCCGCGTCACCCGACCCTACGGCGAAGAATTGCCCCGCATCTGTTAGCACCATGCACGAAATGTCCATCGCCAACGAAGTGCTCGGCCAGATCGAAGCCATCGCGGCCGAGAACGGCCTGGCCCGCATCGAGCAGTTGACGATTCGTGCCGGCGAGCTGCGCGGCATCGTGCCCGAGGCGCTACAGATCGCCTGGGCGTCGGTGGCTGAGGGCACCGTCGCCGAAGGGGCCGAGCTGACGCTGGACATCGTCGCCGCCAGCGCCCGCTGCGAGGCGTGCGGCCTGACCTACCAGCCCACGGTTGACTGCTACCTCTGCCCGCAGTGTAATCAGGCCCGACCCGAGCTGCTCAGTGGCAATGAAATCCTCCTGACCAGCGTCACCGGAACCGAACACCATGAGCAAACAGATTAACGTCGTCAAAAATGTCCTCGATGCCAACGATGCCCTCGCCGCGGCCAATCGCGCCCGCCTCAGCCAGGCCGGCGTGCTCGGCGTGAACCTCACCAGCGCCCCCGGCAGCGGCAAGACTACCCTGCTGGAAGTCACCTTACCTGCCCTGGCCCGGCGGGACATCCCCGCAGCCGTCATCGTCGGCGACCTGCAAACCTCCCGCGACGCCGAACGCCTCGAACCCTACGCCGCCAAGGTCATCCAGATCAACACCGAGGGCGGCTGTCACCTCTCGGCCAGCCAGGTCGCCACCGCCCTCGACGCCCTGGACCTGACGAGCCTCGGCATGGTCATCATCGAGAACGTGGGCAACATGGTCTGCCCGGCCGGGTTCGACCTCGGCGAGCATGTGCGCGTCGCGATGCTCTCGACCACCGAGGGCGACGACAAGGCGGCGAAGTACCCCACGCTCTTCCAGCCGGCCGACGTGATCCTGCTGAACAAGATCGACCTGATCGAAATTCTCGACTTCGACCGCAGCCGATTCCAAGCCGACCTCGATCAGCTCAACACCGCCGCGGCCCGGCTGGAACTGGCGGCCAAGCAGTCCACCGGCCTGGATGCATGGGTCGACTGGCTCATCGCCGCCCGGGCTGCGCACACCACCGTCGGCTGAGTTCGACCCGGCCGGTCGATTTTCCTCACGCCTTATTTCAGCCCCTCCACCTTCGCGCCGAACTAGAGAGTAACGGCGAACGCACATCCGATGACCAGGCCCTTCCATGGCCTGGCCGCCGCTTCGGACGTGCTCCAGCGAGGTGAGTCTTGAGTGTTCTGCTGGCGGTACTGGGCCGCGGTCTCGACTATGAGTTGAGAGACATTCTTCGGCCGATCTACTGGCAGGGCCTCCACGGCGGGGGTTCTCTGGGCGGATACGACGACGCGACGGCGAGCCAGCGGGCCTGGCGCATGGGCGTGGACCAGTGGCGAGCCGAGCAGCTCGACCAGGCCGAGGACACCCTGAACTGCGCCTGCTGCGGCGATCATGCCAACCCGGCCATTCGCGCGGTCCTGGCCTGCGTGTGCGGTCAGCGGGAAGACTTCGCCGCCTCGATACGCCACCTCCGCGTGGTCAACCGCCTCTCCCCGGACGACGCCCGCGTTCAGCTGGCCATGGGTCTGGTCTACGAGAAACTCACCCAGCCCGACGCCGCAGCCATGCACTACGCCCGATCGGCCATGCTCGACCCGATGAACCTCCCGGCCCGGCAGCGGCTGGCGGCCATCGCCCTGCGCAGCGGCCAGACCGGCCGCGCCATCGACCAGTACGTCCAGCTCAACGGGCTGGTTCCCGAAGACCTCTGCCTGCGGACCTCCCTGGGCGCCCTGCTGTACCGGGGCAATAACGCAGCCGAGGCGGCCGAGTGCTTCGAGACGCTGCTGGCCCTCGAACCCGAGAACTGGGCCATGGAAACCGACGAGGCCACCGAGCTGATCGCTCGCGGCGAGATCCGCCAGGCCATCGACACCACCCACGCCATGCTCGAAGAGCAGGGCCCCTTCCCCGACCTGTACCTCCGGCTGGGGAACCTCTACAGCATGGTCGGCGACGACGATCCGGCGGTGGCCAATTACCACCAGGCGCTCGATGCCCAGCCGGACTACATCGAGGCAACCGTCAAACTCGCCACGCATCACCTGCTGTTCGGCCGGATGACCGAATCGGCGGAGCGATTCGGCCAGGCCGCCGAACTGAACCAGTGGCTGGCGATCAACTACATCGGCCTGGGCGTCTGCCCGGCCGCCCTGGGGCGGACCAACCCGGCCGCCAGCAGCTTCGATACCGCCGCCTCGCTCTGCCAGGCCGCCAACCTCCTGCAGATCCAGACGACCCACCTCTACTGGAATCTCGCCGAGTCGCCCACAGCGACGAGCTTTTCGCTCTCGGCTCCGGCGCCGATGGAGCACCTCGCCCAGTGGGTCGCCACCTGCGGCGGCCCGGCCAGTCGGACCCACCTGGCTGTGCTGCTGATGGGCCAGAACCGCTCCAGCCAGGCCCTGCGCGAACTCATCGCCGCCCACCGGCAGGACCCGCTGTTCACGCCCGCCGCGGCGCAGCTTGGCTTGCGGCTTAAGGAGGTCGGTCGCTTCGCCCAGGCCGCCAAGGTCCTCCACCGCGTCATCAAGCTCAGCGACGACGACGCCCGAACGGTGTACGACCTGGGGCCCGCCTTCCTGCAAAGGCAGGGGTTGGCGACGCAGCTCGACGCCCAGCTCCGGGCGGGCCAGCCCGAGCCCGCCGCCCGCGAGCAGCTCGCCCAACGCCTCATCGGCATGACGCTGCAGGACGGGGGGGCGTGGCAGTGGCAGATGCTCCGCCGCGTCCAGCAGCTCTCGGCCTGATCCGGACAGCGGCCTCTTGCATCATTGCGCCAGTTTCGTAAGATTGGACGATTCC
>CAZCDM010000128.1:0-6894 GCA_964497475.1 uncultured Planctomycetaceae bacterium
GCTAAATCGGAATCCAACGGTTGGGTTCCAGAATTATTGTGCAACAGGCTCAAAAGGTCGGTTAATTCCGCAGCCGGCCGATCAACGATCGCCCCGGGCGCGTTTGTGGTCCCGCCGCCACTGCGAGGCCCGCAGGTCTCGCACGAACCCCCACAAAAGGAACAGCCCGCCCAACCCCGCCATCGCCCAGGAGTACCACTGCAGCCACTCCATGTCGCGGGGGTTCTCGCCAAAGCTCCGGCTCAGCGAGTAGACGCTGTAGAGCATCGCGTGGGCCAGGATCAGAATTGCACCAGTCATCATCCGCATGAAACCGCTCCTTCCTTCGCCCGCCCGGCGGGCTCGCCTGAGCATACGCCCTAGGCCCGGCCGTTGCAAGTCCGCGATACCCGTTTGCATTTATTGCCCCGCCTGCTAGGATGATACCGAGACCCTCACCACGGAGATACCATGATCCGCCACACCCTTATCGCGACGATTCTACTGGCCGGGCTGTTCGCCATGGGCGGCTGCCTGAAGAAGAAAGTCCAGCTGTCGTTCACCAACTTCACCGATCGCGAACTGGAAGTGATCGTCCACGGCCCGGGCGAAGGCGTGGGCATGATCGGGGCGATGTCAGGCCTGGGCGGACGGACCAGCACCGAGTTGGCCCTGCCCCGCAGCGAACTGCCCGCCCACTTCTCCTGGAACGCAGGCAGCTACAACGGCCAGTTCACCATCGTCCGCAAAAGCCCCGACACGATGAACATCGACGTCGGCACGAAAAAATGACCCTCGCGACGCCCCCTGTGATCCTGGCTGAAATCGCCCTCTACAGCGAGCTGCTCGAAGCGTTGATGCTGATCTGCTTCGGGCTGTCCTGGCCGATCTCCAGCTTCAAATCGTGGCGGACCAAGTTCGTCCGCGGCAAGAGCCTGATCTTCATGTCGCTGGTGTTCGTGGGCTACCTCGCCGGCATGGCCAGTAAGTTCATCATGGCCGCCGGGACGGAGCAGACCCTGGAGTGGACCACCTGGCTGTACGCCATGAACGCCTGCTTCGTGGCGCTGGATATTTCGCTCTACATTCGCTACCGGCACAATCGCGAAACGCTCGCCGAGGCTCCGGCCGATCAGGGCACGGGGTCGAACCCGCCGGCCGAGAACGGGTGACACCGCAGCAGCCGGCGGACGCTCAGCCAGCCCCCGCGGACCAGGCCGTACTTGTCCAGTGCTTCGATGGCGTACTCGCTGCACGTCGGCCGGAAGCGACACTGCCCGCCGAGCCAGTGCGACAGCGTCGCCTGGTACAGCCGCACGATAAGGATCACCCCCCGCCGCGGCAGCCGGAGCAGCAATCGCATAACCCGTCGCTCAGTCATCGTGGCCCCCGCCCGTTTCGAGTCGCCCCGCCAGGGTCACCAGCGACGCCTGCAGCTCGGCCAGCTCCGGCACGGGCTGGACCCGAGGCAGGACGACCAGATCCCAGCCGGTTGGCAGCTCGGCCCGGCAGAGGCGAAAGGCCTCCCGCGTCAGCCGCTTGAGGCGATTGCGCCGCACCGCCGAGCCGCACTTGCGCGACACGGCCACGCCCAATCGGCTGGGCAGGTCGGCCTGTTCGCGCCGCATCGCGCGCAACTGCACACGCACATCGCCAAGCCGTCGGCCTCGATGAAAAATCTCGCCGATCCGTTCGGACCGCGTAATGCGAAGCTCCTTGGGAAATCGCTGTGACATGACATTACGCATTGTAGGAATCCCGACGCAAAAGGGGCAAAAAATCGTGGACCGCTCCGCCGCCAACGACCGATAACTAAACCAAGGTTGTATGACGCTACGCGACGTGCCACGCTGTACGGCGCGGTGCAACGTGACACGACGTTCGGCACGGTACAACGCGTATGAAAAAAGGGTACGGATACCGCTTCGCATACTGGGAAGGAATCCCATGCATTATCGAGCAATGATTGTTCTCGTCGTTTTCGTGCTGGCCCTGGCTGGGTGCGAATCGGACTCGCTGAGCGGCTTCGGCAGCGGAAAGCAGGTCGCCCAAGGCCATTTCACCCGCGGCAAGAGCCTTTACGACCAAGGCGAGCTGGACAAGGCCCTGGCTGAGCTGACCGCCGCCATCGAAGCCGACCCCCACTGCGCCCCAGCCCTGACCTGCCTGGGCGACATCCACCGCCGCAAGGGCGACCTCCCCCAAGCCCGGAGCACCTACCACCGCGCCTGCCAGGCCGACCGCTACGCCTTCCGCCCGCACTACAACCTCGGCGTGGTCTGCCAGGGGCTCTCCGAGCAGGCCTCCACCGCCGCTCTCGGCGATGAGTTCCTCCGCGAAGCCGTCTGCAGCTACCTCCGCGCCGTGGCCATCCGCCCGGAAAGCTACGACGCCCACCTGAACCTCGGCGTGTGCTACTTCCAGCTCGGCCAGCTCGCCCTGGCCCGCAAGTACACCGAAGACGCCGCCAACCTCCGCCCGGACGATACCACCTCGCGGAACAACCTGGCCATGATCTGCACCACCACCGGCCAGATCGACCAGGCCATCCGCCTGTATACCGACTCGCTCGAGATCGACACCACCCAGGGCGATGTCCTGATGAAGCTCGGCGCCCTCTACGTCGAGCAGGGCAATGCCTCCCACGGCATGGGCCTGCTGGAAGCCTCCGCCCGCCACCTGCCCGGCTCGCCCGAGCCGTTCGTGCAGATCGGCCGGGCTGCCTTCAAGACCCGCCAGCTCGACCGCTCCATTACCGCCTACCAGAAGGCCCTGACGATCGACCCCTACTGCGTCGATGCGTATCGAGGCTTCGGCGTGGTCTGCATGTACCAGTACGTCGCCGACCGCCGCCGGAGCGACCTGCGGGACAAGGGGCTGCGGGCATGGCAGTTCGCGCTGAAGCTCGACGCCGATCAGAACGACCTCATCGCCCTGATCCGCCGCTACCGCAACGCCCCGACCGCCACCGGCCAGGCAGCCTCACCCGCCCCGGCCGCCCGCATCAACCCGCGCCGACCCGTCCCGCTCGAAGCCCATGCACCGGCGCCCAAGCCCGCCACGCCGCCGGCCACGGCCAAGCCCGACCGTCCCCTGCCGAACCTCGACAGCCCCTCCAAGCCCCCCGCCGAGCCCAGCCAAGCCCAGACACCCCCAGCCCCGCCACAGAAGAGAGGCTACTCCGTGCCCCAGCCGCTTTCGCAACTGGTCAAGGCCTACTGAGCCACAGCCGTTTCCATTCCGCTGGAAGTGGGCCTAGAATGAAGCGGTCATGATCGGCATCAGCAAACTCTATGGCGGCAGCGTCGAGGCGTCCGACCCTCTGCGGTACGGACGGCACAGCCACGCCCTGCCCAGCCATCTGCTGCAATTCTCCGCCGACAAAAAACCGGTCGTCGTCTGGAACTGCACCCGCCGCTGCAACCTCGCCTGCAGCCACTGCTACTCGGCCAGCGATGCCCGACCCGACCCCGACGAGCTGAGCGACGAGACGGCCCGGGCGATGATCGATGACCTCGCCGCCTTCGGTTGCCCGGTGCTGCTGTTCTCCGGCGGCGAGCCCCTGCTGCGCCCCAACGTCATCGACCTGCTCACCTACGCCCGCCGGGCAGGCCTGCGGACCGTGCTGAGCACCAATGGGTGCCTCATCGATCCCCCCCTGGCCCGGCGCCTCGCCGAAGCACAGCTCGGCTATGTCGGCATCAGCCTCGACGGCGCGAGCCCCGAAGCCAACGACGCCTTCCGCGGGCGCGACGGCGCGTTCGATGAAGCCCTGGCCGGCATCGATGCCGGCCAGGCCGCCGGGCTCAAAGTCGGGCTGCGGTTCACGATCCATCGCCGCAATGCCGACCAGATCGACGCGATGTTCGACCTGCTGACCGACCGGGCCATCCCGCGGATCTGCTTTTACCACCTCGTCTCGGCCGGGCGAGGCCAGGCCCTGACCGACCACATGCTCTCCGCCCAGCAAAGTCGCTCCGCCCTCGACCGCATCCTCGCCCGCACCCGCCAACTCGCCGATGCGGACGCCCCGCCGGAGGTCCTCACCGTGGCCAACCACGCCGACGGCCCCTACCTCTACCTCCGGCTGCTGGCTGAAAACCCCCGCCGGGCCGAGGAAGTCTATCGGCTGCTGGAGTTCAATGGGGGTAATGGCTCGGGCGTGAGCATCGGCTGTATCGACTGGCGCGGACGCGTCCATCCCGACCAGTTCTGGCGGTCGCACGTGGTGGGCGATATCCGCCGCCGGCCGTTCAGTGAAATCTGGACCGACCCGGACCAGCCCCTGCTGGCCGCCCTGCGAAACCGCCGCGACCACCTCGCCTGCCGATGCCAGCACTGCCGCTTCCTGGACGTGTGCAACGGCAACCTGCGTGCCCGGGCCGAGGCGGCCGGCCTCGGAACCTGGGGCGACGACCCCGGCTGCTACCTCACCGACGACGAAATCCAACCCCCTGCCGAACCATGACCGAACCGACCGCCCCGCCACTGCGAATGCTCTTCTGGGAATCGACCACCGCGTGCAACCTCGCTTGCGTGCACTGCCGCCGCCAGGACCAAACCGCCCCGGACGACCTGACCACCGCCCAGGCACGTACCCTGCTCACCCAGGCACGCACCCTCGGCCGACCCGTCATCGTCTTTTCCGGCGGCGAGCCCCTGCTGCGGAACGACTGGCCCGAACTGGCCCGCACCGCCGCCGAGCTGGACCTGCCGACCGCCCTGGCCACCAACGGCACGCTGATCCACTCCGCCCAGGCCCACGCCATCGCTCAGGCGGGCTTCCGCCGCGTCGCCGTCAGCATCGACGGCGCCGACGCGGCCACCCACGACCGCTTCCGCGGGCTCGACGGCGCCTTCGCGATGGCCCTGCACGGCATCGACCATCTCATCGAGGCCGGCTGCGCCGCCCAGCTCAACGTCACCATCACCACCCACAACGTCCATCAGCTCGAATCACTCTACGAGTTCGCCACCGTCAAGGAGCTTGTAGCCATGCACCTGTTCCTGCTCGTGCCCGTCGGCTGCGGGGCGAACCTCGACGACGATCAGCAGATTTCCGCCACGCAGTACGAAGACGTGCTGGACTGGATTCTCGACCATCAGACCAAGGGCGGCCTGGAACTCCGCGCCACCTGCGGGCCTCACTACTACCGCGTCGCAGCCCAGCGGGGCCTCGACGTCGGACCCGGCAAGGGCTGCCTCTGCGGCCAGAGCGTCCTCTTCGTCAGCCATCGCGGCGAGGTCTTCCCCTGCGGCTACCTGCCGATATCCTGCGGCAATGTGCTGGAGACTCCGCTGGAGGATATCTGGGCAAACAACGAGCTGCTCATCAAGCTGCGCAACCCGGCAAACCTCACCGGCAAGTGCGCCCGCTGCGAGCACAATACCGTCTGCGGCGGCTGCCGCGCCCGCGCCTATGCCAACTGCGGCGATCCTTTCGGCCCCGAGCCCCGCTGCGCCTATCCGGGCAAACCCGCCTGACGGCTGCGATTTCCTTTGCGTTCCCGGCCCGAGGCGGTATACTCATTTCCCCGAGCGGGGCTGTAGCTCAGTTGGGAGAGCGACGCGTTCGCAATGCGTAGGTCAGGGGTTCGAATCCCCTCAGCTCCAATGCTCCGAGCACCGCGAAACAGGTCGCTCTTCGGAGCGAAACGTATCACGCACCTGATGGCCCGCCGACACCCCGGCGGGCCGTCGCATTTCCGGCCAGTGTCTACGGGCTTTCGCGCCAGGCCGACAATCCAGTCGATCGTCTCGGTGTACCACCGGGGCCACTCGGCCTTGCGGTCCCGCCACCTGGTGAGCATCGCTTCGTACACCTCGTCGTAGTGATAGTCCTGCGGGATGAGCTTCTGCGAGGTCGGCCCGTTGTCGCTACGCTCCAGCTTCCGAAATAAGCCGAGACCACAGCCCCAAAAACGTGGACCACTTGCAGGCCAGATGGACCGAAGACGGGGAGAAGGCCACGTTCGTTGAAAGGTGGTCGTCATCCAAGAACCCTGCCTATTCAGTGCTGTCTTCGGCCGGGCCGGTGATGTCCAGCAGCCAGCGGCCGGGCTCGGCGTCACGCAGATGCAGAATCCACGGCAGCCCCGCCCGGCGGCAACGGGCGCGGAGTGTAATCGTTCGCGACTGCCCGGCCGGGATGGTGACCTCCGCCGTCGGCGGGGTCTTGAGGTTCGCTCCGGCGATGGCGTTGAGCTTCAGCGTGACCTCGCCTGAGCCGTGATTGCGCACTTCGACGGGGATATGACGCAACTCTTTGGTATCCAGTCTCGGCGGTTGAGGACATTCGAGCATCACGAGTCGGTCGCGGTCGAAGGTTACCGTGCGGTTTGTACCGGCCTGGGCGTCCAGCGGCAAGGAGACCTCGCCGAGGTGCAGTCGGTATTCGACCCCGCCGTCAAGAGTAATGCCCGCCAGTTTGCCCGCCTCGTCGGTCGCGCCGCGGTAGACCGCCTTGTCCTCGCCGGCCGGCCAGGTGATGCGTACCGGGCCTGTCCAGGGCCGCCCCATCGGCGGTAATCGGCGTCGAATTGCTGGTCCTCATGTGGCGTGTCGACGGTGAAGATCGACCCGTTGAACTTGATCGGGAAGTTGCCCCGTCCGCCACAGGCGTTGAGGAATCGCTGCAGCGTATAGCCCTGGGTTACGATTTCGGCCTGGTCCTCGCCGGTGATGTCGATCCAGCTTCGTTGCCAGAACCCGTCCCACCAGCGGCGGTGCTCGTCGCGGGCCTGGGGCAGGGGCGTCTGGTCGGAGGCGTCGGCCTGAGCGAGCAGGGCGGCGGTCCACTCATCAAGGGAGTCGCACTGTTGTGTCAGCGGATGGATAGCGAGGTGTGCTTCGCGAACGGGGCCGACGGTCATCGTCGGCGAACGTGATGTCCAGCGACCAATGCAGTTTGTTTTC
>CAZCDM010000129.1:0-6877 GCA_964497475.1 uncultured Planctomycetaceae bacterium
CTTGTAAAACAAAGACTTACAGCGCAATCCAAAGGGGATGTCGAAGTCAGGTCCACCTACTTCTACCCCAAGATCGCAACCGGCATGGTCCTCAAACCGCTCGATTGACCTTGCACGATGGATCGTAGTCGAGCTGCGCACAGCCGAGGGCGCCACACGATAAATCACAGACCGTGCCTATGCTTGCATAGGCATGTTGGCAAGGTATGCGGTGATTCTGGTTGCAGCGGGTTGCGCCTCTGGCTGGCGAGGCTCCCATCCCGCCTGCGTTAAGGATGAGTATGCGGTGGGACAGGAGCCCCACCGCACGGAGATTGTGTAGCCCAGCCGCCCCCGGCTGGGGTATGACCTGCCTGCCCGCTTGGATAAGGCTGGCGGGGTTCCCATCCCGCCAGCGTGACGGCCTGCATATGGATTGGAATATTTCAAAAACCTCTTGACTCGCCCGGGGCTTGCGGTACAATCCTTCGCGTTGCAGGTGGTCGGGGTAACCCGATCGACAACAGGGAAGGCCGTGCAAATCGGCCGCGGACGCGCCGCTGTAACCGGTGACGACCGTCGCGAAGACCACTGACTGCGTGCGTTACGCAGCCGGGAAGGTGCGGCGGGAGGCACGGGGCGATTTTTCGAGATCGCCCCGACGACCCGGAAGCCAGAAGACCTGCCTGCAACGAACCTGGTCGAGCCTTCGCGACCCTCCGAGGCAGGCAGGCCCCAGGACGCCTTCGCGGTAGCAGTGCACCTGCCGCGCCCATCGGCGTTCTGCCCTGTTCCCCCGGACTCGCGCAAGGGCCGGTCTACCGAGCCGATCGCGCGTGCTGATCGGCGGCGGGATGTCCCGTCGTGCAGTCTCTCGGAGCCGCCCCCAGGTGAACAAACGACGTGAGCGGTCCCGCGAGCCCCGCCCTCACGCCGTCGAAACCCGGAGGGCCGATACGCCTCAAAACGAGGCAGGAGATTTTGCAATGAAGATGTTTGCAATGGTTACCGTAGTATTGCTGTCGGCTTCTTTCGCTGGAGCATACGACCTCAGTGATGTGGTTCTGGAAGGAACCTACGGCAGCGGAGCGAACACCGGCTTGTTAATGGTGGACTTCTGGCCCAACGCCGATTCACCCACGAACACAGTCGACAGTTTCGCTTTCGGCGTGCAGTTTGATGGGACAATCAATGGTTTCGCTCTGATGGACATCGTTGCTGCTAACGAAAGCGACTTCACCTATGCCGAAAGCGGTGGTTTCCTGAACGACATCTGGTACACCGATTCGGAAGGTACGGATTACCACACCACATACAACTGGGACGCCAGCTGGTGGAGCCAATGGAACTCCTCTGACTTTGGTGAAACCTGGGGATTTGGCGGTGGGGCCGCCGCCGACTCCTACGGGAACGGCGACACGCTGGGCTGGTTGGGCAAACCGGGCAGTGACATGACCAGCGCACCTGTGACCCCCGTCCCCGAGCCTGCGACGATGGGTCTGCTGGGCATCGGCGGGCTGGCGCTGCTGCGTCGACGAAGCCGCTGAGTCTACAGACTCTTTCGCGATTGAACGGACCGTCGTGCGTGGCGCAGCAGGTGTGGCCTGGCCGACCCCCGGCTGAGTCAACCCGCTGCGTCACGCCGACGTCGTTGTACGCAGGAACGTCGCAACGCCCTGAGCTCAGCCCCGGCTGGGCCAATACCGGCATCTGCGAAACAAACAGATTTTCGCGAGCAACGAGTTGCTCGCCCTACGAGTGAGGTTTGAATATGCTCCGTCCGATTATGACATTTTCGCTTGCCGTCCTCCTGGCTGGGACTGCCCTCGCTGCCGACCCCTGGGCAGACGAGGTGGTCTCTTCAGAGACCTTCGGGCCTTTCCACAGCAGCGCGCTATGGTCCGACCCCGCAGCCGTTCTGGGCAAGCCCAACACCATGGACCGCGACGACCAGCGGGGAGATTTCACGGAATGGGGACCGATGCGCGAGCTGCACCTGTGCTTCGCTGCCTGGTACGCGGGCTCGAACAATCTTGCCGACCTGGATACGATCAACGGTGGGACGAACAACGGCCTGGGGCTGCAAAAGGGTGGACAGCTTGTTGTGGCTTTCGACGAACCCGTCGAGGACAACCCCGCGGATACGAACTTCGGCGTGGACCTGATCGTCCATGGGAACAGTTTTTTTGAAGGCGCAGGCGGCGTGACGCAGTACGACACGGACATGGGCACCTATACGCTGAAGTCCAACGGCGCGATCCTGGCCGAGCCCTTGACCGTCAGCGTCGCCCAGAGCCAGGACGGCCCCTGGTGGACTTTCCCGACCACCCGCGCCGACGCATTGTTTCCCACGAACCCCTGGGCGTGGGATGCCGATGCGGGCGACTGGGACGTCTCGGCGGAACTGGACTGGACCAAGGCGGTCGATCCGTCCCTGACGGAGGCTGACTTCGCCGGGCTGACCGGCGCCGAGGCCATCTCCCTCTACGACGGCTTGGCCGGCGGGGCGGGGTTTGACCTCGCGGACCTCGCCGAGTACGACGACATTCCCGTTGACCCCGTAACCGGACGCAAGTGGATCCAATACGTCAAGGTCACCGATCCCGATGGATGGGGCGGTGAAATTACCGGCTTTGTCGATGCCATCCCCGAACCGACCTCCCTTGCCCTGTTGAGTCTGGGCGGACTGACGATGCTTTGGCGCCGTCGAAAGATGCACATACAATCCGAGCCCACCGATCAATCTTCTTGAAAGGAATGCCTGGCTTGGGTCCGGCACTGCCAGCCGGGCCCAGCCGGCACCCCTTTGCATGGCAAGAGTGATGAAGCATCATGTCCCAGCAGCCGCACCCGGTCGTTTTTCTCGCCGATACAGCCTCTGCAATCGATCTTGTACCGCCGGCAGACCCTTTCACCACAAGAACATTCTGTACGGCTTACCCCTACACGGTTTTACCCTCGTCGAGCTGCTGGTCGTCATTGCGATCATCTCTCTGCTGGTGTCCATTCTTCTGCCTTCCCTGAACAAGGCCAAGGATCTCGCACGTCGTGCCATGTGCCTCAGCAATCTCCGACACATGGGTGTTGCCGTCAATGGGTACACCTGCAACTGGAATGGCTTTTTCCCCCCAGCACAGTACAGCCGGGGGGATACCCAGTACGGCTGGGATTTCACACGCACCTGGCAGGACGGTCAATGGAACTATCAGGCGGGGCTGATCTGGGCGGAAGGGACCACGGAGAAAATTCAGCAGTGTCCGGGGTTCACGGGTGATGCGATGTGGGGCGGCGACCGCTACACGGGGTATAATTACAACACCAGCTACCTCGGCGGGCCTACCGAACCGCTGGGCGGGTGGGCACCGGGGGCCGGACCAAGCCTGGCGAATATCGATAGCATCCATAGTCCTGCGGAGTGTGCGGGCTTTGGCGATGGAGAATACGGACCCGGCCAAGCCAATAAGTTCATGCGTGCCCCCTGGGCCGGAGGCCCGGGCGATGCCAATTTCGGCAATGCCGGACGGTCCGCTGGCACACAGGGGTTTCGACACCTGGACACCACGTGCGTGGGCTTTACTGATGGCCATGCCGATACCATCGAAACCCGGCATACGAATACCTACAGCGCAATCCAATACAAGATCGATCCAAACTGTGGTTTTCTGAGTGAAGACAACAGCCTGTACGACTTGGAATAGCCGCCTATCGTTCGAGTTCGACGCGGTCGAGGGCTTGGTTGATCTGTCGAATCTCGCCATCGGTCAGTTCGAGGTTCATCGCCGCTGCGTTGTCGCAGGCCTGGGCGGCATTGCGGGCCCCGACGATCGGGGCTGTGATGCCCTGCCGCGCGATCGTCCAGGCGATGACCAGTTGCGGCAGCGTCGCGTCGTGAGCCTCGGCGATGGGGCTGATCTCATCGAGCAACGCATTGACGCGCTTGATATTCCCCGGCCGGAAGAACGGGTTCTCCCGCCGATGGTCCGTAGCGGGGAATTGATGGTCAGAGGAATACTTGCCCGTCAGCAGGCCTCGCTGGAGAGGCGAGTAGGGAATCACCGCGACGTTGTGCTCGGCACACCAGGGCAGCACGTCGGCTTCGATGTCTCGCAGGACCATGCTGTAGGGCGGCTGGGAGGTGCTCAGCGGGCAGACGGCGGTGACCTCGGCCATCTGCTCGGCCGAGTAGTTACTCACGCCGGCGGCGCGGACCTTGCCCTGCTCGATCAGCCGGGCCACCGCGCCGAAGGACTCGGCGATGGGCGTAATCGGGTCGGGCCAGTGGATCTGCAGGACGTCGATGTAGTCGGTCTTCAGCCGGCGGAGGCTGCGCTCGCATTCCTCGATCACGCTGTCGGGGTGGGCGTACCGCCAGACGGTCAACGGATTGCCGTCGAGGTCTTCGGTGTCGAATCGCTTATCCGCGCCGAGGGCTGCGCCGTCGATGTCCCATCGCAGGCCGAACTTCGTCAGCAGGACGACATCCTCGCGCGATCGGCCCTGCAGGGCCTCGGCCACGAGCTGCTCGCTCCGGCCGAAGCCATACACCGGCGCCGTATCGATGGCCGTAATGCCCTCATCGAGGCTGGTGCGGATGGCATCGATGGCGTCGTCGTGTTCCTGCCCGCCCCACAGCCACCCGCCAATGCCCCACGCGCCGTAGATCATGGGCGAAATTACAATGTCACTCTGTCCAAGCGTTCGTGTCGTCATGCGAATCCTTTCCAGGGCATGATAGATCCCAGGCCGGCAGCGATGCAGATTTTCCATTCCACACAGAGGCTGACCGGAGGTTTTTTGTTCTCTGCTGCCTCTGCGCCTCTGCGGCAAAAAATGCTCTAAAACCGCAGGAGGCGGGCGGCGTTTTTCAGCAGCACGCGGCGGAGTTCCTGGCCGTCCAGGCCGAGGGCTTCCATCGCCGCCAGTTCGTCGTGATGGCTCCGCCAGGGCCAATCGGTCCCGAAGCAGACACGCTCGATCCCGTGACGGCGGATCATATCGACCAGACGGGCCGGTTCGAGATGGCCGGCGCAGAAGCTCGTCTCCAAGGCCACGTCCTTGCCGAGGAGATGCTCTTCGACTTCGTCCCACATCTGCCAGCCACCCATATGGGTGCAGAGCAGCCGGATGCCGTCGATTTTCTTCAGCACCCGGGCTAGGCGTTTCGGACTGGCGCGGTCGGGGGTTTTGTCATTCGCAAAGCCGATGTCCCGCCCGCAGTGGACGGCCACAACCAGGTCGTTCTCGACGGCCGCTTCGTAAATCGCGAAGACCTCCTCATCGTCGACGACGAAGTCCTGGTACATCGGATGAAGTTTAATGCCCGCAAAGCCTTCCTCGGCAAACTTCCGGGCCCACTTGCGGGGCTTTTTGTCGTCGGGGTGAATCGAGCCGAAGGGCACGAGGCGATCGCAGTGGCGGTCGTAGACCTTCCGCTGCCACTTGAAGATGCCCTTGACCTGCTTGGGTCGCGTGGCGATGGCGCAGAAGACGGCCACGTCAATACCGGCCTGGTCCATCGACTCCAGCAGGCCGTCGACCGTGCCGTCTCCGCGGGCCTGCCAGTCGCCACGCTCGGTGAGCTGGGCGATGACGCGCTCGGCCAGGTCGTCCGGAAACGCATGGGCATGAATGTCAATAGCGGGCATGGGCCGATAGTATAGACGCATCGCCGCGGGCCACGCAAGGCTATCGATGGCCTCAAATGCGTGCACCGCCCCGGCCGATGTCTATACTGAAGCCCATCCCAGACAAAGGACCCGCCATGCTCCGACGCATCGACGCCAACCCGATCCTCACCCCGGCCGATCTGTCCGCCACCCGGCCGGACCTGGAAGTGATGTGCACGCTGAACCCGGCCGCGATTCGCTTCGGCGGTCAGACGCTGCTGCTGGTGCGCGTCGGCGAGCGGGCCCAGCCCGAGCCTGGCAAGGTCGCCTACGTGCGGTTCAACCCCGAGCAGGGCCAGGCCGTCGTCGAGCAGATCTCCCTCGACCACCCGGACCTCGACACCGACGACCCGCGAGGGTATTACCTGCAGGGCAAGATGCTGCTGACGAGCATGTCGCACCTGCGGATCGCCCGCAGCGACGACGGCGTGCACTTCACCTTCGACGCCGAGCCGGCGATTTACCCATCCACGCCCTACGAAGCCTACGGCTGCGAGGACCCGCGCATCACCTGCATCGACGGGCGGTACTACATCACCTACACGGCCGTGTCCGACCGCGGCGTAACCGTCGCCCTGGCCAGCACGAGCGATTTTACCACCTTCGATCGCCACGGAATCATCTTCCCGCCCTACCAGAAAGACGTCGTGCTCTTCCCCCAACGCATCGGCGGGATGTACGTCGCCCGCCATCGGCCTTACATGAACGAGTTCAACGATGCGTCGATCTGGACGGCCTTCTCGCCAGATCTGCACTGCTGGGGACATCACTCGATGACACTGGCCCCGACGCCCGAGACGTGGGAATCCGGGCGCGTCGGCGCCGGCGGGGTGCCCATCGGCACCGAGGCCGGCTGGCTGGAACTCTACCACGCCGCCGACAGCACCGGCCGCTACGCCCTGGGCGCCATGCTCAGCGACCTCGACCATCCCGAGCGCATCATCACCCGCTCGCGCGAGCCAATTTTCACCCCGCAGGCCGACTACGAAACCCGCGGCGTGTACGGCAATTGCGTATTCACCAACGGTATGGTCGCCGACGAAACCGGCCGAGTCGTCGTCTACTACGGGGCGGCCGACCTGATCTGCGCCGCAGCCGAGACGACCCTCGATGAGATGATCGCCGCAGCCCGAAATGAACGCGACTGAGCCCCGCCTGGCCATCGCCTGAAAAGGTAAACAGGGGTATTTACTTGACTCAGGTGCCTCTATATCTTGTGTTTTCGGCGCTCG
>CAZCDM010000130.1:0-6744 GCA_964497475.1 uncultured Planctomycetaceae bacterium
TCGACATGCAGCCTCCCAGCCATGCCGACCCGCTTGCCTATTGCGCCCAATGCCCTGTCCATCAAAATTCAATCCATTATGGGATGGGTGTGGTCTCTGTCAGTACGGCGGCAGGCGGCGCACAACAAGTCCGTCTGACACGACTGATCGACCGGCGATTGAAAAAAAGGGGATGTGTGCGAAAGACCGCTGCTGCTCCGAGACAAAACCGCTCAGCCCCCACACAAGCCCGCCCGACGACTACGCACGGCAGGATTCGAACCTGCAACCTTCGGTTCCGTAGACCGATGCTCTATCCAATTGAGCTACGCGCGCGGGTGCAACGCGCGGCGGCGACAGACCCATCGGGCCAAGCCACCAGCCGAGCGTTGCAGTATCCCACATTTGCCCCGTCGGGTCCAGCCTTTTTTGCCGGCGGCTACAGTCGGCGCGGTGACGACTTTTTTCCGGCCCGGGGTTGCGGTAAGCTGAGGCCGTGAACGAAAACGACCTGCTCAACTGGATCGCCGAGCAACCCCTCGGCGACGACGGCCGGGTGACGCTCGGCCCGGGCGACGACCTGGCGATACTCGACCTGCCGCACCGTACGGTGCTGGCCGGCGTCGACCAGGTGCTCGATGGCGTACACGTCGACGTCGCACGCGACGGCGCGCGCGCTGCCGCCCGGAAGGCCCTGGCCCGGAGCCTCTCGGACATCGCCGCCATGGCCGCCCTGCCGATGGCCTGCGTGGTCAGCGTCGCCCTGCCAGGGCAGTTCCCCGCCGAACAGGCCCGCGAGCTGTACGCCGGCCTGCGGGACCTGGCCGATGCGTTCTGCTGCCCGCTGGTCGGGGGCGATATCGCAAGCTGGCCCCGACGCGACGGGCCGATGCAGATCAGCGCGACGGTCCTGGCCTGCCCGGCCGGGGCAACGGGCAGCATCGAGCCGGTGCGCCGCAGCGGCGGACGAGCCGGACAGGCGATCTTCGTGACCGGTCGGCTGGGCGGTGCCTGGCTCGGCGAGCGACGAAACGACATCCACCCGCGCGTCCGCGAGGCGATCATCCTGGCCCTGCGATACAAGTTGCGGGCGATGATCGACATCTCCGACGGCCTGGCGGTGGACCTGACCCGACTCTGCCGCGCCAGCGGCTGCGGCGCGGAGATCGACGCCGCGGCCATTCCCATCGCCGACGACGCGACCGCCGGGCGGGACATCCCCCCCCTGGCCGCCGCCCTGGGCGATGGCGAAGATTACGAGCTGCTGTTCACCGTACCGGCCGGCCAGGCGCGACGCCTCCAAGCCGACGACAAAGTCCCCCTGCCCGTCACGCGCATCGGCACGCTGATCAAAGCCCCGCAGCTCTGGCTCATCGACGACGACGGAGCCCGATCGCCCCTGGCCCCCGCAGGCTGGGAGCACACATGAGCCCCGCCGGCCTGTACGAAACCATCAGCCCTGCCGAGACGGCCGCCGTGGGCGAAGCACTCGGCCGGGCGCTGTCGGCCGGGGCGTGCATCACGCTCACCGGCCCGCTGGGCGCCGGCAAGACGCAGTTCGTCCGAGGCCTGGCCCTCGGGCTCGGCTGCGAGGCTGACATGGTCTCCAGCCCGACCTACGTCCTGACCCAACACTACCCCGGCCCGGTCGACCTGTTCCACCTGGACGTCTACCGCCTCGGCGATCCGGTCGAGGAGTTCCTGGGCCTCGGCTGCGAGGAAATGCTCGAACAGGGCGTGGTCGCCATCGAGTGGGCCGAGCGAGCCGAGCCCGCCCTGCCGAAACACCGCTGGGCGGTGCGGTTCGAGATCACCGGCGAGACGACCCGGCGGATCACCATCCAGGCGCCTGATGAATAATTCGGCCCGACGGAAGGTGGCATGCCATCACGCCGAGTCATATACTTAAGGTATCCCCTTGCCCGCGTCGCGTCGCCGCGCGGACGATCACTGATCCGGCGACGAACTGAAAGAAAAGGAAGAATTATGACCAATCGCATCCGAACGATTCTGACGATCACCCTGGCCCTGTCGCTGCTGGCTCCGTTGGCGACAGCGGAAACCTACGACCTGAAACAGAAGGTCCAGCCGGGCACGAGCTGGCTGGTCAACTCCACCGTCATGGACAACAAGATTCAGGGAGGGCCGCAGGGCAATATGCAGCAGAAGATGCGTATGCTCATGGTCGTCAAGATGGAAGTCGGCCAGCCGGGCCCGGACGGCAAGATGCCGGTCAAGTTGTCCTACGAACGCATCGCCCAACATATGAGCATGATGGGAATGAACATGAGCTACGACAGCGACCAGGCTGAGGGGCAGAACTCCTCGCCGACTGCCCCGATGTTCAAGGCCATGATCGACGCACCCCTCGAGATGAAGATCACACCGGACGGCAAGGTCTCGGACATTACCGGCATCGACGAGATGATCAATGCAATGGGATCGAACCCCCAGATCGCCGCGGCAGCGCAACAGATGGTCAGCCCCGAAGCCATGGAAAAAATGATCAATTCCTCGGCGGCATATCTGCCGGACAAGCCCGTCGCCGTCGGCGAGACGTGGACCAGGACCGAAACCGTCCCCATGCCGATGGGCGGCGCGCTGAAGATGAACATGAACTTCAAGCTCGAACAGGTCCGTGGCGACATCGCGGAAATCGCCCTTGACGGCACGTTCAATGCCGACGAAGCAAAGCAGAACCTGCCCCAGCAGATCGAGATCAAAGAACTCGTCGGAAGTCAGAAGGGCAAGATCATGGTCGACCGCAAGACCGGCCAGTTCGAGTCCAACAAGCTCAATCAGACCATGAACATGACCATGGCCATGACCTCACCGCAGGGCCAGGCGATGACCATGACCACCCAGCAGAACACGGTCCAGAGCATGAAACGACTCGACAAGCGGGACAAGGCCATGGAAGAGAAACTCCTGGCCGAAGCCAACGCCAAGCTTGGCGGCAATGCCAACCAAGCCGCCCCGCCGGCCCCGGCTGAGTAAACAGCCCGGCCGGGCAAGCAGCAAGACTCCACCGCCCGACCAACGCGCATGAAAAAGGCGGGTCGCATTCGGCCCGCCTTTTTATTGCGCCGCTTCCTGAGACCTGGCCGAACGTTTCGGGCCTGTCTTCGACGCCGGGGGAAAATTGGGACAGAATTTCACAGCCGAACCGGTAAAGAGCAGGGAATAGTGCTCGTCGATTCTGTAGGTAGCCGAGGGGAGTCCTTCGCGATCCAGCCGATTCTGCAAGGCGAGCAGATGGCTACGCGCAAGAGCCCGCATCTCCGGTGTGTCCTGCCCGATGCGTGAAAGAACGATCAGGGGTGGGAGTGGTTGGACCTGGTCTGTCGGGTTCGTTTTCTTCGCGGGCAAAACGGGCACGAGACGGACGTTTTTCTGACCGGCGTGGGAATCCAGCAGGACCCAGAAGGGGTATTCCCACGACCCGCCCAAAAGGTGCACGATGCCGAGTCGCCGGCACCCAATGCGCTCGGCCATGCGTGCGATGGTCTGGAACGTTTCATAGCGATAGAAGCCATAGAATCTCCGGCGGTCCCGGCTGATCGACCAGATCGGAGGCTGAGTGCGGTAGCCGGGCAGCAGAGGCTTCCATGGATTCAGCAGCAAAAACGGCAGGACGTAGAGAACCAGCAGGCCTGCCACGAGCCACTCCACCCACCGCCGATTCCGCAATACATCCTCACCCAGCCAGGCCAAGAGGGGAATCATGACCAGAAACGCAAAGGTATGCCACCTCCCCACCCAATCATTAGGCAGGCGTATCGTCCACAGCCCGATGACGATCAGTACAAGACATAACCCCAGCGAGGCAGCCAGGACCGATCCGTCGCCCGATCGATCGGTACGGCGGTTTTTCCGCTTCCCGGAGCATGCCACCCCCCACAGCGCCACGACAGGCAGAATCAGCGCAAGAACCATGTGCGGGAAATTGCCTGACGTATCCTCATTGACCAGAGGCAACCGGTTCCAATCGACCTGCCCGGTGGTGCGCGCCCGCCAGGCCAGGTAGAGATCCCACGGAGTCCGCAGGTGATGCCACCCATGCTGCCCGATACGCCAGGCCGCCTCGGGCAAGCTGTTTGGCAAGGCGAACTGCCCGCCAGATTCACTCGCCGGCAAAATCGAACCGAGCAGCCGGACATTGCGAAGATAGTACCCTGTATTGAGCACCGCGGCGATCAGGATGACCGCGACGGCAGCCCCGGCCATCGCCGCCAGGCGTGGGCCCTGCTTCTGCCGCAGAGCCTGGCTGCCGTAGGCGAGGATGGCACTGGCCCCGACAAAAAGCCCATAGGGATACGCGTAGCCCTTGGTCAACAGCGCCAGGCCGGCCGAGAGCCCCGCCCAGATCACTCCCGCAAGGGAAACCCGCCTGAGAACCCGTGTGAAAAACAGCACAAAACATAACAGGAAGGCTGCATTGCTGAGATTAGACTGTACCGACGTGCTCTGAAGTATGCCCACAGGCAATGTCGCTGCCAGAAGAGCGGCTATCGCCTGGGCCCGGCCCGAGCCTCCCAACCGGGCCGTTATCCGCGAGACCACAACAATGATGATCAGGAAGGAAAACCACTGGGGCAGGTTAGCCAAAATATCATCGCCACTGAGAACCTGTAAATGCAGCAATGCATAGCTGTGCAACGGAGGCTGGTATTGACAGATCGCGTGCTGGGCCGGGTGATAGTCAACATTGCCTTGGTGAATCCAATTGACCACACGGGCGGAATAGAGGCACATCGCGTCGGCATTGTTCGGCGGTGCCATCAGCCCCAGCACCCCGGTGAGAAGGACAATACCAGCCACTGCCAGAAGGCACACGCGGGTCAGTCGATCCCAACGCTTCCATGCGATGGGCACGGCCCGGCGCAGCTTGCCCAGTCGTCGACCGATGGCTCGATGGTCGTACAAGAACAGCACCAGTACCCCCGCCAGAGCCACCCCCCATGCGACAGCCAGGCAGGGGGCTGTAAGACAGTCGAACCCGGCCAGCAGCTCGGTGATTGCCACAAGCAACCCGCCCCCGACCAGAAATCCATACACCACCGCCATCCGCAACGAGCCACATCGCCCCAAAGCGAACAGAACCAGCAAGACCACGCACAAGACGGGCGCCATGACCATGTCTGTCCCCTTTCTGTTTTGCTCCTGGCAGGCCGACCGGATTGATCCACCCGCCGATCAGACCGTATACCGTTTATCCTTGCGGAAGAAGCTCTTCATCTCGGTGGCCATCTCGTCGTAGCCATCGCGCCCCATCAGGGCGAAGGTGGCCTTCTTGCCCAGCTCGACGGCCGGCTGATCGTAGGCGTTGATATCCAGCAGCTCGCCGACGAGGCTGGTCGTGAACTCGTACAGGTAGAGGAACTCGCCCACGCTGCCGGCGTCGATCTGCGGGAACCTGATCGTCACGCTGGGCCGCTTGGAGTAAGCCATCGCATACTCGGTGGCGCGCTTCTCGGCGTTGAGCAGCTTGGCCAGCTGGGCCTTGCGGAGGTAGGTCAGCCCCGGCACGTCGGCGAAGACATCCGGCACGCGAACGTTTTTGGGGTGCTTGTCGACTTCCAGGAAGACGGTGAGCTTGTCGTTGGGCCCTTCGCGGTAGAGCTGCACCTGGCTGTGCTGGTCGGTCGTGCCGAGGGCCTTGATCGGCGTGGGGCCGGTGAAGATTTCATTGCCCTGCCGGTCGGTCGCCTTGCCGAGGCTCTCGGCCCAGAGCTGGCGGTACCAGTCGGCCAGCATGTACAGCCGGTTGGAATAGGGCATCATGACATGCATGGGCTTATCTTTGCGGGCGAACATGAGGTACTTGATCGCCGCCAGCACGCAGGCGGGGTTCTGCATGAGGTCCATGACCTCCACTCGCTGGCGCATGCGGTCGGCCCCGTCGAGCAGGGCGTCGATATCAATGCCGCACATGGCCGCACTGAACAGGCCCACCTGCGAGAGCACGCTGAACCGCCCGCCGACGTCATCGGGCACGGTGAGCATGTCGTAGCCGTCGCGCGTAGCGATCTCGTGCAGCGTACCCTTGGAGGCGTCGGTCGTCGCGACGATGCGATTGGCAAAGCCATCGCCCAGCTTGGCCCGGAGCTTCTCGCGGAAGATCATGAACTCACTGGCCGTCTCGGCCGTCTCGCCGGACTTGCTGATGACGTTGACCAGCGTGGTCTCCAGGCGTCGGCCGATCTGCCGCAACACGTCATCGACCAGGGCCGGGTCTACATTGTCCAGCACATACAGCCTCGGGCCGCCGCGGGACCTCTGGCTGCGGAGGTTGTACGTCGAGGGGTTCAGCGCGCTGTGCAGGGCGATATTCCCCAGCGCACTGCCGCCAATGCCCAGCACGACCATGTCCGTGGTATTGTCGCGATACTTCGCGACGAGCTCCTTGACGCCCTGGGCGTAGGCGGGTCGCCCGGAGGGAAGCTGGGCGTAGCCGAGCTGGCCGGCGCGACACTGCCCGACGACGGCGTCGTGAGCGCGCTGCAGGTCGTTCTCGATGCTGGCCAGGTCGCTGGCGGTAATGCCGTGCTCCGGGCCGATGGTATGTTCGCTGGCTGATTTCCAATGCAATTCGATCATGGGATGTTCCTTTGTGCTCGGGTCGAGCCCTGAAGATAGCTCCCGCCCGGGCCGATGGCAAGATGCTGGGGTATTGAAATGGCCAAAGTGCAGTACCCAATGACCAACAGGCTATCCCGCATTTCTCACCGGTCCGTTGATTTTTGTTGGTGACGACGATTGGTG
>CAZCDM010000131.1:0-6538 GCA_964497475.1 uncultured Planctomycetaceae bacterium
TTTTTTGCTCTTTGCCAGAAAGCGAAAATCCTACGCGATATCCGAATTTGAATTGTTCAAAGTACCCCCAAGGGTATCTCCGTGACGAGACAGTCACCTTCGCCGAAGCCCTCGCCCCGGCGGGGTACCAGAGGCTCTACAGCGGCAAGTGGCATTGCGGGGGACATTACCTCCCGCATGAGTCGGAAAAATGGGCTCCCGGCTCGTCGGGCTATCCGTACCCGCTGAGCCGCGGCTTTGAGAAATTCTTCGGCACGGTCTCCGGAGCGGGCAGCTTCTTCCGGCCCCATACGCTCATGGAGCAGGACCAGTTCGTCACCGACGAGGAGTACTTCAGCGATTTCTACTATACCGACGCCATCAGCGACCACGCCTGCGAGATGATCCGCCAAGCCGATGCCGACCGCCCCCTGCTGCTGCACACCTGCTATACCGCACCGCACTGGCCCCTGCACGCGCTGGAAGAGGACATCGCCAAATACGAGGCTGCATACGGGGTCGGCTGGGATGAGCTGCGAGGCCGGCGCCTCGAAGAGATGAAATCGCTCGGCCTGCTGCCGGAGAAATGGCAACTCTCGCCGCGCGACAGCGCGCCGCCCTGGGACGAACTCGACGCCCGTCGCCGAGAGTGGGACGCGATGCGAATGGCTGTCTACGCCGCCCAGATCGACCGCATGGACCAGGGTATTGGGCAGATCATCGCCGCCCTGAAGGAAACCGGCCGATGGGAGAACACGCTGGTGATCTTCCTGGCTGACAATGGCGGGTGTGCGGAGTTCCTCGCCGAGGACGGCTTCATCCAGCACTACGACCAGGTGCCCCCCGGCTGCGGGCCGATGCAGGTGGGCAACCGCCCGGAGCTTCGCCCGGGCCCGGCCGATACCTTCATGAGCTACGACACGCCCTGGGCCAACGCTTCCAACACGCCCTTCCGCCTGTACAAGCACTGGGTACACGAGGGGGGCATTTCCACCCCGGCGATCTGCCACTGGCCTGGCGAAATCCCCGCCGGTACGATTCGCCACCAGCCCTGCCATATCGTGGACCTCATGGCCACGTTCCTGGACGTCGGCCAGGCCCAGTACCCCACCCAAAAGGCCAGCCGAGCCACGCCCGATCTGGATGGCGTAACGCTCGCGCCGCTGCTGCGAGGGCAGGAGAGCTGGCAGCGAGGCCGACCGATTTTCTTCGAGCACGAGGGCAACCGGGCGATCCGCGACGGGCAGTGGAAGCTCGTCAGCCGCACCGTTGAAAACCGCACCGAGCTGTGCGACCTGGCCCCGCGCGACCCGGGCCGCGCCACGCGCATGGCCCGCGACTACGACGCCTGGGCCACCCGGGCCGACGTGCTGCCCTGGAACCAAGGCCCCCAACCCAGAGGATAACCCGCCCCATGGCACGCGAGAAAATCATATCCCCCCAGGCCACCGGCACGGAGGATGAAACCTTCAACGCCGCCCTCCGCCCGCACCGGCTGGAGGACTGCATCGGCTCGAGCGACCTGCTGGAGAAGCTGCGCATCAGCATTACCGCAGCCAACCAGCGCGACGAGCCGATGGAGCACGTGCTGCTGCATGGCCCGCCGGGGCTGGGCAAGACGACGCTGGCCTATGTGATCGCCCACGAAACGGGCACGAATATCCGCGTGACCTCCGGCCCGGCACTGACCCGCCCGAGCGACCTGATCGGTATTCTGACGAACCTCGAAGCCCGCGACGTGCTGTTCATCGACGAAATCCACCGCCTCAGCCCGACCGTCGAGGAGTACATCTACCCGGCGATGGAGGATTACAAGGTCGACTTCGTGGTCGACTCGGGCATGCACAGCCGGACGATCAACCTGCCGCTGAAGCCCTTCACGCTGATCGGCGCGACCACCCGGGCCGGGCTGCTGAGCCCGCCGCTGCGGACGCGGTTCGGCATTACGCATCACCTGCAGTTCTGGTCGCAGGACGACCTGCACCTGCGCTGCCGCATGTCGGCCGAGATGCTGAAGATTCCGTTCGACGACGATGCTCTGGCGACCCTGGCCGGGCGGGCCCGCGGCACGCCGCGCATCGCCAACCGCCTGCTGCGGCGGTGTCGCGATTTCGCGGAGGTCAAAGCCGACGGGCGGCTGACGGAAAAGACCGTCGCGGCGGCGCTGCAGCTGGAAGGCATTGACGAGCTGGGGCTCGACGAACTGGACCGCCGCTTCCTGCGGACCGTCATCGACGTCTACCAGGGCGGGCCGGTCGGCATCGAGGCGGTCGCAGCCACGCTCGGCGAGGAGACCGACACGCTCGTCGATGTCGTCGAGCCGTTCCTGCTGCAAAGCAAACTCCTGGCCCGAACCCGCCGGGGCCGATCGGTCACCGCCCGGGCCTGGGGGCATCTTGGCCTCCCCGGCGGCCCGCCGGCCGGGCTGGAAGACGAGTCGGGGCTGTTCGATGCAAACGATTCAGCCAAATCGACTGAACCCTAGCCACGGGACGGCTCAGCCCGCTTTTTTCTCAACAATTCTGGACCCACACGACAGCTTTGTGTATGATACCGCGCTTACTCGTGCTGCCTTGATCTGCCATGCGAAAGGATCCTTCATGTCGCTGATGTCATCCAAGCCCAACGGCCTGTTCCTTGCCCTGCTTTGCAGCCTGTTCGTCGCTGGCTCGCTCGCCGGTCTCGCATCGGCCCAGCCCGCTGCCCCCGAGCCGGACAAGGTCGTCAAATTCACCTCAGGCATCCTGCCCAACCCCATCACGCAGGATGCCAGCGCCAAGGCCGAACGCGCCGTGGTCCGCGCCTTCCTCAAAACGCACCCCAACTACCAGATCAAGCCGTTCACCATGCCCACCATCCAGGGCTCGGCGATGGACACCGGCGTGCTGATGGGTATCGCGGCGGGCAACCCGCCCCATGCAATTTACGTCAACTTCCGCCAGTCGGCGACCTATATCAATCACGGCTTCCTCGAACCGCTGGAAATACTCCTGGCCCGCGTCAAGAGCGACAACCCCCGCTGCCGGCAGACCGACGAGAACGACAACTGGCTGGCCGACCCGACCGAGGAGGAAATCGCCCGCTGGCGCGATGCGATTCTCGCCCGCGTCCCCAAGCCAGCCTGGAAGGTGATCTACCGCGATGCCGACGTCCAGAAGCAGGGCATTCCAGAGGGCAAGCATATCTGGGCCCTGCCGTATCGCATTCTGATCCGTGCGCTGTTTTACCGCAAGGACGTCTTCAAGCGGGCCGGCCTCGACCCGGAACGTGCCCCCGAAGACTGGAACGAGCTGACCGAGTACTGCCGAAAGATCCGCACCCTGCCGGACACCTACGGCTTGTTGATCCACGCCGGGGACGTCATCAGCTGGGGGGCGTTCAGCTTCATGGTATCCAAAGACGTCGAGTACATGCAGAAAAACGCCGACGGCCAGTGGGCAGCGGCCTTCAACACCATGGGCGCAGCCGAGGCGATTTACTACATCCTCCAGCTGGCCAAAGAGCCCTTCACCATCGACGACAAACAATACGTCGGCTGTGCCTTCCTGCCCTTGACCAAACCGGAAATCGGCATGAAATGGGATAATGGACAGATCGGCATGCAGTTTTCCTATCTGTCCCGCGATCTGCTCTCACAGATCAACCCCGAGCTGATGGGCATTGCCCCAGTCCCCAAAGCCCCGGACGGCACGCCGAGTGCCGAACTCAACGCCGCCATGGCCGGCGTGTTCCGCCAGACTACGCCCGCGCAAAAACTCGCCGTCATGGAGTACCTCTGGTTCATCACCGGCGACGAAGCACAGCGTATCCGCACCGATATCTACGTCAAGAACGGCCTGGGCCAGTTCGTCAACCCCGACCTGCTGGAGAAGTTCGGCTACGACGATATCCTCCGCAAAGTCCCGCCGGGCTGGCGGAAGACATTCATGACCGCCCTGGCGCATGGCGTGCCCGAGCCGTACGGCAAGAACACGCAGTTCATCTACACCAAGGTCTCCGAGCCGATCAACTGGGCTCTGCGTCACCCCGAGCTGCTGGAATACCCGCGGGAGGAGGCCCTCTCACGCATCAAGGCCCAGCTCGAAGCCCAGGCCGACCGCGTCGACAAGTACGTCCTGGGACAGCTGCCCGAAGAGGAATGGCGCACCCGCCGGACGGTGGGCCTGGTGATGATCATCGTGATCGCAGCGGTGTTTATCTTCGCGATCTGGCATGTCTTGCGTGCCTTCACCAAGGCCGACCGCGCCATCCGAAAGCAAAGCTCCTGGTGGAAATTCCGCAAAGCGTACCTGCTGATGGCCCCGGCCTTTCTGGTGGTGCTGTTCTGGCAGTACGTGCCCCTGGTCATGGGGGCACCGCTGGCCCTGTTCGATTACGAGTTGGTGATCGAGAGTTCGTGGGTCGGCATTGACAACTTCGCGACAATTTTCTTCGACGAGCAGTTCTGGGCCTCGCTCGGCCGGACCTTCTACTGGGTGCTGCTGACGGTGGGGCTGGGGTTCTGGCCTCCGATCATGGTCGCCATCCTGCTGGACGAAGTACCCACCGGCACGCTGAAATATTTTTTCCGCACGGTCTTCTACCTGCCCACTGTCGTCAGCGGCGTGATCATGATCTTCCTGTGGCGGCAGCTCTACGAGGGCTCGGATAACGGGGCGTTCAACCAGCTCCTCGCCGCCTTCAACAGCCTCGGGCCCGTCGGCGCGACCATCGTCAAGCTGCTGGCCCTGGCGGTCTGGCTGGGGCTGATCGCCACGCTGGTCGCGATCATCTTCTGGTTGACCGAGCTGACCATCTGGGTCCGCCTGGCCGTGGGCTTGTTCGTGCTGGGGCTCATCGCTGTAACGCTCTGGCCGCTCTACAGCGCCTTCGTCGGCCCCGGGCAGATGGTCATCGAAGCCAAAGGCCTCGACCCCGCAGCTGTGACCGGCTGGAGTGGCGTGAAAAACACCCTGGCTTCGCTGTTCGGACAATTCCAGTTCAAGCCCATCGACTGGCTGAACAAACCCTCCCTGGCGATGCTCTGCTGCGTCCTGCCCCGCGTCTGGGCCATGGCCGGGCCGGGCTGCATCATCTACCTTGCCGCGATGAAAACCGTACCCGAGGAGCTTATCGAAGCGGCTTCGATCGACGGAGCCGGCATACTCCAGAAAATGTGCTACATCACCCTGCCCCGCGTTAAGTTCCTCGTGATGATCCAGCTGGTGGGCTTCATTGTGGGATCCTTCCGGGGTGGCGTGAACTACATCCTGGCCATGACTGGCGGCGGCCCGGGCAATGCCACCACCATCCTGAGTATGGATATTTTCGAGCGTACATTCATGGAGCTGCACTACGGCATCGGGGCCGCGATGGCCTGGATGCTCGGTGCCCTGGTGATTCTGCTTACCGCCTACCAGCTCCGTCGCCTCAGCCGGGCCGAGTTCACCCGCACACAGGTCTAACCCATCTTTCCCCCACCAAGGTGAAACCCCATGTCCGTCTTGACCAAAGTTGAAACCAAGAGCACCAAAGGCATCATTTTTCTCACGATCGTGACGATCGCCCTGATCCTCGGCGGCTTGACCATGATCTATCCCTTCCTGCTGATGATCACCGGCGCGCTGCACAGCGAGATGGACGCATCGGAGATGGATGCCATCCCCGCCTACCTGGTCGATGATACCGTCCTGAATCGCAAGTTCCTCGAAATGAAGTACAATTACCGCACGACCGAGATGAATGCCATGCGCGGCTACCAGGATTACGACTTCCGCCAGGCGACCATTCCCGAGACGGTCCATCCCAAACGGATCGAAGACCTCCGCGCCTTCGCCGCCGAGGTGGACATCCCCAATCACTGGTGGGTGCTGGGCGGTTTAGAGCGGTATAAGCTGATCGCCTCGAAGAACCTCGACCTCTTCGTCGATATGGTCCGCAAGCGATACGATGACAATCTCGTTGCCCTCTCGGAAGACCTCGGCTCGCCTCTGAGGCGCTGGCGAGGCATCAGCGTCACGCCACCGGACTGGACCTCGCGTCAGTTCACATACGAAAATACTCTCTTCAACCAGACCTACGAGGACCTGCTGCACCAGCGTCCCCTGGCCGAGCGGGCCTTCGTCTCGCTGACGGGCGAATTTATCGACTCGATCATCTCGCCCAAGTACGGCAAGTCAGACGTGGCCGCCTACAACGCCGCCCACGCAAGGCCCATCAAGTCCATGCGGGCATTCTCTCTGCCGGCCCAGGCACCCGGCCAGGACCAGCCCACCCTGCGAAAGGAATGGGCCGACTTCGTCCTGAACGTGCTCAATTCCTCCTTCATCCGAACGACCGAACCGGCCTCGACGTACCAGCAATTTCTGCGCACCCGCTTCGGCACGATCGAAAAACTCAATGACCGCTGGAGTACCGACCACGCCAGCTTCGAAGCCATCGACCTGCCCGGCCAGAAGCAGTGGATCCCCACCGCCCAGCGGAACGCCTACGTCGCCTACATCCAGACCCTGCCCCTCGAGTCGATCTACCTCGTCGGGCCGGAGTACACCTGGCAGGAATGGCTCAAAACCCGCTACGG
>CAZCDM010000132.1:0-6491 GCA_964497475.1 uncultured Planctomycetaceae bacterium
CCCTCTACGACCTGCTCCATTGATTGGGTGTCCCAATGTTGAAGTCAGGTCCGGGACGTACTCTTCGGCGAGCTTGGCCGATTCGCCCTCGACCATTTTCATCTCGTACACGGCTATGCCGCCCAGCAGCACGGCGATGACGATCAACAGCCCAAAGCCTACCGCGATTTTGGTTCCAAGCTTCATGTTCTTGAACATTGTCCGTTGCCTTTCCTGTCCAAAGTGTCCATCAGGTTGGTATGGCCGGGTACCCTTTACTCGGCCATGTTGGTAAGAAGATCATTGTCGCCCGCCAGAACGCGGGTAATGTCCAGCAGGATGCTCACTTTACCGCTGCCCGTCTTGCCCATGCCGAGAATGAAACTGGCATCGACATTGGTCCCGAAGCTCGGCGGGTCATCGATATCGTTTTCGAGAATGTCGCGTACTTCCGAAACGCGGTCGACAATCACGCCGACCTCGACATCGCCGACATGGACGACGATGATGCAGGTCTCGTCGGTGTGTTCGACCTCGGGCATGGAGAACTTCAGCCGCAGGTCGATAACGGGAATGACCTTGCCGCGCAGGTTGATCACGCCTTTGATGAAGCCCGGCGTCCGCGGCACGGAGGTAATCGACATCATGCCGATAATTTCCCGCACCTTGAGGATCTCCAGACCGTACTCTTCCTCGCCGAGACAGAACGTCAAATACTTACCCGCTCTGTCAACCGACCGGACCTCTTCGGTGGTTGTAGCTGTCTGTTCTTCCACGGTGAAACTCCTTTATCTGGAATGTTCGAATTCTTCCAAGCGATCCATCGGATTGGCTGGCGCGGTGATTCAGGGGCAATCCGATATTTTTTCAACTGCACGAGAAGACAACCGGGAGAGGCAAGGCCGGGCGTCGACCTTCCCGAGAGGCACGATCTTCACCCAGCTAATCGGAACGGCCCGGGTGTGTCTTGATCGATCTTTTCCCGATGCAGCCTCCGGCGTGCGGTCGACACCGCCGGGGCGGGCTGCTAAGATATTTCAAATTGATCGAAACCCGCCGCGGGCATCGGGGTTGGTTGTAGCTGGCATGGAATCAAATCCCCTTCCTCTCGACAGGAGACTCGCATGAAACGCTTTGGTCTTGTCTGTTTCGTTCTGGCAGCAGTGGGGATGGCGTCGGCCGGTCTGGCCGAGCCCAAGCAACCCGGGGCCGGTGACTTCCGGCAGGTGGTCCAGCAGGCCAAGGACAAGGTTTTCCCCGCGGTGGTCTTCATCAAGAGCTACAAAGAGACCCACGAAGCCGGCAAGCGGACCACCTCCGAGGTGCTGGGCTCGGGCGTGCTGATTTCCGACGACGGCCAGGTGCTGACGAACTGGCATGTGGTGGACAAGGGCAAGACCATCCGCTGCCTGCTCTACGACGGCAGTGCGTACCACGCCGAAATCCTCGGTACAGACAAGGACACCGACCTGGCCCTGCTGCAACTGCACAAAAAGGGCGATAAGACCGCCAAGCCCAGCAACCTGCCCTACGCCGAACTGGGCGACAGCAGCGTCCTGCGGGAGGGCGATTTCGTCATGGCCATGGGCGCGCCGTGGGGGCTGAACCGCAGCGTCTCGATCGGCATTATCAGTTGCACGCGGCGGTTCCTGCCGAACTCCAGCGAGTACAGCCTCTGGCTGCAAACCGATGCGGACATCAACCCGGGCAACTCCGGCGGCCCGCTGGTCGACACGGCCGGGCGGGTAATCGGCATTAACACCCGCGGCGGCTCGAGCCTGGGCTTCGCCACGCCCTCGAACAACATCAAAATCATCCTCAAGCAGCTCCGCGAACACGGCAAGGTCAACTGGTCGTGGACGGGCCTGCAGCTCCAGCCTCTGCGGGATTTCGACCGGGACATCTACTTCGAGGGCGACAAGGGCGTGATCGTCGCCGAGACCGACCTGGAAAGCCCCGCCCGCCGGGCCGGCATCCAGGTGCGCGACCGCATCCTCCGCGTCAATGATACCGAACTCAATGCGATTTCCGACGAGAACCTCCCGGCCGTTCGGCGAACCCTCGGCCTGCTGCCCAAGAACAAAGAGGCCGTCTTCACCCTCCTGCGCGATGGCAAGGAGATGACCATTACCCTCACGCCGCGGGCCAAGGGCAAGGTCGAAGGCGAAGAGCTCGACTGTCCCCGCTGGGACATGACCGTCAAAGCCATCAATCAGTTCGACAACGAAGACCTCTATTTCTATCGCAAGAAGGGCGTGTTCATTTACGGCATCAAGAGACCGGGCAATGCCCGCGACGCCCGGCTGCGACCCAAGGACATCCTCCTGAAAATCGGCAAGACCGAGATCAACACCCTCGACGATGTCGAGAAGGCCTACGACCAGGCGATCAAAACCATCGACGAGAATCATCGCATTGTCATTACTGTCCTGCGTAACGGGTTGCGCCAGCAATTCGTAATGGACTTCAGCCGCGACTACGAAAAGGAATAACCATGACCCGTATCAAGACCCCCCGCTGGATGTACTGTGCTGTCATTCTGTTCCTGCTGGCCGGGCTGTGCTGCACCACCAGCCTCGCCGAGACCGAGAGCAACCCCCAAGCCAAAGCCCAAGCCTACGAGGCCGCCACGGAAACCGAATCCGACGACGCCACCTCGGCCGAGGCCGAGGACGAGGACGAAGGCGACGATAAAAAAACCAAGCTCACGCCGCAGAAAATCGTGGACCTCTGCAAAGACCAGTTCACCCCGCACATGGCCGTGGTGGAATACACCCTTCGGTTCGACAAGGGCGAGCCGCCGCGCAGCTCGGGGCTGCTGTCCCGCGAAAGCTATCTCGGCGAGCTGGTCAAGCAGAAGCGTCCACTCGAAATCGAAGCCTGGCTGCTGGACGACCGCACGGTCATCACCGCCGATCCGATGATCCACCCGCGTTTCATCGAGTCGATCGTCGTCCGTTCGGGCCAGAACAGTTCCCCCGCCAAGCCTCTGGGCTACGCCAACAACCAGTACGCCGCGTTCTACGAGCTGGCCAAACCCATGCCCGACGTCCCCACCATCGAGTTCGACCCCACACTGGAAAAGCCCTACCTCTCGACGACCATCGGGCGGGTCAACACCCGCTGGACCCTCCAGGCCAAACCCGTCGGCGGGCCGGTCATGGTCTCCCCCGGCCGGGGCGAACTCCGCACCGCACCGCTGTACTCCCTGGTCACCGACGCATCGGGCCAAGGCGTGGGCATGTGCTACCGCGGGGAAATGGCCGTCGATGGCTCGTGGAAAGGCGCCCCCCAGGGTTGGCCTCAGGTATCGGCCGATGACCTGGCCAGGCAACTCGACGCCCTCGACAAACAGACCCTATCGAGCCTGGTTCGCGTGACGCTGCAATTCCGCAGCCCCAAGCAGCAGCCCGGCAAACAGTCGCGATCCAACCAGACCGAACTGGAAACTATCGCCCTGGTCACCGGGACCAGGCAGGTGCTTGTGCTGGCTCACCTCCGCCCGCAGAGCACAGCCCGGCTGGAACACATCCGCCTGAACCTGCCCGGCGAGAAAACCGTCGAAGCGACCTTCCAGGCCTCGCTGAAGGAATATGGCGCCTTCGTCGCCACGCTGGACGAACCCATGGACACCCACCTCCAACTGGACACCGGCGACCTGCGAGACTACGAAGACGACCTGCTCTACGCCATCGATACCAAAATCCGTGGCGACCAGATGCTCCGCTACTTCCAGCACCTGCGGATTACCGGCTTTGAGCTGGGCTTCCAGGGCACGGTCCTGCCCGAAGTCGTCGCTGACCCGACGTCGGCGTTCCTCTTTGCCCCGGAGAAAAAGACCCTCCTGGCCCTGCCGCTTCCGATTCGCGAGCGAGTCCAGGAAGACCGCTACGGCTCGGCCGACGTCAGCCTCATGCCGGCCTCGCTGGTCGCCAAACTGCTGGCTAACCTGGATGAACATATCGACCCGTCTAACGTGCCTCTCCGCGAAGAAGAGGAAGGCCGACTCGCCTGGATGGGCGTCTACCTCCAGCCGCTCAACGAGGAACTCGCCCGCGTCAATGAGGTCTCCCACCTGACGCACAACGGACGCACCGGCGCGATGGTCAGCTACGTCTATCCCGACAGCCCCGCCGCCCAGGCCGGCGTCGAGCCCGGCTGGATTCTCCTTCGGCTGCACGTCGAGGACGAACCCAAGCCCATCGACGTCGACGTCGAGAACATGCAGCGAGGCCCCTTCCCCTGGGACCGCCTCGACCAGGTTCCCGAGCAGTACTACGACCGGATCCCCCAGCCCTGGCCCTCGGCGGAAAATACCTTCACCCGCATGCTGACCGACCTGGGCATCGGCACGAAGTACACCGCCGACTTCTTCTATGACGGCAAGCTCATCAAGAAGGAGTTGACCGTCACGCTGAGCCCGAAGCATTTCGACACGGCCGCGAAGTTCAAGTCCACCGGCCTGGGCCTGACCGTGCGGAACCTCACCTACGAGCTGCGACGATTCTTCCGCCGGCCCGAGGGCGAGCCGGGCGTGATCATCTCCCGCATCGAACCGGGCAGCAAGGCCTCCGTGGCCGGGCTGAAACCCTTCGAGCTGATCACCGGCGCCAACGACCAGCCCGTGACCTCCGTGGAGGACCTGGAAAAGCTACTCGCCCCCGGCGGGGAGATGAAGCTCTCGATCAAGCGGTGGACCAAGGGCCGCGTAGTCAAGATCGAGCTGCCCAAGCCCAAGGCCGCCGAAGAGGAATCAGCCGAGAGCGAAGACGCCCCCAAGGCGGATACGCCTGCCGAGGACGAATCGGCCGAGAAGGCCACGCAAGACGATACCGCCTCCGAGGAAGCCTCTCAGGACGAATCGGCCGATACAATGACCGAAGAGGCCTCGGAAGAAGAAACCGACGAAGCGACAGAAGACAAACCAGCCAGCAATGTGCCCGGCGCGTCTCCCGCCGAAGCGGAATAAGCAGACAATCCGCAGACCGCTGAACGAAACGGCTGATGGGACGTTGCCCTGTCAGCCGTTTTTTTGTCCGCTCGCCACGGTCCGGCGCTGCTCGACCACGCCGAGGATATCGCCAAACCAGTCGGCGATTTCCTGCCCGTAGCGGACAACCTCCTCGGCCGGGGCGGTCTTGCAGTGTTCTTCTGCCTGCTCGACGATCACCCGCACCGACTGCATGCCGATCATGGCCGCCTCGCCCTTGAGGCAATTCAGATGCACGCAGATCGCCTCACGCAGATCGGGCGTATCCCCGCCATCTTCCATGGCCGATATGGCCGTTCGGAACTCCGGCAGGCGGGCGACCGTGCTCGTGCTGTAGTCTTCCCAGAAGTCGCTCTTGATCGAATCGAGATCCAGCTTCCCTGCCGGCGTGAGATACAGCCGGGCCGGGCCCCCCTTGGCCGACTCCGCCTTAGGTGACGATTCGCGACGGGGCGAGGCCACCACCTCAAACTGAATCGAATCAGCCTTTGTCGGATCGGTCACATACTCCACCATCGCGTCGAGCCAGTCCTTGACGGTCAGAACCAGCTGGGCACATTCCGGGTGGGTCGGGTTGTCCTTCACGAGTGTCTCGGTCTCGTGGCAGACGGCCTGGACATCGCCCAGCCCGATCATGCCCGCCTCGCCCTTGAGCGAGTGCAGCGTCCGCATGATTGAATCGACCAGCAACTGTTTCTGCTCGGCCTGCTCGAGGTCCAGCGCAGCGGTCTCCAGCTCGATAAGCTTGACCCGCGTGGAATCGAGATAATCGTCGACGAATTCCGTCTCCACCGAATCGATGCAGATGGTCGTGGGGTGCTCCAGGCCCAGCCGGCTTAGCAGGCTCTCGCCGGAGGTCTCCGCCGGCGGCTGGGCGGGGCTCGTAGCGGGCTTGCCGGCCGCCTCGTTGCGCGACGACTGGCCCTTGAAGTCGATCTCATTGATCGCTTCGCGGATCGACTCGGGCGTGACGGGCTTGACAAGGTAGGCATCGGCCCCTTCGCTGAAAGAGGACATCACGTCGCGGGGCTTTTTCGTGGAGGTAATCATGATGACCCGGGCCTCGCAGCCGAGCGTGATATCCTCGTGCTCATGTTCCCAGAGGCGAAGCTCCTGGACGACCTCGTGCCCGTCCATGTCGGGCATGGAAATGTCGATGGTGATCAGGTCGTAGCCGCTGTTGTTTTCGTAGGCGGCGATCGCCTTGTCCAAGGCATCGCGGCCGTGCTCGACACTGTCGCAGGTTCCGTAGGACCCCAGCAGCGTTTCGAGTTTCGTCCGGCTGACAAATTCGTCGTCGACTATCAGTATTCTCATGGTCTTCCTCGTTGTCCTCGATGCGGGCCGAGCTGCCCTGGCATGTCAGAACTCACATTCTTCCGGCAAGGTATTGATGAATTCCCGCAGGGCGTCGACCTGCTTGCGGACCTCGGCGACCAGCGCGTCGAACTGCTCGACGAGCCCGGCCTTAGCCCGCATTTCTCACCGGCAGAATAAGGAATCGGCCGCCAGACCGTGGTAT
>CAZCDM010000133.1:0-6483 GCA_964497475.1 uncultured Planctomycetaceae bacterium
CCGGACGTGCCCGGCGATGCACTCTACCAGGCCTACATCTCCGCCGCCTACGCAGCCACGAAGCGCCTCTGGATCGTCACGCCTTATTTCATCCCGGACGACACCATGGAGCAGGCTTTCACCGTCGCCGTCCATCGCGGCGTGGACGTCCGGCTGATCATGCCCGCCGTGTCCAACCAGCGGCTGACCAACTGGGCCCGCGGGCCCTACCTGCGCGAGCTCCACCAGGCCGGGGCACGCGTCGAGTTCTACAACGACGGCATGATGCACGCCAAGTGCCTGCTCAAGGACGACGACCTGGCCGTCATCGGCTCGGCCAATATGGACTGCCGCAGCCTCTTCCTCAACTACGAGGTGGCCATGTTCGCCTACTCCCCCGGCGAGATCGCCAACCTCGAAACGTGGATCGACAATCTCACCGTCAACGCCACCTCCGGCGTCCGCCCGGTCAACGCCTTCCGCGATACCTTCGAAGGCGTCGCCCGGCTGCTCGCTCCACTGCTGTGAATCAGTCAGGTCACCACAGAGCCCCAGAGGCGCAGAGGACCGCGTTTCGCCCCAAATCGACTTACAGGAATGTCTCCCGTCGGTGATTCTGGTCGGGACCCACGAGATGCAACGAATGCATGAAGCTCTGTGTCTCTGCGACTCTGCGGTAATCTGTTCCGGATCAGCCTGCGGGCGCGGGCAAGGTTACGTCCGCACGGGCAGGAGGCTGTTTTTCAGATGCCGGATCGCCGAGCCGGTGTTGTGGAACACCAGCCCCTCGTACTCGAAGTCGGTGAATGTTTTGTGGATGTGGCCGAAGTAGATATCGCCCAGCCCCTCGGCCAGGGCAGGGTGGTACTCGTGCAGGGCACGGACGATCCGCTTGGCGCACCACCGCGTGTTGTGCACCCAGGGGATCAGCCGATGCAGTCGGCTGGCGATCAAGGCCCGGTAGCCCAGGTGCAGGGCGGGGCTCATCATCTTCTCGCCGGGTACAAGCTCCCGCTGCAGCGGGTCGCGGATACGCACGTTCAGGGCCAGGTCGCCATGGAGGAACAACGCCTTGCCGATCCGCACGTGCGAGCTGTGCCAGAAAAAGTTTTCCCGCCGCCGGGCCAGTTCGTCCAGCATCGGCGCGAAGCGGATCAGCGCATCGTGATTGCCCATGACGTAGAAGAAGCGGCAGTTGGGGAAGTCCTCGGCCAGTTGGTCCAGCCATTCCACCGCCGCCCGGGCCGTGGCGTCGATGCTGTCCAGCACGCTCCAGCGGAAGTCGAAGATGTCCCCGTTGAGCACGAAAAAGCCCGCCCCGGCCGCGGCGTCGCAGATCGTGTCCATCAGATCGTGCGCGATCGTGCGGTGGGTGAACAGGTGCAGGTCGGAAAGCACGTGTCCGACTTCCAGCCCATTGTCCGAGGCGTCATTCATCGCCCCAGTATAGCTACAAGCCCCCCGCGATTGCGAGCCCCCGCCGGTCGACCGGCTTGCAAAGCGCCCGGCCCTCGGGCACAATGCCCGCGGTGACACTATGTCCTGCTCGGATGAACAATCTCTGCGCGACCTGCTGGCCCCCGCGGCCGGGCAGCTCGAGGCCGACCTGGCCGAGTGGCTGATCGAGCCCGACACGCCCGACGCCCTGGCCGAGGCGATGCGCTACTGCACCGCCGGGGGCAAGCGGCTTCGGCCCGCGCTGGCGTACCTCGCTGCCGAGTCGGCCGGTGGCTCGCGCGATACCCTCGCCGTCCGCCGGGCAGCCCTGGCCGTCGAGCTGATCCACGTCTACAGCCTCGTCCACGACGACCTGCCGGCCATGGACGACGACGACCTCCGCCGAGGCCGACCCACCGCCCACGTCCAGTTCGGCCAGGCCATGGCCATCCTCGTCGGCGATGCCCTCCAGACCCGCGCGTTTGGCCTGCTGGCCGAGGCGGGCGCAGCGGCCGCCGAGCTGACGGCCGAGCTGGCCATCGCCGCCGGGGCCACTGGCATGGTGGCTGGGCAGGTGGCCGACATGGACCTCTGCACCGTACCCGACGGCGTCGAGGGGCTGCGGTACATCCAGCGACGCAAGACCGCCGCGCTGCTACGCGGGGCCGCCCGCATGGGAGCCATCGCTGCCGGCAGCTCGACGCAAACGCTCACAGCCATCAGCGACTTTGCCGAAGCCCTCGGCGAGGCCTTCCAGGTTGTCGACGATCTGCTCGACGCGACCGGCACGAGCGACCAGCTCGGCAAGACCCCCGGCAAGGACGCCCAGGCCGGCAAGAAAACCTACGTCACCCTCCTCGGGCTCGATCGGGCCGAAGCGCTCGCCGGCGAGCTTACCGATCGCGCCACGGCCGCCCTGGCCCCGCTGGGCCAGGGCGGTGAGCCCCTGGCCCGTCTGGCCCGCCTGCTGACCGACCGCCAGCACTGAGGCGGTTTTCCAAATCGCCGCGGCGTGGTATACTGTCGTGCCCGACCTTTGCTCCCCAAAAACTATGACCGACACCCTTCTGGACACCATCACCAGCCCGCATCAGCTCCAGCGGCTCGAGCCCGAACAGCTCACCCGCCTCGCCGAGGAGATCCGCCAGCGCATCACCGACGTTGTCCAGCGCAACGGCGGCCACCTGGCCAGCAACCTCGGCATTACCGACCTGACGCTCGCGCTGCATTACGTCTTCGACTTCGCCAGCGATCGGCTGCTGTGGGACGTCGGCCATCAGTGCTACGCCCACAAGATTCTCACCGGGCGCGGCGGGCAGTTTGACTCGCTCCGCCAGGCCGGCGGGCTCAGCGGCTTTCCCAGCCCGGCCGAGAGCCAGTACGACCTGTTCTCTACCGGGCACGCGGGCACGGCGATTTCCACCGCGGCCGGTCTGGCCATGGGAGATTTCCTCGCCGGACGCGACACGAAAGTCGCCGCCGTCGTCGGCGATGCGAGCATCGTCAACGGCCTGGCGCTGGAAGGCCTCAACAACGCCGCGCTGCTCAAGCGTCAGTTCCTCGTGATCCTCAACGACAACTCCATGGCTATCGACCGCACCCGCGGCGCCCTGGCCGAGGCGCTCGAGCACATCCGCATGACCAACACCTACGGCGAGATCAAAAAATCGACCGAACGCATGCTCGATCACATGCCCCTCGGCGAGAGCCTCAACAAAACCCTCCGCCAGGTCCGCGGCGTGCTGCGGACGACCGTCCACGGTGCGAAGGTTTTCGAGCCGCTGGGCTTCAGCTACTTCGGGCCCGTCAACGGTCACGATGTCGAGACGATGATCTCCGTGCTCGAACGCCTCGCCCACTACGACCGCCCGGCCGTGCTGCACGTCCACACCCAGAAGGGCCGGGGCCTGGCCTACGCCGTGGAAGACCCCTGCCGCTTCCACAGCCCCAGCGCCCACCGCGTCCACCAGGGCCAGGCCGTCTTCGACGAATCGCACCGCCCCAGCTGGACGAACACCTTCGCCGACGCCCTCATCGAATGTGCCAGACAGGACGAGAAGGTCCTGGCCATCACCGCCGCCATGCCGGACGGCACGGGCCTGGCCCGCTTCCGCGAGGTCTTCCCCGAGCGGACCATCGACGTCGGCATCAGCGAGAGTCACGCGGTGGCCTCGGCGGCCGGTCTGGCCAAGGCGGGCTTCAAGCCCGTCGTCGCCATCTACTCCACCTTCATGCAGCGGGCCTACGACCAGGTCTTCCACGAGTGTGCCCTGCAGAAGCTGCCCGTGGTTTTCTGCATGGACCGCGCCGGGCTGGTCGGGTCCGACGGCGCTGTTCACCACGGCGCGATGGACACCGCCATGCTCCGGGCGATTCCTGGCATTATGCTTTGCGCCCCAGCCGACGAGGCCGAGATGACCGCCGCGATGCAGTTCGCCCTGGCCCAGGACGTGCCCGTGGCCCTGCGCTACCCGCGCGACGAAGTGCCCGACAACCTGCCCGGCCCGTGCGAGCCCTTCCAGGCCGGCCGCAGCCGAACCCTCCGCGACGGTGCCGACGCGACGATCCTCGCCTATGGCGCGATGTGCGAGCAGGCGCTGGCCGCGGCTGAGAGCCTCGCCGAGAAGGGCGTGGACGTAGCCGTCATCAACGCCCGCTTCGCCAAGCCGCTCGACGAAGCCATGCTCGCCGAACGCCTCGCAGCCGGACGCCCCATGCTCGTGGCGGAAGATCATTCCATCATCGGCGGACTCGGCTCGGCTGTGCTGGAGTTCGCCGCATCGGCCGGGCTCGACAGCTCGGCGGTCGCGCTGGCGGGCATTCCCGACCGCTTCGTCGCCCATGCCTCGCGCCAGCATCAGCTCCGGCTGGTCGGCCTCGATGCCGAACGCCTCGCCACCCGCCTCGGCGAGATGGTTCACGCGGCGGGCTGAGAGATGTCCGGAACTGTGCAAACGCAGGTTGCATAATAATTGACGCTTCGGCAGGGTGTCATTCTGAGCGAAGCGGGTTGCGAAGCAAGCCGCGAAGGCGAAGAATCTTTCCGCGAAAAGACCCTTCGGCTTCCCCGTATGACTTTTGCTCAGGGCGACAACGGGCCGACAGAGTGCGGGCAAAATGTGCCGGCCGCCGGCTGAGGGCTATCGTCGCCGGCGATTCAACTCTCCTCTCGGTGATGCCGGTTTCACCACCGCACGTCTTTGAGTTGCAGCTCGACGTTGCTCCGCCCGTTGAAGGTGTTGATGACCGGCACGGCGGCGATGTCCACGCGGTTCTGCCCGAGCATCGCATCGACGAGGTCGCCCATGCCGAAGCCGACCGCGCGGGCCCGGCCGGACCCGTCGCCCAGTACCATCTGCATGTGTCCGCCCGATCGACCCATCCGCTTGGGCGGGGAGATTACCTCGCAGCCGAGGATCTGCACGACCGGGCGACGGTTGGCCTGGCCGAAGGGGGCCATCTTCTCCAGCTGGCTGACGGTGTTGAAGTCCAGCCCGGCCAGGGTGGTCTCGGCGTCGATGGGCAGCTCGGCCCGGGCGGGCGTATCGGCCAGCCGCTCGGCGGCGACACCTTCGAACCGCTCGACGAAGGCGGGGATGTTCTCTTTGCGAATCTGCAGGCCGGCCGCCATCTCGTGCCCGCCAAAGCCCTCCAGCAGCTCGGCGCACTCGGCCAGGGCGGCCGCCAGGTCCAGCCCGGGAATCGATCGCCCCGATGCCTGCCCCATGCCGTCCTCGCCGACGGCGATGAGAATGCTCGGCCGGGCGAAGCGGTCGACCAGCCGCGAGGCGACAATGCCGATGACCCCGCCGTGCCAGCCCTCCCCAGCCAGGACGATCGACCGGGTGGACTCGTCGAGCCCGGCGGCGGTGACCAGCTCGACGGCCTGGGCGGTGATGGCCTGCTCGACCTCGCGTCGCTCGTCGTTGCGTGCGTTGAGTTCGGCGGCGATGGCCCGGGCCGTCCCGGGCGAGTCGGTGGTGAGCATTTCGATGGCCTGGCGGGCGTGGCCCATGCGCCCGGCGGCGTTGATCCGCGGGCCGAGCACAAAGCCCACGTGCATCGCGTCGATCTGCTTCTCGGCCAGGCCGGCCGATTCGATCAGCGCCGTCAGCCCGATGTGGTTTGTCCCGGTCAGGCCCCGCAGCCCGAACGTCGCCAACGTGCGGTTCTCGCCCAGCAGGGGCACGATGTCGGCGATGGTTCCCAGGGCGGCCAGCGTCGTCGCGTCGAGCAGGAATTGTCGCATCGGCTCGTCGACGCGCTGCTCGCCGCAGACCTGTCTTGCCACCTGCCAGGCCAGCTTGAAGGCCACCCCCGCCCCGCACAGCCCGCGGTTGGGGTAGGGCTCGCCGGCGGTTTCCAGCCCCGGATGAACGACCGCCACGGCCTCGGGCAGCTCGCCCTGGATGACGTGGTGGTCGGTGACGATCACGTCCATGCCCAGCTCGTTGGCGCGGGCGATGGGCTCGGCCGCCCCCACGCCGCAGTCGACCGTGACGACCAGGCGGGCGCCTTCGGCGGCGATCTGTTCGATGGCCTCGACGTTCAGGCCGTAGCCTTCTTCCAGGCGGTGGGGCACGTAGTGGCGGATGTCGGCCGCTTCGCACAGGCGGAGGCAGGCTTCGAGGATGGCCGTGGCGGTAATGCCGTCGACATCGTAGTCGCCGTAGATGCAGATGGGTTCACCGTCGGCGATGGCGCGGGCGATGCGCTCGGCGGCGGCTGCGCAGCCGGGCAGCATCTCAGGATCGTGCAGGTCGGTGAGCTTGGGTTCGAGGAAGGCGCGGGCGGCCGGTTCGTCGTGCAGGCCTCGGTTCCAGAGCACCTGGGCGACCAGCGGCGAGAGGCGCATCTGTCGGGCCAGCTCGGCGGCGCCCTCGGCCGGGGCTTGCACCTGCCAGGTCATCGAGTCGGGCTTCCATGCTCGTTTAGCCATCGGTTCCTTTCGACGGGCGTTGCGGACCACGCCAACGTACCACAGGGCCCGGCAGGTAACAGAGTAAAAAATCCCGCTAGTAGTCCGTCCCAGGAATAAAGATATTCGACCTTCTTTGCCGATGAGGT
>CAZCDM010000134.1:0-6455 GCA_964497475.1 uncultured Planctomycetaceae bacterium
GCCCCGCAGCGCAGGCAGTAGGGCAGGGCCAGCAGGGAAAGCAGGTCTTTGCGACACGACTCGCCCAGGCCGCCACGCTCGGCCGGCTCGGCCCGACAGGCCACGCACACGCCGGGCAGAATCATCTCGCCGATGCTTCCGCCCAACCGTCGCAGCGCGTGGACGATCATTTCCCCAGTCCCAGCCCGATCGCATCGCGCCGGACCGCCCAGGTGTGCCTCATCAGCGAGACCTGCCACAGGCGGGTCTCGGTGCTGGCCGCCGCCGAGGGACTCGGCAGGGCCGGGGCCACGCGTGCCATCATGCCGTCCAGGCCCTGCAGGAGGATCAGGTCAATGATTTCTTCGTCGGGCCAGTTGACGTTGAGCAGCATCTGGTCGAGCACCCACCCATCGCCGGCGATCAGCAGGGCTCGCACGGCCCGGCCGGTGGAAAAGTCTGGCAGCCAGAACAACTGTCGCACCGACTCGCGGACGCGGTCGTCTCCGGCGACCAGGGCGGCACAGGTCATCGATCCCCACGCGGGGTGGTTTTCTCTGCTTCGGCAATCGAGGATACGTTGCAGCACGGCCGCTTGCTGGGCCGTGCCCCGGGCCGACAGGGCCAGGATCATCGCCCCGGCCGAGCGCACCTGCGGGTTGTACTCCGGCGGGAGGCCCTCGTCGTCGGCGGGCAGGAAGGACCGCCCCAGGGCGTCGACCTCGGGGCGCCCGCTCGTGCCGATGGCCCAGGCGACGTAGTCTGCCGGGGCGGTTTCGCCCAGGGCGATGGTCTCACGGAGGTAGAAGGTGGTGGTCGGCTGGACGCTCAGCTCGGTGTAGTTGGCGCCGGGCTCGTCGCTGGGAGCCGAGGTGGCGGTGAGGAACTCGCGGGTGGTGGGTTCGTCGAGCCACAGCGCCACGGCCGCGGCGGCCGAGGGCAAGGGCGTGGTGATCGGCGGGAGGCTTTCGTTTGGTGGCGTCAGGGAGAACTGGGCGGCGTGGCGGAGCAGGGTGCGACACTGCTGGGGCGTGGGGGCGTCGTCGTCTTCGCCCTGGGGCTGGCTGATTTGCGTGCCGAGCATGCGAGCCAGCCGGCGGCAGAGGATGGGTTGCTCCGGCGACCAGAGCTGATCGAACATGTCGTATACCGCCCGGCGGCAGGGCAGGCGGAGTGCGGCGGCCAGGTCGATGGCGGCAATGGCTTGCGATTGCAGCACGCGCTGCTGCGGATCGGTCGAGGCGCGGAGGGTTTCGGCGGCCATGTAGGCCGCGGCGGCGGTTTGCAGGCGGGCGGCGATGGTCATCGTCATGGCCGGGGCGATGTGCCCCTCCCAGCGGGCGGTGTGGATCAGCCGGGTCAGAGCGTCGCGGGCGTCGTCGCTGTCCAGGGTGGCCAGCACCAGCAGCAGCCGCTCCCGCAACGGGCCATCCGGACAATCCAGAACCATCGTCGCCAGCATTGAGCTGTAGGTCGGCCCGTCCAGCAGCGCCAGGGCGAGGGCACAGTTGCTCACGACCGATCGCAGATGATCCAGCCGCTGGCGTTGGGGATCGGCCTGAGCCGATTCGGCCGACGGTTCCGTTGTGGGCGCAGAGGCCGCCTGGGTGCTCGGCGCGGTGGTGGTCGCCGGGGCGTACGTCGGATCGGGTGCCGGTGCGCTGGCGGGGGAGGCGGGTTTGGTCTTGGAGCCTTCGAGCCGGGCCAGCAGCGCCTGGTACTGCGGAGCTGCGCGGAAGAGCGTATCGGCGATGGGTTTGGTCAGCGCGGTCCGCCCGGCCAGGCCTGCATCGAGGGCGGCCGAGGCGACCACGGCCGGGTCGTCGTCGGCCAGCAGCACGCCGAGGGTGTGATCGTCTTCGAGAATCGCCGCCAGCATCGTCGAGTCGGCGCGGATCGCCGCGACGGGTGCGTGCGCCGTTACCGCCAGGGCCCGGCGGGTGTAGAGGTTGTCCCGCCGGGTGGCGGTGATGTTGTAGAGCAGCTGCCGGACGACCTCGATGTCCGTCCCGTCGGTTGGTCGGGTTGACGTCTCGGCTGGGCACAGCGCGGCAAGGTCCAGCTGGTCCAACCGGTCGCGCCAGATCGGATCGACCCGGTCGGTATTCCACTGCTGCAGCCAGCGGAGCATCTGGACGATGCGGCGGAACTGTTCGTCGTCAGGCGTGTCGAGGCTGCGACAAAGGCGATCGATCGTCGCGGGGTTTTCCTTCGCGCGAGTGTAGAGTGTCTGCATCACGCCGGTGAGCGTTTTGGGGTCGTCGCTAGCCAGCAGTTCAATCGCCCGGTAGTCCCGCCAGATCGGCAGGGCGATCACGCCGGCCAGGCCAGCCAGAATCAGCACCAGCAGCGCACCAAGCAGCCTGCGCTGCCAGGGGTGAGCCCGAAAATATCGTCCTATGACATGCAAATGTCGCTCCGTCGGGGCAGGGAATCCGCCTGTATATTTCTCGGCGGGTTGGGGCCTTGGACGTTAGGCTTGTGCGTTCTATAATGTACGTTTCCGCAACTTTCGAGGTGCCGCATGAGTTCATCCCGTACGCAACACGATTCGCTTGGCCCGGTGGAGGTTCCCGCCGATGCGCTGTATGGTCCGCAGACGGCCCGGGCGGTTCGCAACTTCCCCATCTCCGGCTGGGCCATGCCAGCTCCGTTCCTGCGCGCTCTGGCGCAGATCAAACAGGCCGCCGCCATCGAAAACAAACAGGCCGGCCTGCTCGATGAAGACATCGCCGAGGCCATCCACGCCGCCGCCAACGAAGTATTGGATGGCAAGTGGTCGGACCAGTTCCCGGTCGACGTCTTCCAGACCGGCAGCGGGACCAGCTCGAACATGAACATGAACGAGGTCCTCGCCCGTCGGGCCAGCCAGCTGCTCGACCGCGACGGGGCCGTCCACCCCAACGATCACGTGAACCTCTCCCAGAGCAGCAACGACGTGCTCCCCACAGCCATCCACGTCGCCGCGGCGGTGGAAATTCACGACCGCCTCCTGCCGGCACTGCGGGCGGCGCAGCAGATCATCGAAGCCAAGGCCGATGAGTTCGACGCCGTCGTCACCATCGCCCGGACGCACCTGATGGACGCCGTGCCGATCACGCTCGGCCAGCAGTTCAGCGGCTTTGCCAACCAGGTCGAGATGATGATCGTCTCGGCCCAGCAAGCCATGAGCGACCTCTGCGAGTTGCCCATCGGCGGCACGGCCGTCGGCACGGGGCTCAACTGCCCGCCGGGCTTCGCCAGCGATGTCTGCCTCTACCTCGCCGAGGAAAACCGCCTGCCGTTCTGCGAGGCGCGAAACCATTTCGCCTCGGCTGGGTGTCGCAACGCCGCCCTTCGCGCCAGCGGATCCATGCGGACCATCGCGATCAGCCTCGGCAAGATCGCCTCGGACATCCGCCTGCTGGCCAGCGGGCCACGCTGCGGCCTGGGCGAACTCGCCCTGCCGGCCCTGCAGCCCGGCAGCAGCATCATGCCCGGCAAGGTCAACCCCGTGCTGTGCGAAACGGTCATCCAGGTCGCCTGCCAGGTCGTCGGCTTCGATGCCGCCATCGCCGCCGGCGCCACCGGCGGGGTCGGCAGCATCCTCCAGCTCAACACCGCCATGCCGATGATCGGCGCCAGCCTCATCGAACAGGTCCAGCTGCTGACCAACACCGTCCGCGTCTTTGCCGACAAGTGCATCGCCGGCATTGCCGCCAACGCCGGCCGCTGCGAAGAGCTTGCCGAACGCAGCCTCTCGCTGGTGACGGCCCTGGCACTGGAGATCGGCTACGACGCCGCAGCCGCCATCGCACACGAAGCCCACGAGACTGGCCGGACCATTCGCGAGGTGGCCCGCGAGCAGACCGACCTCGACGAGGCCCGGCTGGATGCGCTGCTCGACCCGGCCGGCCAGGCTCGCCCCGAGGGGCGGTAGCATGAGCTTCCGGGCGGTGAGCCTGCAGTCGGGCAGCAATGGCAATGCGATTTTCGTCCAGGCCGGCGAGGTCAATCTGTTGTTCGATGCGGGCATCAGCGGCCGGCAGGCCCAGCTGCGACTCCGCGAGAAAACCGCCCTGGACATCCGCGACGTCGCGGCGATGTTCATCAGCCACGATCATCGCGACCATATCACCTCGGCCGGGATCTTTCAGCGCAAGTTCGACCTGCCGATGCACGTCTCGGCGCCGACGCTCGATGCGGCGATGCGACACGGCCTGGGTCGGCTGGGGCGGGTCGAGCATTTTACGCCCGGTCAGGGCGTCCGCATCGGAGCAGTCTGCATCGAGACCTATCCCACGCCGCACGATGGCGTGGACGGCTGCTGCTTCGTGGTCGAGTACGCCGGCCGACGCCTCGGCGTGATGACCGACCTGGGCCATCCCTTCCCGGCCCTGGGCGACCTCATCGCCGGCTGCGATGCGGTCTACCTCGAGAGCAATTACGACGAGGGCATGCTCGCTGCTGGCCTCTACCCGGAGTTCCTCAAGGCCCGCATTCGCGGGGCGGGCGGGCACATCTCCAACGACGAGGCGGCCGGGCTGCTGAGCCGCCACGGCCGGCGGCTGCAGTGGGCGGCTCTGGCGCACCTCTCGGGCGACAATAACACCCCGGCCGTTGCACTGGCTACGGCCAGGCAGGCCTTGGGCGAGGCCCTGCCGGTACACCTGGCCGGACGCGACGGGCCCGGACTCGTGCTGGAAATCGAGTAACCGGCTGACCCGGCCGGGGCACAATCGGGCTGAACCGGCAGGCGTGTCCCATCCGCCCGCCGGAGGGTATATAATGATTCGCACCGAAAGAACACGCCGTGCGAAAAACAATCGTCACACTCATCCTCGTGCTGGTGGTACTCGCGGCTGGCCTGGCCGGTGCGGTGTCGCTGGTTCGCATGAAACGCAAGCCCCAGGTCAAGCCCATCCGAGCGACGGTGACGAAGGTCCGCGCGCCGAAGCTCCAGCCGAGGAAAAACTATCGCGTCGAGATCATCGGCTACGGCACGGCCCGGCCGAAGGTGGAAATGGAAATCGCCCCGCGCGTCGGCGGGCAGGTCGTCGAGCGGACCGATGCGTTTTTCTCCGGCCGGCGCGCCCGCGGGCCGGGCGATGGCCGCCCCGGGCAGGTGCTCTTCCGGCTGGATGACGAGCCGTTCCGCCTGGCGGTCGACAACGCGACCCAGCAGGTCGAGGTCCTCCAGGCCAAGCTGGCCACGCTCGCGCAGGAGGAGAAAAATCTCCAGTCGACTATTTCGATCCAGGCAGACCTCGTTGCGGCCGAGCTGCGGCAACTCGAGCGGACCGAGGCGCTCATCGACCGCGATGTCGGCACGCGACACGAAGCCGACGTCAAGCGGGTGGTAGTCCTTGCCGCCAAGCGCACGTTGCAGGATTTGCAGAATCAGCTGCGGATGATCGGCCCGCGCCGCCAGGAACTCCAGGCCCAGCTCGCCCAGGCGCGTGTCTCGCTCGATCAGGCGAAGCTCGACCTCGGCTATGCGACCTACACCGCGCCGGTGACAGGCCGGATTATCGACTGCACGCTCGAGGCGGGTGAGTTCGTCCAGGCCGGGCAGGTTCGCGGGTCGATGTACGGCACGGACGTGATGGAAGTGGCCGTCTCGATCCCGGCCGGCGACTTGCAGTGGATTCCTTCCGGCGAGCTGCAGGCCTGCAAGCCCGGCTCGGCCGAGCCGGGCCAGGCGATTCCCGCGCGGGTGGTGTGGGTGGAGCCGGGGCGGACCAACGCCGCCGAGTGGGCCGGGTGCGTGGAACGCGTCGAGGCCGGCGTGGAAGCCCAGACCCGCACCGCCCGGCTGGTGGTTCGCGTGAAGAACCCGCCCGCCGGAAGCGACAAGCGAATGCTCGACCTGAACATGTACTGCGAGGTTCATATTCTGGGGCGTGAGCTGGCCGAAGCGTTCCTCCTGCCGCGGACGGCGATTCTCGGCGGCGAGGCGGTTTACGTGATCGAAGACGGCCGACTCGCCCGCCGGGAGGTCACCATCGCCCGGTTCACCGATAACCAGGCGCTGATCCTGCCCGGCGGCGGGCTCTGCGCCGGCGACCGCGTGATCACCGGCTACTTGCCCAAGCCGGTGCTCGGCATGCGCATCGAGCCGCTGGACGCACCGCAAACCCAGTCGGCTTCGGCTCCGGCGACGGGGAGCTGAGCCATGACCATCATCCGCACATTCCTGCGCAATCCCGTCGCGGCGAACATGCTGATGATTATCATCCTCGGCGGGGGACTGGTGGCCGGCACTCTCGTGCCGCGCGAGCTGTTCCCTGAGTTCACGCTGGATTTCGTCACGATCTCCGTGCCGTACCCAGGCGCTGCGCCGGATGACATCGAGCAGGGCATTTGCCTGAAGATCGAGGACTACGTCCGCAACGTCGAGGGCATTAAGGAGATCACGTCCGAGTCGCGCGAGGGCCTTGGCACGGTGACCTTGGAACTGTATGGCGGCTCGGATGTCCGCAAGGTGCTCGATGAGG
>CAZCDM010000135.1:0-6440 GCA_964497475.1 uncultured Planctomycetaceae bacterium
GGGGTTTTCCGGCCCGGCGGGGATCGCCTCGGCAAGGGTTGCGATCTCCTCGGCCGGGGCGCCCGGGCGTGTTTCACCCTGCCGCGATGGCGCGATCCGGTTTCGAATGAGGCCGGGCCCTCCCGCCGGGCGGTGGCGGGATGAACCGCCGAGCGAATCTTCTGGCCGGGGCATGCGTCGGCCTGGGCGCGGGGCTGCTCGTCGCGGTCGTTCTCGGCGGGCCGATCGCACTGGGTCTGGTCGGGGTGATCGTTGCGGCCACGGGCGGCGGCTGGGTGTTGGTTCTGTATCGTCGCGACCGCGGGCGGCGGCAAGACAACGCGCCCAGTCATGCTGAGATGCTCTGCGAGGTTTTAACGGCTGTGCCACAGGCGATCTTCTGGAAGGACCTCCAGGGCGTGTACCTCGGTTGCAATGAGAAATTCGCCCGCCTCAAGGGTGCAGCCAGCCCGGCCGATCTGATCGGCCAGTCCGACGCGCCGGGCCCAGAGGCCCAACAGGGCGAGACCTTTCACAGCCGCGACCGTCAGGTCATGACCACCGGCCGGGCTGCGATACGCATTATTCGCCACCAGCCAAGCCCCGCTGAGCCGGTGCTCTGGCTGCAGGCGCACACCGTGCCGATGCGGAACGCGCGTGGCGAAGTCTGCGGCGTGCTTGGCTCGCTGGAGGATATCACCGTCGCCAAGAGCAACGAACTGGCCCTGCGGGAGAACCGGCGGTTCCTCGAAGCCCTCATCGACAACCTGCCCCTGGCGGTGTTCACCAAGACGGCCGGGGACGGGCGGTACATTCAGTGGAACCGGGCGGCGGAGAATCTCACGGGCCTGGCGGCGGGGCAGGTCCTGGGCCGGACGGTGTTTGAGTTGTTCCCGCGGGCCCAGGCGGAGTTTTTTGCTTCCAAGGATCGCCAGGCCGTCGAGAAAAACGAGGTGGTGACGATACCCCAGGAGCCCCTGGACCTGCCCGACGGCTCGCAGCGTTGGCTGCGGACGCTGAAGGTGCCCCTGGCTGGCGAGACCGGCCAGGCCGACTGCATCCTCGCCATCGCCGAAGACATCACGCAGGGCCGCCAGACGCGGGCCCAGGGACGGGAGCTGCAGGCGAGGCTCAGCACGATTGTCGAGAACCTCACCGAGGGGGTAATCCTGCGCGACCGGGCCGGGACGGCCCTGTCGATCAACAGCCAGGCCCGACGGTGGTTTCCGCAGGTAGAGGTTGGGTCTGGCGGTGCGAAGGGGCGTTGCTCGCTATGCGATGTCGACCCGCCCGGCGACTGTCCGGTCATGCGGACGCTGGCCGACGGGCAGCAACATCGCCGCATCATGGACGTTCACCGGGACGGCGGGTGTCGGCAGATGCGGGTTACGACCAGCCCGATCTGCGATCAGGGCGGCTCGATGACCGGCGTGCTCGAGCTGATCCGCGATATTACCGAGCAGCTCCAGACCGAGGCCGAGCTCAAGCGTGCCCGCGACCAGGCCGAGGAGTCGCTGCGGGTCAAGGGGGAGTTCCTGGCCAACATGAGTCATGAAATTCGCACGCCGATGAATGGCGTGATGGGGATGACGCAACTGCTGCTGGATACCGACCTCGACGAGACGCAGCACCAGTACGTCGAGACGATCATCCAGTCGTCGCGGACGCTGCTGTGCGTGCTCAACGATGTGCTCGATCTTTCGAAGATTGAGGCCGGCAAGCTCGCCATCCAGACCGAGCCCACCCACCTGGGACCGTTGTTGGAAGAGATCATGTGCCTCTTCGAGCACAACGCCTGCTCGAAGGGGCTCGAGCCGGTGCTGTACGTCGACCCGCATCTGCCGAAGGACATTCAGATCGACCCGGTTCGCCTCCAGCAGGTGCTCTCGAATCTCATTGCCAATGCGGTGAAGTTCACCATGGACGGCCATGTGGCCCTGCGTGCCGAGGCCCACCGCGACGGACAGCAGATCGACTGGCTGAAACTCACGGTGGAGGATACGGGCATTGGCATTGCCCCGGAGAAAGTCGAGACGGTTTTCGAGTCGTTCACCCAGGCCGACAGCTCCGTGACGCGCAGCTTCGGCGGGACGGGCCTGGGGCTGAGCATCTCGCGCCGCATCGTCCAGCTGATGGGCGGACACATCTGGTGCGAAAGCCTCGAACATCAGGGCACGTGCTTTTACCTGCTGCTGCCGCTCGAACCGGTCGTCCAGGCCGAGGGGTACGACGAACCGAGCCCGCCCCCCGCAGCCTCGTCCACGCAGGAGGACCGCCCGTTGCACATCCTCCTGGCCGAGGATCATCCGATCAACCAGCTGCTGGCCCAGCAAATTTTGCGTCGGCTTGGGCATACGGTGACGCTGGCCGAGAATGGTCGCCAGGCCGTCCATGCCGCCCGGCAGGAGCCGTTCGACCTGATCCTGATGGACGTGCAGATGCCCGAGCTGTCCGGCTGGGACGCCACGCGCGAAATCCGCCAGTGGGAGCAGCCTCGAGGCCTGCACACGCCGATTATCGCGTTGACGGCGCGCGTCCTAACCGATGATCGCCAGCGTTGCCTCGACGCGGGAATGGATGGCTTCCTGACCAAGCCGATCAGCCCCGAGCAACTGGCCTCGGCCATCCACGAACAGGTCTTCGGCCAGGCCGGCCCGGACGCGGCGCATAAAAAAACCGACCTGCCGGAGACCCGACAGGTCGGTCTGTAATCAGGATCAGGCCGATCCGTCTTCCTTCTCGGCCTTGTCGTCATCCGCTTCGCCTTGGTCTTCGTCGGAGGCGTCCTCGTCCGCTTCGGCCGGTGCTTCGGCCGGGGGCATGAGATCCTCTTCGAGTTCTTCGGCGATGAAAACGTCGTTGAGGTCGGTCGCGTCGACCTTTCGCCGCAGCAGCAGGTAGATCAGGGTGGAGCTGGAGGCGAAGTAGCACAGCAGGTAGGCGGCCACGGCCGCGACGACGAGGTTGACCCACCCGGCGATCAGCACGGCGCAAAGCCCGTCCCACCCGCCGGCGGCCACCCAGTTGAAGTCATGCAGGTTCCAAAAAATGGGCTTGGCCCAGAGGACATCGAGCCAGTCGGCCTGGGGGGCGAGGCTGTCGCCCCCGGCGATAGCGCCCCACTTAACGAACCCGTGGGTCAGGTACAGCCCCAGCCAGGCGAAGAACCGCACGAACAGGTAGGTGATCGCGCCGTAGATCGCGGCGATCACGCCGTAGAGCACGGCCCGGAAGGGCTGCTCGAAAATGTAGCTGACGGATCGGGCAATGCCATCAAGACTGTCCGAGCCTTCGGTGGCGATGGTGGGGTACATCAGCGGCCAGCCGGCCACGAGCCCGATGAGTATGAACGCCGCACACAGGCCCAGCACAATGCCCAGAATGAACAGCACCGCCACGATGAACGTGCCGACGACGGGGATCGTCCCGATGAGCCCGCCGATGGTCATCAGACCGGCCAGTACGAAAATGATCGCCAGGGGGATCAGTGGCACGCTGAAGAAGCTGAAGAATTTCTTTCGGCTGAAGCTCAGCGCCTGGCCGATGGAAATCTTCTCGCCGCGGGTGGCCTGGATGGCGGACATGCGGTAGATCGCTCCGCCGAAGAGGCTGGTGACGATGAGGCACCATAGCAGGAAGATCACGGCGTAGATGAAGTGCTCGACGATCAGCCAGCGAATGCCCTCCAGGGCCATCAGGGCGTAGTAGATCGCGCCGGGCGGGTCCTGGTTGGGGTTGGTTGCCGCGGCCGGGTCGGGCAGGCCCGAGGCGATGTCGGTCGAGAGGGTCGGAATCTGTCGGGCCTGGAGGGCTCGTTGATACTGCGACAGCCCGCCGGTGAAGTTCAGCTTGCCGACGGCACAGATGGCGTTGTAGAGGCAGTCGGTCTGGTAGTCGACCAGCAGGGCGAAGACGCCCACGCCCTCGATGGACTGGACGGCCTGGCGGAACTGCAGCCGACGCTTGGAGAGCCCCTGGTGCGCCTGGGCGACGCCAAGGTCGACGGCCTCGCGGGCCTTTTCCTTCTGATCGTCGCTGAGGGGGGCGTCGCTGATTTTCTTCTCGGCGGCTTCGTCGAGGTCGTCCAGCAGCTCCTCGATGAGATCGACCTCCTTATCGAAGGACTCCTCGGCCTTGCCGATCAGGTCGGCGTAATCTTCGTTCTCCTCGTCGGCCTGCTTGAGGATCTGCTGCATCCGCAGCGGGTCGGCATCGGAGCCCATGCTGGACTTCTTGATGGCTTCCTGGAGACGCTCGTTGAATGCTTGAGCGACAAAGGTGCTTTCTATGCCGGCCTGTGCTTTGTAGTCGTTGAGGTTCAGCAGGCCGTTGTGGGTGGCCATGTACAGCCGGGCCGCCTGCTGCAGGCGGGCGTCCTTGGCCGCTTCCTCCTGGGCGTCGTAGATGTCGCCGTTGGTCGCAACGAAGGTTGTGATCTGTCCGGGCAGAACGCCGGCCCCGCCGCCGACCCAGATGCCGTCCAGCACCCACCCGGCGGCAAAGACCAGCACGAGCATCACAATCCCCAGTGCCATCTTGCTGGGGTGCTTGGCCAGCTCAAAGCCGCGGAAGAGCTTGGGGAAGCTGAAAACCTCGCCCCACTCGACTCGTCGGATGGTGTCATTTTTTTCGTCGGTCATGATCTGTTCCTTTCGTTGCCGGCCTGGTTCTGCCGACACGCGTCCCGTTGCCCTTCTGGTGATAGATGAATTTCTGGCCGGGCGGAAAGCCCGTCCTCACGGTGAAATTATACGAAGCCACTGCGGCCCTGCAACGGATTTCTAGGCAGGAGTGTCCGGGCCCGCTCAGGCGGGCAGGGCGATACGAAGCGCTGCCATCGCACCGCCCAGGGCGACAGCCACCCACAGCGCCATGCGAATACGCCGGACGATCCGGTCGATTTCCCACCGGCCGATCCTTCGTTGCACCAGGCGGTGGAGGTAGTCGATGCGGCTGGCCATGCTGCCGTGTCGCCAGTTGGGCCGATGCAGCGACAGGCCGTTGAGCAGCGCGACCTGCTCCAGGCTCGAGGCGAAACACTCCGCCCCGGCCGGGTCGATATCGGTTTGGTGCGGATCGGCGGGCGGTCGGCCCGGGCCGCTGGCCCAGGCGCCGATGACATCGCACTGGCGCTCGAACCGGCGCGAGATGAAGCCGAAGCCCCACAGCCAGATCGCCGCCAGAGGCAGCAGCGTGAGATACAGTTCGAGGTCTTCGCCGCCCAGGCCCGCTCGGCCCAGCAGGCGAGCCAGCGGGGCGATGGCCCGGATCGCCTCGGTCAGGCCCCAGCCGATGGCGCTGCTCCACAGGGCGGCCGCCAGGGCGAACAGCCCGGAGTAGAGAATGTGCTTCTGCTGGATGTGGGCGATCTCGTGGGCGAAGATCGCCCGCAGTTGCTCGGGGGGCAGCGTGGCAAGCAGCCCGTCGGAAAGCAGCAGGAACCGCACGCGGCGGTGCAGGCCCATCGCGGCGGCGTTGGCCAGGACGTCGTCGCTCTGCCAGATGAGAATGTCGGCCGTGCCGACGTTCATGCGGCGGCAGAGGTCTTCCAGCGTGTTTCGCAGCGGCCCGGGGGCGAGACGCTTCGTCCGCCAGATCAGGCGGATCAGCAGCGGCGCCAGCAGGAAGACCCCGCCGATACTCGCCAGCGACCAGGCCACCAGGATCAGCTCGCCGGCCGGGATGTCTTCGACCATCGGCCCGAGGACCAGCCGGCCCGTATCGCCCAGCAGCACGATCAGCCCGACCGGCAGGGCGATGATCAGCACGTGATGGCGGAGGTTGTATTCGATGTACTGTCGTCGTGTCCAGTATCGCCCGGCCGGGCCCGAGAGTCTCGCTCGCCGATAGGGCGGGTACTCGCCCAGCCAGTACACCACCATCGCGACGGCGAAGGGCAGCAGCATCAGCGCGTCGACGGCCAGGGGAATGTTCTCCAGCGGCAGGGCCGATAGGATCGCCCCGCGCAGGCCGGCCAGGCCCAGCCCGGCCAGGCCCCCCAGCAGCCACACCCTCGCGCAGAGCCCGAGGCGATTCTGCAGCGAGCGCCGCAATCCCCGCCGGGCCGATGCAGCCATCACGACCGCCAAGGCGACCTGCCCCAGCAGGTAGGCTCCCCCAGCCGCGGCGAGAAGCGCCCAGGATGTTGCAGGCCGAGCCAGCAAGGGCGTTACCTGCGTGAGGGCAATGGCGATGAGAACGAGAATCTGCATGGGCGGATGAGGCTGACGTTCGGGATAGCGGGGTTCGGATGGACTCCTGCAGGGTTCGCCGGACACCTCGAACCTGCCGCAAGGCCCATACCATACGGTGGATGGTCCCCGGCCGCAAACCTTCCCCGCCAGCTCGGCGCTGCGGTTGAGGCAGTTCGATCGCCGCCAGCCAGCCCGTTGAATTTCAGGCCAAGGAACCTGTTGCACAATTCCATTTTAACAAATGAATCTTGCTGCAAGGTTGGTAGA
>CAZCDM010000136.1:0-6383 GCA_964497475.1 uncultured Planctomycetaceae bacterium
CATGGCCAACGACACTACATGTAGGGGTAACCTGAGTCAAGTAAATACCCCTGTATAAGAATTCAACCCGATCGGCTTGACTCGGTTTTCCACAGGTTGTATACTTCAATACCCATTGGGAGTTTTCTTTTCCCGGCGGAACCACTCGCCCCCCGGCGGGTTGGACATAGTGAAAGAACTGTCAGTCGGTGAATTCCAGGGCTCCCTCCTTCCTGGCCATGAAGCCGGCTGGTTTGCGACGGACGAATTGGTCTCCCTCCACCAGTTCGTTCGTCTTTTTTTGCGCCGGTCAGGTAGCCGGTAGTTCGAGCGTCCGGCGGAGTCGCAGCAGGGCGTCGATGTACCCCGCCGCGGCCGGGTCGCGCGGGTGGTCCAGGTCGATGGGGACGTCGTCGACGAGGCTCGCCGGCTCGGCTGGGGGCGAATCCTGCCGGATCGCGCGGAGCGTCACGACGCGGTCGGCCAGGCGGAGGGCTTCTTCGATATCGTGGGTGACCATCAGCACGCCCAGGCCCTGCTGCTGCCGCAGCCGGAGCACCTCGGCGCCGAGCTTGCGACGGGTGGCTTCGTCGACGCCGGTGAAGGGCTCGTCCAGGGCCAGCAGGTCGGGCCCAGCTGCCAGGGCCACGGCCAGGGCGGCCCGTCGTCGCATGCCGCCGGAGAGTTCGTGCGGATAGCTCCGCGCGACGCGGGCGGGCAGGTGCATGCGTTCGATGAGTTCGGTCGCGCTGGCGATGCGGGCGCATCGGGCCCGGCCGGCGAGTTGCATCGGCAGGGTGATGTTATCGAGGATGGTTCTCCAGGGCAGCAGGCCGGCCTCCTGGCTGAGCAGGGCTACGCGGGGCGGCCCGGCGGGGGCTTCGAGCACACCGGCTGTGGGCGCGTCGAGCCCGGCGGCGATGCGGAGCAGCGTCGTCTTGCCGCTGCCGCTGTGGCCGACGAAGGCGGTGAGCTGTCCGGCGGCGATATCGAGGCTGACTCCGGCCAGGGCGTCGACGGCCGGGCCCCGCGGCGGGGTGAACCGCCGGGCGACACCGCGGAACTGGAGGATCGGCGGGTGGCTCATCGCTCGTGCCTCCGCCAGCGGGACAGGCGGGCTTCCAGCAGCCGGAAGAGCCCGTCGATGCTCAGGCCGATCGCGGCGATGACGGCGATGGCGGCGAAGGCGTACTGATACTGCCCGACCTCGTGGGCGGTGGAGATCATCGTCCCCAGGCCGCTGCGGGTGCCGGGGAAAATCTCGGCTGCGACGATGACGCGCCACGCGATGGCTGCGGCCAGCCGAAGCCCGGTGGCGATGGCCGGCAGGGCGGCCGGCCAGACGGCCAGACGCAGCACGGCCCATCGCGAGCCGCCCATGAGGCGGACGTGCTCGATGTAGCTGCGGCGGACCTGCCGCACGCCGCTGGCGGTGTTGACCAGGATCGGCCAGACCGCACCCAGGGCGATGACGGCGACGATGGCAAACCGCAGGCGGTCGAGCGTCGGCCACTGCCATGCGTCCTGCCCGGCCAGTACCGTGGCCGGGCTGGCCAGGCCGAACGCCAGGATGGAAATCGGCAGCCAGGCGATCGGGCTGACGACCATGATAACGGCGACGACCGGCCAGAGCATGTCGCGCAGCGGGCGCAGCAGCCCCATGGCCAGCCCCACCGGCAGGCCGATCGCAACGGCCAGGCCCAGTCCCGCCGCGACGCGCAGGATGCTGATGGCCGTGCCGTGGGCGAGGCTGGTCGTGTCGAGCAGTTCGGGCCGATCGAAAGGCCGGGCCAGAACGGCGGTGACCTCGCCGGGGCCGGGCACGATGGGGCTCGACCCGGCCGCGATGGCCCAGACGACCAGCACGGCCAGGGGAATCAGCGAAGCCAGGATGACACGTCGCAGCCGGTGCATGGGGGTATCTTACCTCGGCGGGTGGCGGTTGGGCCAATCGATTGGCTGGCCGGGCTCCTGTCTGGCCGGCTCGGTAGTGGGTATTGGCGGGCCCGCCTGGATTGCAAAGAGGCTGGGGTTATTTTTCCTCGTCGAGATGTCCCGCCGCGCGAAGCTGCTCGGCTGCGGCCGTCGCGAACCGCATCTCGCAGAGATCGTCGACCACCTCAGCCGGCGTCATGGCCTTGAACCGCCCGGTGAAAAAGCCCTTGGCCTGCATCATCGCCGCCCAGGTCTCCATGCCCTTTCGCCACGTCGCGTCGGGGCGGGATTGGTAGGCGATGGTCGGCACGGACTGCTTCTCCACGGCCGGGGGCGTGCGGATCCATTCCGCCGCCAGCTCGGCGGCGCGGTCGGGCTTGCGGGCGATGAAATCGGTTCCGATGTGGATTGTCTTGAGCAGGGCTTCCAGGGCGGCCGGGTGGTTGTCGATGACCTCGCCGGTGGCGCAGACGCAGCAGCAGGGGTGGTCGTGCCATCGCCCCGCCGGCGGCAGGTCGCGCAAGTCGGCGACGACCTTGCCGAGGCCCTTATCCACCGTCAGGGCCACCACCGGCTGGTTCATCACGAACCCGTCGATCGAACCGCTGGCCATCAGCGGGATGGCATTCTTGCCGCCCTTCATGTTCTGGAGGATGACCTTCGCGCCGGGCTCGTCGCGGGTGGTCCAGGAGAGACCCTCGGCGTCGAGGGCGGCCTGGAGGACGAGCAGGGCCGTGGCCATGGGTGCCTTATAGCCGATGACCAGGGGCTTGTCGCGCGTCTTGAGGGCCTGGGCGAATCCGGCCCAGTCGTTGACGGGCGAGTCGGCCGCCAGTACGAGCATATCGCCGTCGGCCTGGAGCGGCGCGATGATGCGGACGTCGCGCGTCGCCTGCGAGTCGGCCAGCCTGGCCACGGACGAGATTCCGCCCAGGCCGATGCCTATCTCGCCGCGTGCCATGGCGGCGGGCATTTTCGACCCGCCGCCGACCTTGACCAGCCTCAGCCGGGCCAGCGTCTGGCCGTCGTCGATCAGGTCGTAGATCTCGCCCTGGCGGACGGGTCGCAGCCCCGTGCCGTACTGCTCGATGAAGCGCTCGCCCTGCAACGCGGCGATGTACAGGGCGATCTGGTGGTCGTGGCCGACGTGGCCGACGGTGAGCATCGGCACGTCGGCCTGGCGGGATTGCTCGGCGGCGTGATCGCGCTGGCTGCACGCACCGGCCAGCAAACAGAACAGGCACAACAATGTAAGAAGGATTCGCATGGGGAGCCTTTCTATCTGCGGAAGGAAATCTGGGTCTGGAGGAAGTTGGCGGTATTGTGGCGGTCGCCGTAGAAGGCACCGGGCACGAACAGGTCGTACAGCACGCGCAAGCAGATATCCTCGGTGATGTCGTACTTGAACTTGGCTGTGACGAGGTGCCCGCGGAACGAGCCCTGGCTGTCGAAGTTGTTACTGGCGCGGTCGCGGAACAGCAGGTTGTAATTCACGCCGAGGTACATACCCTTGATCGGCTTGATGCCGACGCCCGGCCCGAAGCGGTGGAGGTTGCTGGACATCGCCATCTGCCCCTCGAGCGTGCTGATGTAGTAGTTGTACAGGTTGCTGAACTGCGTGTAGCGGCCCCAGAGGATGTCGAAGTTGCTGTTGGAGTTTTCGGCACCGCTGCGATACTCGTAGTCGAAGCGGGCCTGGGTTTTCCACGCATCGCCGAAGCAGTAGGCCACGCGATTATTGCTGCCCATCGCGCAGACGGAGTCGCCATTTTTATTGCCGAACTGCCCGGCCATCTCGAACTTGAACTTCCAGTTGCACTCCAGCTCGCTGGCAAAGAGCCCGCCGAAGGTGTACAGGTCGCCGTTGTAGCCCTTGGCCATGACCTTGTCGGCATGCTTGTAGATGAAGTGCCCTCCATGCGGGTCTTCTTGTCCTCGGAGGTGTGGGCGAGGTAGACGATGGCGCCCTTTTCATTCTGCTCGACGAGGGGGCGGTGGGCGTCGTTGAACGGGCGGATGACCTTGGCGCTGTCGGAGTATTGCTGGAGGTAGATTACGTCGAGGGTGGTGTTGGCCTCGGCGAAGTCCAGCGTGGCCCGGGCGGCATCGAAGTAGAAGGTCCGGCCGCCGTCGAGGGGCGTGCCCTCGCGGATCAGCCACGCATCGCCGAGCTGGATGTCCTGCCGGCCGATCTTGAACGTCACCGGCAGATCGAAGGGTTTAGTCAACTTCACGTAGAGCTGATCGAAGAGGGCTTCGTTGAAGATGAACTGCTCGGGCAGGTCCGGCTCGCAGAAGTAGCGCGGCCCGTAGACCAGGCGGGAGTAGAAGCTGACGTTTTCGACCGGCTTGATCTCGCTCCAGACCCTTGCCCGAGGTCGATGCCAGAACCGCCGGCGGGTTTTGGGATCGGCCGTGGTGAGCTTGATGTTGCTCTCGTTATACATGCGGTAGCGCAGGTCGCCGCCGAACTCGAGCCACTTGTCTTTGACGAGGGGTTTATCCCTGGAGGTGATGTCCACGTCGCGTCGCCGCTCGGGCACGACGCCGTCGGTGATCTCACCGCCGCAGGGGTCGCAGCCGGGCTGGGTGGTCGGCTGGCTTGCGGGCTGACTCGCCGGGGCGGGCTGGCTTGCGGGGGCCTGGGCCCGGGCAGGCCCGGCGGCGATGACAGACAGAAGCCAGGCGGGTAAGGCAATGACAGACAAGGGTGTGACTCGATCGCGTGGTGGGGCTCCTGTCCCACCACGGCCCATGCCTCTTGCTGACGCGGCGAGACAGGAGCCTCGCCGCCCGAAACAATGCGAATGAATGAATGGCAGGGAAACAATGCGCATGACAACCCCTTGGGCAAAGGTCCAGCCGGGCTGGTTCCTGCAGCACGGCAGGCGAGAGTCCGCGGGGCGGCCGTCGCCCTGGCGGGGGAGGGAAAACTCAGAGGTTGGTTGGCAGCGGCCGTCGCTGCCGGTGTGGATGCACTCAGCCATAGCCCCATCTCCGTGCGAGGGCTTTGCGAGTCCGCCCGGCCGGGCTGGCCGCCGCGGATCGGCTGAGATGTTGGGATGTGACGTTCCGCACCATGGGGGCGTAGTGTAGGGCAAGGCCGCCCGAAGGGCCAGAGGTTTTGAACCGGCCCGGCGTTGAGTCCTCGCGCGCCATGGGCTACAATAGCGATGCGTCACAAGCTCAGGAGAATTGTCTTTGGCCCACCAAGCGGACATGTTGACCTTTCGAACGGCGTCCAAAGAGGACGTGTTGCGCGAGTTTGCCCCGCCTTGCCTTGCCGATCTGACTCGTGATCAATCTGCCATTCCCCAGTTGGCCAAAGACGAGGCCGCGGTTCGTGACATCGAGGCCATTCTTCCGACCCTGCCGACGACCCATCAACTCCACCTGGGCGATGCGCGTCAATTAGATTTTATTCCTGACCAAAGTGTGCATCTTGTCGTCACCTCGCCACCATATTGGACGCTGAAAGAGTATAATTCGTCCGAAGCACAACTCGGCAGTGTAGATGAGTACGAGGAATTTCTAAGGGAGGTTGATCGCGTCTGGTCGCATTGCTACCGGGTGCTCGTGCCTGGCGGGAGGCTGGTATGCGTCGTGGGCGACGTATGTTTGTCACGGCGAAAGAATAATGGCCGACATACCGTTGTACCGCTGCACGCGTCGATACAGGAACATTGCCGGGCGATGGGCTTCGACAATTTGGCCCCGATTATATGGCACAAAATTGCCAATGCTAAACTGGAAGCCTCGGGCAATGGGGGTGGGTTCCTGGGCAAGCCCTACGAGCCAAACGCGGTTATCAAAAACGATATTGAGTTTATCCTGATGGAGCGAAAAGCAGGGGGGTATCGAAGTCCGGGATTTCTTGAGCGGGCCTGCAGTGTTATCCCCGATGAATTACATAAACGATGGTTCAGGCAAATATGGGCCGATGTTCCTGGAGCATCGACGCGCAATCATCCTGCTCCGTTCCCGGTCGAATTAGCGGAGAGATTGATCCGTATGTTCAGCTTTGTCGGCGATATTGTTCTGGACCCGTTTCTTGGTTCGGGGACCACTGCGCTGGCTGCCTGGCAGGCAGGGCGCAGCAGTATTGGGGTGGAAGTTGATTCGGACTATATTGAAAAAGCGGAACGACGCTTCCGAAAAAAGAGCGCCACCTTGGGCAGTCACCATGAAATTGAAGTTATCAGGTAGGGGACAATATGGGCGTTACGATCTCTGCATTAGAAAAAGCCATGCCCAAAGCGGTCAAGCATTTCTGGAAAGCGCGTATCGCAGCCGCCAGCAATCAGAAAAAGAGAGGCAAGGCTGACCAAGGCAATCGTGCTGGCGTGACAGCCGGGAAAAATCTTGATGGTTTTGTTGCGATGGTTCGCCAGGTCATACTCGATAATGGAATGTCCTCTGAAGACGTGTTTGCTGTTGGCCGAACAGAATTGACCATACCTGGGTTTTAT
>CAZCDM010000137.1:0-6380 GCA_964497475.1 uncultured Planctomycetaceae bacterium
ACCACGGTCTGGCGGCCGATTCCTTATTCTGCCGGTGAGAAATGCGGGTTAGCCAACCGGCTGGGCGGCCATGGAGCGGCGATTGCGTTTGCGGTCGTTTTCGCTGAGCAGGCGTTTGCGCAGGCGGATGGCGGTGGGAGTGATCTCGACGAGTTCATCGTCGGCGATGTATTCCAGGGCCGACTCGAGGGTCAGGTCGCGGGCGGCCTTGAGGACGACGGTGGCATCTTTGGTCGAGCTGCGGACGTTGGTGAGCTTCTTGCCGCGGACGACGTTGACGGGGATGTCGCCTTCCTTGCAGTGTTCGCCGACGACCTGGCCTTCGTAGACGGCCTGGCCGGGGGTGACGAACATCACGCCGCGGTCGGAGAGCTGATCGAGGGAGTAGGCGGTGACTTGGCCGGCCTGGCTGGCGATCATCGCGCCGTTGATGCGTCCGGGGATCGGCCCGCGCATGGGCTCGTACCCGGCAAAGCGGTGGTGCATGATCGCCTCGCCGCGGGTGGCCGTCAGCATGCGGTTGCGCAGGCCCATCAGCCCGCGTGCGGGAATGGTGAACTCCAGCAGCGTCCGCGGGCCGATGGTTTCCATGTGGTCCATCTCGGCACGGCGGTCGCCGAGCAGCTGCATCGCCGGGCCGACGGTATCGCTCGGCACGTCGAGGACGAGGTTTTCGATCGGCTCGTGCCACTTGCCCTCGACCTGCTTGCGGATGAAGGCCGGCTTGCCGACGGTCAGCTCATAGCCCTCGCGTCGCATGTTTTCCAGCAGGATACCCAGGTGCATGAGCCCGCGGCCGGAGACTTCGAACTCGCTGTCTGAGCCGGCGAAGTCGACGCGGAGGGCGACATTGCCCTGCAGCTCGCGCTGGAGTCGTTCGCGGAGGTGTCGGCTGGTGACGAACTGGCCGTCCTGCCCGGCGAAGGGCCCGTCGTTGACGCGGAAGGTCATGTGCATGGTCGGCTCGTCGACGGTGACCGGCGGCAGGGCCTGGGGGTTGGCCGGGTCGGCAAGGGTATCGCCGATGTCGACCTTCTCCAGGCCGACGACGGCACAGAGGTCGCCGGCGGCGATTTCCTGCACCTCGCGTCGACCCAGGCCGTCGAACTGGAACAGCTGACTGACCTTCTGGTCGGTTCGCTTGCCGTGGCGGTCGATCGAGGCGACGGTTTGCCCGGCCCGCAGCGTGCCGGCAAAGACGCGCCCCACGCCAATCCGGCCGACGTACTCGTTGTAGTCGATGTTGGTAATCAGCGTCTGCAGCGGCCCGGCGGGGTCGAGGTCCGGCACGGGGACGTGGCGGATGATGGCCTCGAAAAGGGCGTGGACATCGCCGCTGTCGTCGGTGGGCATGGGTGTTTCGGCGGGCACGGCCCAACCGTCGCGGCCGGAGGCGTAGAGCACAGGGAAGTCCTCGGCGTGGTCCTCGGCGTCGAGTTCCAGCAGCAGGTCGAAGACCTGGTTGAGGATCACGTCCGGCCGGGCGTCGGGGCGGTCGACCTTGTTGATGACGACGATGGGCGCGAGCCCCTCGGCCAGCGCCTTGCCGAGCACGTAGCGGGTCTGGGGCATGACGCCTTCGGCGGCGTCGACGAGCAGCAGCACGCCGTCGGCCATGCGGAGGACGCGCTCGACCTCGCCGGAGAAGTCGGCGTGGCCGGGGGTATCGACGATGTTGATGTGGTAATCGTTGCCCTCGCGGTCGGTGTAGTGGATGGCGCAGTTCTTGGCCAGGATGGTAATGCCCCGCTCTCGCTCGAGGGGGTTGGAGTCGAGGATGCAGTCGCCCTTGAGTTCGCCGGAGCGGAACTGGCCCGACTGGCGAAGGAGCTGGTCGACGATGGTGGTCTTGCCGTGGTCGACGTGGGCGATGATGGCGACGTTTCGAATCTGCTGGCGTGTCATGGGAGTCCGGGGGTAAGAGGTGCTCCGGCGTGGCAGCCGGGGTGCGTGGGTGCGGGAAACAGTGGGGCCTGGAGATCGGCCGGCCCGGGCCGGGTGGTTCAGCCGATACGCAGGCGCAGCCGACCGCCGGCGAAGCTGGCGCCGAAAAGCTTCTGCCAGTCGCTACCGCGGGGGCCTGGGGAGAGGATGTCTCGGCTGCAATTCACGAGTCGCACAGTATCGCACGGAGGGGGGATTCTGTCAATCCCACTGGCGAGAATTAGTCTTACGCTAACGCGGGCAAAGGCCGAGCCTGTGGGATCTGCGGTGAGCCGTGCGCTTACTCGGCTGGGGTTTGGGTGATGGGCGTTTCGATCGGGTCGTTTTCGAGCAGGGGCTGTGGCGACGGGCGGAGAAAATCGAGCGGGTCGAGCGAGGCGGGGATGACGGGCTGGTGCGACTCGGCCGGGGTGTCATGCGACGGGTTCTGGCTGGACTGCCCGGCCAGGCCCACCGGCAGCAGCAGCGAGCCGCACAGGAAGATCACCACCCCCAGCAGGGCGCGGTATTGGATGATGGCAGGCGAGACGTGTTTCTCGGCTGAGCGGAGGTGCATCAGGTCCGACCAGCGGCTCCAGAGGCGCAGCCAGAGTTCCGGCTGGAAGATCAGGGCAAGACAGAGCAGGGCCAGCAGGGCCAGGGCGAAGCTGAAAACCAGGGCGAGTGTCATGTCCGATTCCGATGGTCGCGGGGTGTGGCGGTCGGGCCCGGCTCCGAGGCGGGCACAGCGAGGGACGAATGCAGGGCCCGGGACGTTAGGTATCTTCGGCCAGGTGAGGCGGGAAACTTTACGCCAACTTTCCGGGCGCGGAAAGTGCTGATTGCACTGGGCCGATCGGGTCGATAGGCTGTAGTGTCTGGCGGCTGGGACCGCGGTCGGCCGCTGGGTTTCCGAAACGTCTTCACCCCTGCGAGAATGGCAATGCGACTAAGCCCCCACGGCCGACGCGAAGTGCTGCTGATCACGCTGCTGGCGTGGGTGTGCACTGCGCTGATCGGGTGGTTTGCAGCCCTGGCGAACCCCTGGCTGGGCCTGGCGGCCGTCGTGCCCCTGGGGGCGTGGGTCTTTACGATCTTCTTCTTCCGCGACCCCGACCGCACCACCCCGGTGGGCATGGGCTTGTTCGTCAGCCCGGCCGACGGACGCGTGGCGGACATCACGCCGCTGGGGGCCGAAAGCGACCTGGGCGAGCCGGGCGTGCGGATCGGCATTTTCATGAATCTACATAATGTACACGTCAACCGCATGCCCTGCGACGCGACGGTCCAGAGCGTCGAGCACCTCGACGGGGTGTTCCTCGATGCCCGCGACCCGGCGGCGGCTGAGCGGAACGAGTCGGCCCGGGTCGTGCTCAGCCATCCTGCCGGCGGGGCCGAGTACCGCATTGTGGTCCGGCAGGTGGCGGGGCTGGTGGCCCGGCGGATCGTCACGGCCATCCAACCGGGCGATACCCTCTCGCGAGGCCAGCGGTTCGGGCTCATCAAGTTCGGCTCGCGGCTGGAACTGCTCCTGCCCGACGCACTGGAGGCTGAGGTCCGCGTGCAGATCGGCCAGAAGGTCTGCGCGGGGCTGAGCGTTCTGGCGGCCCGGCCGGGAGATGAATCATGACCAAGACGCACACTCCGCCATCGCGGCCGGGCGAGAAACGCTTCGGCCGGCGCGTCCTGCGGAGCACGAGCGTCCTGCCGGCGGCGTTTACGCTGCTCAACGGCCTGGCGGGCTTCGCGGCGATTCACTACGCCGCCAAAGACGGGCTCGGCTCGCCGCTGACGGCCGGTGCGATCGCCAACCTCGAACGGGCGGCGATGTTTCTCTTTGCGGCGATGATCTGCGACATGCTCGACGGGCGCGTGGCGCGGATGACACGCAGCACGAGCGACTTCGGCGCCCAGCTCGACAGCCTGTGCGACATGGTGAGCTTCGGCCTGGCCCCGGCGGTGTTGACGCTGCGGGCGGGCGTGAGCATCCTGCGCAGCCTGGCCGACATCCTGCCGGTCGAGCGGGCGGTGTGGTGTTTCGCGGCGGTCTATGTAGCTTGCACTGCGCTGCGGCTGGCGCGGTTCAATGTGGAAACCGACCAGGACGAGTCGGCCCACATGGACTTTCGAGGCCTGCCCTCGCCCGGTGCGGCGGCCTGCCTGGCGACCTGGGTGCTGCTGTTCACGCACCTGCTGGATAAATCCTCCCGCTGGAACTGGCTGGACGAAGGCGTGCTGCTGACGGCGATGGGAGTTGCCCTGCCGGCCTTGACCTTGGCCTGCGGGCTGTTGATGGTCACGCGGTTCCGCTACCCGCACCTGGTCAACCAGTACATCCGGGGCCGACGGCCGTTCAGCTACCTCGTCAAGCTGGTCATCGTACTGCTGCTGGCGGTCTTCGAGCCCTTCCTGACCCTGGCGGTGCTGGCCAGCATCTATGCCTTCTCCGGCCCGGTGCGGGCAGGAATTCTCACCATCCGTCGCCGGAAGGAATGAACGAAAAGGAAAAAGGCAAACAATGGGAAAGGGGAATGAAAAAACTTCAGATTTTTTCCTTGCCATCGCCGATAAGAAACGTAATCATCTCCCCAAGCCATCTCACGCAGTGTTCCTTCTTTGAGGTGGTGGGAATCGGACCGCCGGGCAGGGTGTATCGATCCGGTAGGATATTTTTCGACCTATCCGATTCTTAACTTTACATTCGACAGACAATCCTGTTTGCTATACCCTTCCACGCGATGGTGGTGCGGGCGTTCCGCGCCGCTGCGTGGGCAGATGATATTGTAACGAACGTGTTCCCAGAGTAGGGGCACACCGGTAGAAACCTTTGAAAGGAGCATTACAATGCGAACAAAGGGACTGTTGCTGGGATGCATGGCTATAGCAGTCATGCTGTCCTCGGCCGCCACAGTGATGGCCGACGACACCGCACAGCTCAAGGCTCAACTGGAAGCCTTGCAGTCGCGGATCGAAAAAATGGAACAAGACCAGGCCGACACCGTCCATCGCGAGGAAGTCACTCGGATGATGCGGGACATCCTCGACGACGCCAAGGCCCAGCCGGCCATGCCGTCCTGGATGAAGAACCTCAAGTTCTACGGCGATCTGCGACTGCGGTATCAGTACGACAACCGCTCGGGCGGCTCGGAGCGCAAGGACGATAACCGTGCACGGTTCCGTCTGCGTTTCGGCATGAAGAAGACTTGGTGGGACAAGCAGATGGAAGTCGGCTTCCGCCTGGCCTCGGATGGTACGGACGGTGGCGATGAATACCAGGCCAACTCGGCCAACCAGACCTTCGGCGGTGGCTTCAACAAGAAGCGCATCGGGATCGACCTGGCCTACGCCAAGTACATGCCCAACTGCGTCGAAGGCCTCACCATCATGGGTGGTAAAGTCAAGAACCCCGTCCGTACCAAGACGCTGGTGACCTGGGATGGCGACATCAACCCCGAAGGTTTCGCGGTTGACTACCAGATGCCCTTCTTCGGCGATTTCAAGCCGTACGTTCAGGCTGGCTATTGGATCGTTGGCGAAGATCAGGTTGCTGGGGACGGGTTTGCTGGTGGCGATACCCGCCGTGACCCGACCGTCTGGACCCTGAGTACCGGCTTTGATTGGAAGATCGCCGAAGACATGAAGCTCTTCGTCGGCGCCACCTGGTACAAGTGGCAGAACTATCGCTACGCCCCCGGTAACGGTGCCGATAATTCCAACCTGTATGGATACCCGGGCGTGGTTGGTGCACCCTACAACCCCTATCCGAACATGGAGAACATCGAGCTGACCGCCAAGTTCGGCTGGAAGATGCTTGATCTGCCCTGGCAGGTCTGGGGTACCTGGGTCCACAACTGTGAAGATACCTACAACCAGAATGTCCTTCTCGGTTACAATGACAACCAAGGTGGTGTTACCGACGCCGGCGATTATGACCGTCACATCAAGGATCAGTCCGATGCCTTCGCCATGGGTATGAAGGTCGGCAAGAACAAGAAGAAGGGCGACTGGTCGGCCCAGGTCGTTTATTACTACGTGGAAGGTAACTCCGTCCCGTGGTTCACGACCGATAGCGATTACGGCGGTCCCAACGCCAAGGGCTGGAAGATGGGCGGCAAGTACAACATCGACGATTTCCTGACTGTCGGTGTCACTGCCTTCCTCTTCGACGCCATCACCACGGGTCAGTCTGATCGTTCCACCGACGATCACTTCACCCTGCAGGTCGATTTGGCCTGGAAGTTCTAAGCAGCCTGATCGCTTAGATCACGTTTGACCACCATCGGCCCGTCGCACACCGCGGCGGGCCGATTCTTTTTGCGCTCAGGGGGGAGGCAAATGCGCTCAGGCTGGCGTGCTGTTGCGCGGCGGGCTGATCCGGGCTGTCGTTGCGGTTGTCGTCTATGTAGGGCTTGCTGAACAGGACTTTACTGCTGATTTTACAATTGGATGGCTTGCGA
>CAZCDM010000138.1:0-3335 GCA_964497475.1 uncultured Planctomycetaceae bacterium
GGCCCTATGTGCCCAGCCCGCAGGCCCGAGCAGACCGCTACGATCCGCCCGTCGCCCAGCCTTGCAGCGCTCGGCCAGGCGAAGTAGCCCAGCGGCTCATCCGCCAGTCGACAGACCACACCGTGTTCTGCCTTCAGTCTCGGCAGATCGCTCATGAGGCGGGCTTGGGTTTGGGCTTGGAATCGCTCTTGGACTCACTGGCGGCTGGCTTGGATGATTCCGTGCTCGCAGCCTTGGTCTCGGCGGCGGGTTTGGAATCGCCCGAGTCGGAGGATTTCGACTCGGCGGGCTTGTCCTTCGCGCCGGAGTTTTTGTAGTCGGTCTGGTAAAAACCGCTGCCCTTGAAGATCACGCCCGCACCAATGCCGATCAGGCGGCGGGCTTTGTTCTTGCCGCACGCGGGACACTTGCGCGTCGGGCGGGCGGTTATGGACTGAAACTTCTCGAATTCGTGCCCGCAGGCATCGCACTGGTAGTCGTAGGTGGGCATGGCGTCTCCTATTGTTCTTCGCCCGCGGGGGCTTTGGCGACGACCACCGCGGCCGGGCGGATGGTCCGACCCTTGAGTTCGTAGCCGCGCTGCAACTGCCGCAGCACCGTCATCGCCGGCTGGTCCGATTCTTCCTGCATCATCGCCGAGTGCTTTTCCGGGTCGAAGGTCTCGCCCTCGGCGTTAATGGCACTGAGCCCGAACCGGCCCAACACGGTCAACAGATTATCGTGCACCATCTGCATGCCGGTGTAGAGCGGGTCGTCCTCGCCGTGGTTCTCGCGGGCAGCGGCCAGGGCCCGCTCCATGTCGTCGATTACCGTCAGCAGCTCCTTCATCAGCCGCTCGTTGGCAAACTCGGTCGACTGGACAGCCTCCTTGGCGGTACGCTTCTTGTAATTCTGGAACTCGGCCAGAACCCGAAGGTATTTATCCTGAAAGTCCTCCACCGATTCCTCGGCCGGAGTTTCGGCTTCGGCCTCGACCTGTTCCGGGGCCCCTTGGGCTTCGCTGGCATCCTGATCGGCCATCTGATCCTGAAGCTCTTCCAGATGCTCGTTGTTCAATGTGTCCTTTTTTTTGCTCATGGTTTTCAATCCAACAAGTGCAAACTAATTGTCTTCGTCTTTCGACCCGCCGGTTAAATCCTTAAAGTGATCCTTGAGTTTATCCAGAAAGCTCTTGTGCTCGGGTTGCTGATTGTATTCTTCCAGGCCGGCGTAGGCTTCCAGCAGCTCTTTCTGCCGGTCGGTCAGTTTGCGAGGCACTTCAATGTAGACCTGCACATGCAGATTGCCGTTGCGCCGCCCTCGAATATCAGGCAACCCTTTCTTTTTCAGCGTAATGACCTCGCCATTCTGCGTGCCGGGTTTTATCTGGATATCCTCGGGGCCTTCGATGGTCGGCACGGGCACGGTTCCGCCCAGGGCAGCCGTCGCGAACGACAGCGGCACCTGGCAGATCAGGTCATCGCCGCGGCGGGTCAGCAGCGGGTGCTGGGCGACGCTGATGTACACGTGCAGGTCGCCGCGGGTCGTGCCAGCCCGGCCGGGCTCGCCCTCGTTCCGCACGCGGACCACCTGCCCGTCGCGAATGCCGGCCGGTATCGTCACCGTCAGCGTCCGCTGGGTCCGGCTGCGCCCCGTGCCGTGACAGGCCTCGCACGGGTCGGAAATGATCTGCCCCTTGCCACCGCAATCCGGGCAGTCGATCACACGCAAACTCATGCCGAGGAATCCGCTGACCTGCTGCTGAACCTGCCCATAGCCGCCACAGGTTTCGCATCGGCTCGGCTGCGAGCCGGGCCTGGCCCCGCTGCCGGCGCAGGTCTCGCACAGGTCCATCCGCTCGAACTCGAGTGTCTTTTCCACGCCGACGGCTACCTCTTCCAGCGTCAGCTCAACCTCGGTTTCCAGGTCCAACCCGCGGTCGGAGGCGCGGCGATACCGCTGCCCGCCCATGCCGCCGAAAATCTCGTTGAACATGGAAAAGATATCGCCAAAGCCCATGTTCGAGAAATCGTGCATCCCCGAGCCACGCAAACCCTCATGGCCGAACTGATCGTACCGCTGACGTTTCTCGCTATCGGAGAGCACCTCATACGCCTCGGCAAGCTCTTTGAACTTTTTCTCGCCCTCGGCCTTGTCGCCTTTGTAGTTATCCGGGTGAAACTTCAGGGCCAGCTTGCGGTAGGCGCGCTTAATCGTGGTGGCGTCGGCGGAGCGTTCCACCTGCAGCACTTCGTAATAACAACGTTTCGTCGGCATCGATCTATGTATGAGCTATTCGTTGGGAGTTATGAACCAACAACGGAACGACACACACTCCGCTATTTAGAATCCATGATTCGCATTTTATTTTTCTGCATTCAGTATGATCGGCAGGCCGTCCTTGCCGCCGATGAGGATGACTTTGGCATTGTTGCTTTCGGCAATTTTCAGCGTCGCCTCGATGCCTTTCCATCGCAGCAGCGGCTCGCTGATTCCTTCGGATACGATCTTCTGGAAGGTCTGGATGCCCTCGGCCTCGATTTTCTTCCGCTCGGCCTCTTTCTGTTCCCGCTGGAGGACGAACTGCATCTGCTCGGCGGCCTGCTGGGCAGCGAGCTTTTCCTCGATGGCGTTCCGCAAGCGAGGCGGCAGCGAGACATTCCGCAGCATGACCTGCTGAATGACGAAGCCCTGTCCTTTGATACCGTCCTGCTGGGCGACGAGATCGGCGACGGCCTGTTCCAGCAACTGCTGGGTCAGGGCGGCCATCTCCTGCCGCTTGGAGGAGTAGGCCTCCTGGACGGTGAATCGGCTGGCCGCTTCGCGGATGGCGGTACGGGCGGCCGGGCGGATGATTTTCTCGGGGTAGTTCTCGCCCAGTGTGGAGTAGATCGCCGGGGCGTCGTCGGCCAGCAGGCGATAGGCGATGGAGATATCCAGCGGCATCCGCAGGCCGTCCTTGCTGAGGACGGTGATAGAATCGTCGCCGGTACGCTGCCCCTCGCGATTGGTCGAGGACATGGTGTAGACCTCGGTGCGGACGGACATCTCGACGACTTTGACCAGCGGAATCACTGCATGCGGCCCGTCACTCAGGGCGCGCGTGCGAACATTGCCCAGCAACACCTGCACGCCGACGTGCCCGGGCGGGACGATGACGACCGCGCTGGCAATGACCAGGACGGCCGTTGCGACCCAACAGGCTGCCGGTACCCATTTGGGCAGGGTTGCAAACTGCGGAGACTTCCGCCCGACGCGGACTACTGCGCCGATGACGGCCAGGATGATCGCAATGACAATGAGTTGCACAACGCACCTCCGGTCGGAAGGAGTATAAGAAAGGGCGCCGGCGCCGG
>CAZCDM010000138.1:3435-6359 GCA_964497475.1 uncultured Planctomycetaceae bacterium
AGTTGCACAACGCACCTCCGGTCGGAAGGAGTATAAGAAAGGGCGCCGGCGCCGGGCGCCGACGCCCTGTTCGAAAACTAAATGTCAAACAACAAGATGCAAGATACAATCAAACAGAACGGAACAAAACGCTTTTTGTCTCTTGTTTCTTGCTTTTTGTATCTTACTTCTTGTTTCTTTGCTGTTAGACAACTGCGTTCGCGACGGGTTCTTCATCTTCCTTCGCGTCGTACTCGGTGACCATCAGGTCGCAGGTCAGAAGCAGTCCTGCCACGCTGGCGGCGTTCTGCAAGGCGGTGCGGGTGACCTTGGCCGGGTCAATCACGCCGGCTGCGACGAGATCTTCGTAGACATCGGTGCGGGCATTGTAGCCCTTCTTGCAGCCGCTTTCGAGTATCTCGTTGACGACGACCTCGCCATCCTGTCCGGCGTTGTCGGCGATCTGCCGGGCCGGGGCGCGCAGGGCGCGGGCAACGATATCGACGCCGATCTTCTCATCGCCGCGGGCCTTGCTCCGGGCCGACTCCGCAGCCTCGATGCAGTACAGCGGGGTGGTCCCGCCGCCGGGCACGATGCCTTCCTCGGCTGCGGCGCGGGTGGCGTGCACGGCGTCGTCGATGAGGTCCTTGCGTTCCTTCATCTCGGTTTCGGTGGCCGCTCCGGCGCGGATAATCGCCACGCCGCCGGTCAGCTTGGCCAGGCGTTCCTGGAGCTTCTCGCGGTCGTAGTCGCTGGTGGTCGTCTCGATCTGCTTGCGGATCTGCTCGACGCGGGCGGCGACGTCCTTCTTCTTGCCGGCCCCTTCGATGACGGTGGTGTTATCCTTGTCGATGATGATCTTCTTGGCCTGGCCGAGCTGGTCGAGCTCGACGCTTTCGAGCTTGATGCCGAGGTCCTCGCTGATGACCTGCCCGCCGGTCAGGGCGGCGATGTCGCCGAGGATGGCCTTGCGGCGGTCGCCGAAAGCCGGGGCCTTGACGGCACAGACATTCAGCACGCCGCGGAGCTTGTTGACGACGAGGGCGGCGAGGGCTTCGCCTTCGATGTCCTCGGCGATGATCGTCAGCGGCTTGCCGGCCGATGCGACCTTCTCCAGCAGCGGCACGATGTCGCGCAGGCTGGAGAGCTTCTTCTCATGGATGAGGATGTAGGTGTCTTCCATGACCGCTTCGAGGGTGTTGGGGTTGGTCATGAAGTAGGGGCTGATGTAGCCCTTGTCGAACTGCATGCCCTCGACCACTTCCAGCTCGGTCTCGATGCCCTTGCCCTCTTCGACCTCGACGACGCCCTCGGTGCCGACGGCTTCGAAGGCGGCGGCGATTTTCTCGCCGATGTCCTCGTTCCAGTTGGCGCTAACGGTGGCGACTTTGCGGAGGTCGTCGGTACCTTTGACCTTCTTGGCCAGCTCGGCGATCTTCGCCACGGCCGCTTCGACGGCCAGGTCCACGCCGCGCTTGACGGCCATGGGGTTCGCGCCGGCGGCGACGGTCTTGAGGCCTTCTTTCATGATCGCCTCGGCCAGCACGACCGCGGTGGTCGTGCCGTCACCGGCGACGTCGGAGGTTTTCGAGGCGACCTGGTTGGCCATCTTCGCGCCCATGTTGGCGAAGGGGTTTTCCAGGTCGATTTCCTTGGAGACGGTCACGCCGTCTTTGGTGACCTTCGGCCCGCCGAAAGACTTCTGGAGAAGTACGTTCCGGCCGGTGGGCCCGAGGGTCACTTTCACAGCCGCGGCCAGTTGGCTCACGCCATCGAGGATGGCAGCCTTGGCGTCGGCGTCGTACAGCATCTGTTTTGCAGCCATTGGATTGCTCCTTTATTCAGGCCGACGGCGAATCCAACCGCCCGCCAGCCGATTTGGTTATATGCAGTATCGTTTTATCAAGACGACAGGGCGACTATTCAACAATCGCCATGATGTCCGACTCGCGAATGATGACGTACTCTTCACCGTCGATCTTGATTTCCGTGCCGACATACTTGCCGTAGTAGACCTCATCGCCCTTCTTGACGCACATGTCGCCGCGTTCGCCGCTGTCGAGCAGCTTGCCCGGGCCGGTCGAGATGACCTTGCCGCGCTGGGGCTTTTCCTGGGCGCTGTCCGGCAGGACGATCCCGCCAGCGGTGACTTCCTCAGCCTCGCACTGCTTCAGCAGAACACGATCATCGAGAGGTTTAACTGCCATGGTTGTTTACTCCTTCGTTGTTTAGTTGATTCGTTAGTTGGTTAATTCGTTAACTGGTTAACCAGTTAACTGATTAACTCGTCTCTGTTGGTCATTGGTGATTGGGAATTGTACATTCCCGCGCATCGGGCTACATCATACCGGGCATGCCCATGCCGCCCATACCGCCCATGCCGCCCATGCCGCCCATACCGCCGCCGGGGCCACCTGCGGGCATGGGTTCTTCTTCGGCGGGGATTTCGCTGACGGCTGCGTCGCAGGTCAGCAGCAGGGCTGAGACGCTGGCGGCGTTCTGCAGGGCAGAGCGGGTGACCATGGTCGGATCGATCACGCCGGCTTTGACGAGGTCTTCGTACTCCATCGTGTCGGCGTTGAAGCCGAAGTTCTTGTCGCCCTTTTCGACCTTGCTGACGACGACCGTGCCGGTCTCGCCTGCATTGATCGCGATCTGCTTGAGGGGTGCGGCGACGGCCCGGCGGACGATGTCCACACCGGTGGCTTCGTCGTCGCTGGTGGTCTTGACTTTGTCCAACGCCTTGCGGGCACGGACCAGGGCTACTCCGCCGCCCGGCAGGATGCCTTCCTGCACGGCCGCCCGGGTCGCATGGAGGGCGTCTTCGTAGCGGGCCTTCTTTTCCTTCATTTCGCTTTCGGTGGCTGCCCCGACGCGGATTTCGGCCACGCCGCCGGCGAGCTTGGCCAGGCGTTCCTGGAGCTTCTCGCGGTCGTAGTCGCTGG
>CAZCDM010000139.1:0-6298 GCA_964497475.1 uncultured Planctomycetaceae bacterium
TTACTATAGCAGTCCGGCGCGGTGAAGCAAGACGCCGGGTGAATTTCCACATTCGTCACCACATTGAGAGAAGCTCGGCCAGAGACTGCTCGTAATAGGGCGTGCGGACGGGGCCTTGCAGCAGGGCCCGGCCTGGGGTCAGGTCGATTGTTCGCAGGGCGATCGAGCCCTGCCGATGCTCGTGGTGGACGTCGAGCCAGGCGGCGGTCAGGCGGTCGTCCTCTGCCGCGAAAATGAGTTTCCGGTGGAACGCGGTTTCATCGAAGCTCAACGAGAGAGGCTGGGAATCATTAAAAGGTAGAAAAAAATACGGGGAGAAATGTGGCTCTCGTTAGCCTGGATCATGCAATCGGTTGGGCTGGTTGGCCGCCTTTTTCAGCGAAGCCAGTGGATTTGCTCCCCGCCATCACAGAGCGTTTGCGGCCGCTTCTCCCAGAGCGATCATGGTTCGGGAGAGTCGGCAGCTCGAAGCGGCCAGGGCGCTGAAGCTTGCTCCGCGGCAGGCGACCAGCAAGTTATCCATTTCTTTCGGCTGCAAGCATCGCAGTGGGATACCGTAGGGGGCGTCGAGTTCACTGCATCCGCCGCCATGGCCATGGGTATCCAGTGCGTGGTCGGCCAGGGCAATGATATCCCTGTGCGTCTGCTTGTTCCTGCCTGCTCGGACGTCGTGTTCGGTGAGGACATAGCGTCCCGCAAGCCGGTACGACTCGCGAATGCCAGGAAGCGGGAAGATCATCTTCATTCGATAGCGCTGAAACTCTTCAAAGATGCTTTGGCAATGGCGCCAGTGGGCCTTGACCCGTCGTGTACACTCCTCCATCAGAACGTTCCGCGATTTCGATAATGCTTCATGGCCGTCCATGGTGGGTAGCATATTCACATTGAAATCGCCACAGGGGTACTGATTAAAACAGGCTACCGGATAGTTTTCTCGCCACCAGCAGTCCTTGGGTATTTCCTCTGGAATCTCCTCTATTTCGGCAGGGCGGGTGGGGGTGATTCTGTACAGCAGAGTCATGCCATTGAGCTGATTCTCAGCGGTTTGAGGTGCTGAGGGTTCCTGGTAGACTTCGAACGACTCGTGGCCTGTGGTTACCTCACACCCGGCCGCACGGGCGAGGCATATATCTCCTGTTGCGTCAATAAACCAAGAGGCGTGAATGTGCTGCCCGTCCTCCAGCACAAGTGCTTTGATCTTGCCGTCGGCATGATCGACATCGACCACACGCGTTCCGCAACGGATCTCGCAGTGTCCCGTTTCCTCAAGCATGTCACGGATGACGGTTTCATAGGCCGCGGGTTCAAACACCACACCATGCCAGTTCTCTTTCTTAAATTGTTGCGGATCGGGCGCCTGCATCATGCCATGCCGCTGCAGTGTATTTTCATAGCTCATGGCCGGATCAATGAGGCTCTCGCCCCCGGGAAACATCGGCTCGCCCGGAACCGTTATGGAGCAATGACGTGCCATGGTATATATACCGACGGCGTTTGGGATTTGAGTAAGCCGATCGTGTATTTCCCGGGGCAATTCGCTGGAGCAGACCCCTGGCTCCCAGGTGTTGACCCCCGCCCAGGCGGTCGTACCACCGATGCGGGTATGGGCCTCCAGCAGCAAGGTCCGCATGCCTGCGCGGCCGGCCGTAATGGCAGCGCCAATACCGCCGCTGCCCGCTCCTGCTATGACAAGATCATATCTCATACGGCGATCAATTCTGTCAAAGGGGTTGGGATGCCACGTTCGAAAGGTTGGTTGCGTTATTGGGAATCTTCATGATTGACCGTGGAGATATCCAGCGGGCCGGTATGGCCGAGTCGGTTGCTAATGGTAGCGGCGGCGTGGCAGAGCGAATCGGCCACGGACGCAAAACGATTCTGCGAAAACCGCACTGCCGGGCCCGTCACCCAGACCGCCGCGACAGGCAGGGCGGCGTGATTGAAGATTGGTGCGGCCAGGCAGTGAATGGATTCGACCTCTTCCCCGAGATCGGTCGCCCAGCCTCGCTGGCGGACCTCGGCGAGGGCTTCCCGCAGCGCTGCCTTACGCGTAATGGTCCGTTCCGTATGGCGGACGCAGCGGATGTCGCGGAGAATCTGCTCGCGGCGATCGTCGGGCAGGAAGGCGAGAATCGCCTTGGCCGGGGCTGCTGTATGCAGTGGGAACCGATGGCCGATTTCCACGGAGACCTTGACCGGGTGACTGGCCAGGACCTGGTCGATCACCACACCCTCTCGCCCGATGAGCTGGCCGAGCAGAACCGTCTCGCCCAGTTCGTCCCGCAGCGAGGCCATGACGTCTTGCGAGGCATCGAGGACGCCGACGGCCCCCGTGCCGGAATACCCCAGGGCCAGCAGCTTCCCGCTGAGGCGGTAGCGTGCAGCCGGCTCGTCCCGCAGCAGATAGCCCAGTTCGTGCAGCGTGGTGAGAATACGGAAGACGCTGTTTTTGGGCAGTTCGAGAGCGGCGGTCACTTCGCTCACACCGGCTCCGGCCGGATGTCGGGCGAGCCATTCCAGCACACGCATGGCGCGGTCGAGGCTGGGAATGTGGTAGCGTCTCGTGGCGTTGGATGGGTTGGGTTTGGTGGTCATGGTACTCCGGGGGGTCAATGCATGAGCATCCCGCCGCTGACGTCGACACACGCGCCGGTGATGTACCCAGCCCGCGGCGAGCAGAGAAACGTCGCGACGTCTGCGACCTCGGCCGGTTCGGCGATGCGCCCCATCGGGATACGCTTGAGATAGGTTTCGCGTCGGTCGGCCAGGGCGTCGGCGGCCATGGGCGTTTCCATCATGCCGGGGGCGAGCGCATTGACGCGGATGTGATCGGCGGCGACTTCTCGAGCCAGCGAGCGGGTGAAGTTGACCAGGGCAGCCTTGGCGGCGGCGTAGTGGGCGTGTCCGCTGGTGGCCCCGCCAAAGGCGGCCTGGCTGACGACGTGGACGATTGCGCCGCGACGTCCATCGGCTTGGCAGCTGCGCACGAAGTCGCGGCTGAGCACAAAGGCCGACGTCAGGTTGATCTGTATCGTGCGCTGCCATTCATCGAGGCTCATCTCCGCGACAAACCGCGTCGGCCAGACGGCAGCACACTGCACCAGCAGGTCGATCGGGCCGATGGCCTGGGTGGCCTGGGCGTGAAGCTGTTCGGTCGCCGTGGCGTCTGACAGATCGCAGGGGATGAACGCATCGCCGAGCAAATCGGTTGGCGCCTGTCGATTGGTAGCGACTACGTTGGCTCCTTCGGCCTGGAGGGCTTCGACGACGGCCCGGCCGAGGCCACCCGTCGCCCCCGTGACCAAAGCTGCGTTGTCCTTGAGTTCAAGATCCATCGGTCTGTCCTTTCCTGCTCTCGATTGCATCGAGAAACATTGCAATCCGCTGCTGACTATACGTCTGGTCGCCTTGCGGCTCCAGCCAGTTATGCTGTCGCGCGTCGAAGCATACGTCGCCGATTCTCTGCCATGCCGCCCAGGCGGTCCCACGAAGTCCCGCGTGGGGCTGGGCACTGACGGCCAACGGCGTGGAGTTCATCGCCTGGTACCGCATGACCGACTCCATGCCCCAGGGCGGCGGGGGCGGGTACGACCGCAATGGCATTACGACCGACTACCCCGTGCCGCAGCCTCGCATGGCGGTGGTGGCCTATAATACCATCGCCGGCTACCCGACCGTCATGCCCGACGGCGATGTGGTCCGGCTGTACTTCCGCGGGATGAATCTTGCTGAAAATCAAGCCGACTCCCACGCTTGGACCTGCTACGCCGAAAGCTACGATGGCGGCAGAACCTTCACCCGCCCCAACGTCGGCCTGCACGAGATGCACGGCTCGAAGGAGAACAATATCCTGCTGACCGGCGAGGAGGGCACGCATGCCTTTGCGCCGTTCATCGACACCCGCCCGGGCGTGCCGCCCGAGGAGCGATACAAGGCCCTGGGCAATACGCGAGAGCCGGGCGGAAAGCACTGGACTCTCCTGGCATTCGTCTCGGCTGATGGAATTCACTGGCGGAGGATGGCCGATGAGCCCGTCCTGACCAAGGGGGCATTTGACAGTCATAATGTAGTGTTCTGGTCGCCGACGGAGGGCAAGTACCTCTACTTTTACCGCACCTGGTCGCAGGCCAAAGACCCCACGCAATACGCGGGGGTTCGCACAGTCAGCCGGGCCGAGAGCGACGACTTCCTCCACTGGTCCGACCCGGTGGAGATGGACTTCAACGATGCGCCGATCGAGGAACTGTACACCAGTGCGACGCACCCCTACAGCCGGGCGCCGCACCTGCTGATCGCCCTGCCCAAACGGTTCAACCCGGGGCGAAAAACGCTCACCGACGAGGAAGTCGAGCGGTTTGACGTGATCCCGAAGTACGCCGGTGACGTCTCCGACGGCGTCTTCATGACCAGCCGCGACGGCCGACGGTACGACCGGACGTTCATGGAGGCGTTCTTGCGCCCCGGGCTGGACCGGGCCAACTGGGTCAGCCGGACGAACATGTCCGCCTGGGGTCATGTGCAGACCGGCCCGGACGAGCTGTCGCTGTACTTCCAGCACCGCTACACACAGCCGGGCCATTACCTCGCGCGGTACACGCTTCGGCTGGACGGCTTTGCAAGCGTCCGCGCCCCCTGGGCCGGCGGGGAACTCATCACCCCGCCGCTGACCTTCACCGGGTCGCGCCTGGTGCTGAATGCATCGACCAGCGGGGCCGGCAGCATCCGCGTGGAACTCCAGCAGCCCGATGGCAGGCCGATTGACGGGTTCACGCTGGCCGACTGCCCGGAGTGCTTCGGCGACTGCATCGAGCTGCCCGTCCGCTGGGGCGAAAATGCCGAACTCGGCAAGCTCGCGGGCAAGCCAGTCCGGCTGCGATTCGCGATGCGCGATGCCGACCTGTATGGGCTTCGCTTCGCGGAGTAACGAACCTCAGCCCTCGCGGTTGGGGTGGACGGTCTGGACCCAGCGCAGCAGGCCCATCGAGAGGAGCATGAGCCCGCCTCCGACCAGCAGGACGATCTGATAGGTATCCAGCGGGCCGAGGTGAGGCAAGGCCGGTGGCGCGAGTTCGAAAAGCATGCTGATGATCAGCGGCGAGAGCATGGGGGCATTGAGCATGATGATACTCGACAGGGAGATGTAAAACGCCCTGCCCCGGTCGGGCACGAGATGGAAGACGTGGGCTGTGCACGCTACCGACGAGGCCGCCATCATCGCCCCACTGACAGCCAGGGCCAGTGCGAACAGCCATTTCGCCTGGGCGTTGGGCAGGGCTGCGATGCCCAGCAGGGCAAAGCAGACCAGGCAGAGCACGAGGTGGGTCGCCTGGAAGACGCGCTTGGTTCCGATGCGGTCGACGAGGATTCCGGCGATGGCGAATGCGGCGATCTGGCCGACAATCATGGCCGAGAAGACAAAGACATTGCTGTCGGCCGGGAAGCCGCGGTGATTCATGTAGAGCACCAGCGGGCTGGTGAGGATGCCGATGCAGAACCCCAGCACCATGTAGTAGCCCAGGAAGATCACCAGCCCTCTATGGTGCAGCAGGTTGCGGACGTAGTGAACCCAGTGGTCGAACTCGCGGGCGTCGCCGTGGAAGTTCCGCCCGTCGGGCACGTGGCGGAGGATGACCAGGCCCACGCCGATCAGGGCCGTGCCAAACAGGAAGACCACCTGGTACCGCCAGGGCTCGGGGTTCTCGCCGACGAACCACCCGGCCGCCCAGACAACCAGCAGCGAGCCGCTGGTCCAGAGCGAACGCAACCGGCCGAAGAACCGCCCGCGGAAGTTGGCCGGCACCACGTCGTGCAACAGGGGCATCCAGAAGGTGCTCCCGGAATGTCGAACAAGAATCGCCCCGGCCAGCAGGGCCAGGAAGCACCACGTCCACCCGGGGCCGCTCGGCAGGACAAACGGGCTGAGAAAGGCCAGCACATACAAAACCAGCGACAGGCCAACCATGCGGTGAAGGAATCTTCGTCCGCGGGCAGGCGGCATGCGGACAGCGATGATCAGTTGCAACAGCCCACCGACGATTCGGATGACCCCCGGCAGGACCGACTGGACATCCGAGCCACCAAGAGACTTGACCAGCAGCGCCCCGAGCGACGACTGGGTGATCAGCACTATCGAGACCGAAAAGGCCAGCGCCGTCGGATAAATCAGCCTCATGCCACGCTTCTGCTGGCGCAGGCTCAGTCCGCTTTCGTTGGGAGTATCCGGGTGGAGGGTCTCAGACATGAAGCGGTCCATTTCACCCTGCCCATAGCAAAATTGCAAGGGTTCCCGGTGCGATTG
>CAZCDM010000140.1:0-6294 GCA_964497475.1 uncultured Planctomycetaceae bacterium
AAAAAACGGCGGAATATGAGCCCATATGCACCATTTTTTGCTCTTTGCCAGAAAGCGAAAATCCTACGCGATATCCGAATTTGAATTTTTCAAAGTACCCTCTATGCGCGATACGCCCCAGCGTGGATTCTCGCCGAGAGTTGGCCCATCCCCCCGCAACGCTGACCGCCAGCCCCCACAGCCCCCCGATCAATACTCTTCGTCGTCTTCCTCGAAGAGGTCCTCCTCGTCATCGTCTTCGTCATCGAGGAACAGGTCCGCCTCTTCCTCGTCGCTGTTGACCAGCTCGTCGGTCTCCGGGTCGATCTCCAGATCGAACTCGTCCTCGTCATCTTCCTCCTCATCGACCACGTCATCGATGGCTTCGAACTCATCCTCAAGGTCGTCCCGCTCGGCGATGATCTCCGAGGCCTCATCCAGCAGCGCCTCGCGCACCAGAACGGGCAGACCCAGCCCCTGCTTCTCGACGTCGACGTCGACATCGTCGCGATCTTCGATTTCGTCGTACCCGATCAACGCCTCGATGTCATGGTCGGCCAGGAGCTGCTGGTACAGCTCGGCCTGGTGCTCATTGCGGGCGTGGACGACCGGAACGTACTCTTCCCGGCTGTCATCGATGATGGCATCGTCGTCTTCGTAGGGCATGGTGAACCTCCCGGCTGCGGGCCCGCGCCGACAGGCCGCGGTACCGTCCCGCGACTGCTGCCACGACAGCCCGCAAGGCTGTTCATTTTCAGGTCACCCTTTCTATCATCGTCTGCATTTCCAAAAGATTGCAATGAAATTTTCACCCGTTTGGGAATCCTCTTGCACTGGACCGGCCGGGGAGCTACCCTGCACCCTTGTCGTCCTGGCCACGCCAGAGGCGACCAATCCACCCGGCGGGAATCGAATTTGCCTGGAACTTCATGCGCCACGCTTGGCTCATCCTGATCCTCTCGTCGACGGCCCCGGGTATGCTCGGCTGCGATCGCGACCGGCCCGGACCGCCCGAGAAGTTCCCCCACCAGGCCCCACCGGCCGCGACGCCCCTCTTCGAGCCCTTCACCGCCGAGCACCCCCCCGCGACGGCACCGGCCTACACACCCCTGCCAGATTTCTCGCCCCTGCCGCCACCGCCCGCCCGGGCTCTGCCTCCCATGGGCCCCCAGGCCATCCCCACCCGCTACGTCACCGCCCGGCCAGGCCAGCGCATGGTCTTCCGCATCCAAACGCTCGACGGCAAGGCCGTCACCCAAGCCACCGAAGTCCTCGCCATTGAACCCCGCGCGATCGTGCTGCGAAAATCGGTCACCAGCCAGTACGGCCAGTTCAGCCACGACATCCGCCAGAGGCGGTTCATCCCCCCCGGCCAGGGCGGCGACTGGCCCGCACCGGCCGGGACGCAGATCGGTGAAGAGCTGATCGAGGTCGGCCACGAGTCTCTGCTGTGTGAAGTCTACGAAACCAAACGCTCCGGGAGGCTGTATCGCACCTGGCTGTGCCGCGACGTGCCCGGCTGGATCGTCCGCTACCAGGACGAGAACAACGGCCTGTGGACCACCCGCCTGGACCTCATCGAGTGGACCCGGCAATTTCGCGGTCGACAATTACGCTCAGGGCGATACAATACTCTCGCAGAAGGCAGCGGAGACGAGGCTGGACTATGAAACGAACGCACGCGACATTCCAGACCGGGCTGATCGTGCTGGCCATCTCGACCCTGGTCGGCTGCGGGGCCAACCCCAACAGCCACTATCTCGGCGAGGTCCGCAAAGAAAACGGCCTGGTCATCATCCTGCCCGGCATCGAGGGCGAGAGCGAGTTCAACCACAACATCCGGCGCGGGCTCTCTGCGGCCGGGTGCTTCCGCGCCATGCCCATCTACAACTGGGGCGTGCCAATACCCGGCATCGGCCTGCTGGTCAACCAGACCAACGTCATCGGCAACCGCATCGCCGGGGCGAACATCGCCAAGATGATCGAAAAATATCAGGACAGCTACCCCGGCCGGCCGGTCTACATCATCGGCCACAGCGGCGGTGGCGGCGTGGCGGTCTTCGCCGCCGAGGGCATGTCCGAGGGGCGACAGCTCGACGGGCTCGTGCTGCTCTCGGCGAGTATCTCCGCGAGCTACGATCTGTCCAAGGCGCTGAACAACTGCAAGAACGGCATCGTGAACTTCTACAATCCCGCCGATACGGGCCTGCTCGGCGTGGGCACGGCCGTGACCGGAAATGTCGATGGCGGCCATGGCGCATCGGCCGGACTGAACGGATTCACGAAAGCCCGGCTCAAGCTTCACCAGGTCGCCCTGAGCCAGGCCATGACCAACGCCACCGGCGGCGGCGCCCACGATGCAGCCACACGCCCCGGCTTCGTCGCCCGGCACGTCGCGCCCTGGGTGCTCTCCAGCCAGTGGCCGCCGGATACCTCCCTCATGGCCAATCGCTAAGTCTCTGCGGGGACGTAATTTGATTTCTCCCGGTGGGCTCTCTATAGTTTCCTGCGCTTCGGGACCGGCCCGAAGAGAATCCTCCCTCCGATATGGAGAATCCAATGCACCGCATTCAACACATCGTGTTATCCGCCCTTGTTTTCAGCCTTGTCCTGGCCGTTGGCTGTTCTGAAAATACGGTCGACAAGGACCAGCCCACCGACGCCTTCATCGGCGACGTCAAAGCCGAGCTGGCTAAACTCAACCAGCGCAGTGACAATCTCAAGCAGCGCAAAGACGCCCTGACCACCGCCGACGCGACCCGCGTGGAAAATGCCACCGAAATGGCTGAGGAAAAAATGGAAACCATCCGCGACAGTTCCCTGCCGGCCTTGGCTGAGGCGACCGATCCGGATCAGGTCGAATCCCTCAAGGAGCAGATCAACAATACGCTCAGCGAGGTCAAATCGGAACTCGACCGGGCCCGGGACATCATCGATGAACAAACGGCGACCGATACGTCCTTCCTCGATGAACGCAAAGAGGAACTGGCTGGTCTCAAGGCCAAGCTCGACAAGCTTCGGTCGCGCAAAGACGACTTGGCCGATTCCGCCAAAGCCCAGATGAACCAGTCGCTCGAGTCGGCCGAGGAAGCCATTGATCAGGCGTCGTCCTCTCTCGGCAAATTCAAAGATGCCGCCGGGGACCAGGCCGAGCAGATGAAGGAAGAGATCGACATGCTCGTCGGCAAGGCGCGTGATCAGGTCAATACCGCTGCCGAGTACGTCGCCGAACAGACCGAGTAACCCTGCGCCAATCGGAACCGAGCCGTGCGGTGGGGCCTCGAGCCCCATCACACGGTTTATCTCGGTTCGCGCCGGGCCCGGGCGACGAGCAGGTCAGCCTGCCGCGTCGGCTCGGGCAGGCGAAACCCCCGGCCGCACCGCAGCGTCCAGCGGACCGCCTCGTCCAGCAGGATGCGATGGCCCGGCGAGACAAATAAAGGACGAACGCCATGGCGCGTCCGGACGACCTTGCCGATCGTCCGGCCCGCCAGCCGGAGGCGCGTCGCACACCCGCGGCGCTGCCCCGGCGTGCGATACGCTCCACACAACCGACTCTTGGCCACGCCCACCGTCGGCAGGTCGCCCCATAGCCCGACGTGACAGGCCAACCCCAGCCCCCGCGGATGGGCCAGCCCCTGCCCGTCGCACAGCAGCAGCTCCGGCTTCTCCGGCAGGGCCCTGACAGCCTCGATCACCGCCGGGGCCTCGCGAAAGCTCAGCAGCCCGCTGATGTACGGAAACAGGCAAGGCCGACGGATCACACGTTCGGCCAGGACCTCCATCGTCGCTGCATCGCAAAGCACCGCCCCGGCAATGATTTCATCCCTGCGCGGAAACGAGCAGTCCACCCCCGCCACCAGGCGGACCTCGCCAGCCAACGGGCTGAGCAGAACGTTCCCGGCAAGGTCCTTCTGCAGGGCGATCGCCTCGGAGGGCGTGAGTTGCCATTCGTGCTCGATCATCGCTTCATTATAAACGCTCTCCCGGCCAGTCGCCCGGTGACAAGCCCGCCCGCGCACCGTACAATGCACCCATGAACTACGTTTCCACCCGCGGACAGATCGAGCCGGTTTCCTTCCAGCAGGCGGTGCTGATGGGCCTGGCCGATGACGGCGGGCTGATCGTGCCCGAGTCGATCCCTGACCTGCGCGACCGCATCGACGCCTGGCGAGGCCTGGACTATCCGCAACTGGCCATGGAGATCATCCAGCCCTTCACGACCGACATCCCCCGGGCCGACCTCCAACGCCTCATCGACACCGCCTACGGGCCGAGCTACTTCGTCAACGAGCCACACGGGCCCGGGCTCGTCGCCCCGGTCGTGCCCGTCGGCGACCTGCACATCATGGAACTATGGCACGGTCCGACGCTCGCCTTCAAAGACGTCGCCCTCCAACTGCTCGGCGGGCTCTTCGAGTACATCCTCGCCCACACCGGCGGGCGGCTGAACATCCTCGCGGCCACCAGCGGCGATACCGGCAGTGCGGCCATCCACGGCGTCCGCGGGCGCGACCGCATCGCCATCTTCGTCATGCACCCGGCCGGGCGCGTCTCGCCTATCCAGCAACTCCAGATGACCACCGTCACCGACGGCAATGTTCACAATCTTGCCGTCGATGGCAGCTTCGACGACTGCCAGGCCATCATGAAAACCATCGCCGCCGACGTCGAGTTCAAACGTCGCTACGACCTCGGCGCCGTCAACAGCGTCAACTGGGCCCGCGTGCTGGCGCAGATCGTCTACTACATCCACGGTGCGTTCGTCCTGCAGGAACGCACCGGCTGCGACGCCATCCGCGTAGCCGTGCCGACGGGCAACTTCGGTGATATCCTCGCCGGCTGGTACGCCATACAGATGGGCGCCCCCATCGAGCAGCTCATCCTGGCCACGAATGAAAACGACATCCTCACGCGGTTCTTCACCACCGGCCGCTATGCCCTCGGCCAGGTCAGCCAGACCCTCAGCCCGTCGATGGACATCCAGGTCGCCAGCAACTTCGAACGCTACCTCTACTACCACCTCGGGCAGGACCCCGTCAGGCTCGCCCAGACCATGGCCGAGTTCTCCCGCACCGGCCAGCTCGCTGTGGCGCCCAGGCCCGACGGCGTGGACCCCGCCTTCCGCGCCGTCCGTGCCAACACGCCGGCCGTCCTCGACGTCATCGGCCGATACCACCGCGAGCACAGCTACCTGCTGGACCCGCACACCGCCTGCGGCGTGGTCGCCGCCGAGCAGGCCTCCCCGGCCGGCTCGCCCGTGTTCTGCCTGGCCACCGCCCACCCGGCCAAGTTCCCCCACGCCATCAAGCAGGCCACCGGCCAAGCCGACCTCGCACAACACCCCGCCATCGACGCCCTGGCCGACCTGCCCAGCCGCTGCAGCGATCTGCCCGCCGACGCCCAGGCCATCCGCCAATTCATCCAATCCCACACGCAAGAGACCTCGTCATGACCATGACCCGCATTGCCATCATCGGAGCCGGAGGCCGAATGGGCCGACGCATCGCCGCCCTGGCCATCGAAGCCAGCACGTTCGACATCGTCGCAGCCGTCGACCAGGCCGGCGAAGACACCATCGGCCAGGACATCGGCACCCTCGCCGGTGCCGGGCCCTTCGGCGTGAAGGTCACCGCCGAGCTGGAAGAGTTCGCCGACGTCGCCATCGACTTCTCCCTGCCCGAGGGCACGATGCACCACCTGCCCATCCTGCGACGCAAAGGCATACCGGCCGTCATCGGCACGACCGGCCTGACCGAAAGCCAACTCGCCGAACTCGCCGACGCCGCCGGCGAGGTACCCATCGTCCATGCGGGCAATTACTCGACGGGCATTAACCTGCTCTGCCGCCTCGTGGCCGAGGCCGCCAACATCCTCGGCGAGGAGTTCGACGTCGAAATCTCCGAGACCCACCACCGCTTCAAGCAGGACGCACCGTCCGGCACGGCGATCATGCTGGCTCGTGCGGTCTGCGGCGTGCGCGGCGTGGACTACGGCGAGGCAGCCACCCTCGGCCGTGGCGGCCGACAGCCCCGCAAGGAAGGCGAGATCGGCATCCACGCCCTGCGCGTGGGCGATACCGTCGGCGAGCACAGCGTGCACTTCGGCAACCAGGGCGAGACGATCACGCTGAGCCACTCAGCCCACACGCGAGACACCTTCATCCGCGGGGCACTGCGGGCGGCGAAGTGGGTCGCCGGCAAAAAGCCGGGCCTGTACGACATGGCCGACGTCCTGGGACTCTAATACGCTGCGCATTAAGTAACTATCTCAAAACGGTCAATCGGTGTTTTCGGCGGTACCAGAGCAGAACGC
>CAZCDM010000141.1:0-6262 GCA_964497475.1 uncultured Planctomycetaceae bacterium
TACTGGCCCGGCCAACGCGCCGCCTGATCCGCCGCCCCCAATTTATGTCGCACACAACAGGTTCCATAGTACGGTTTTTTTGTGGACTCCGCCGCCCCAGCGGATAAAATGACAAGAGCATGACCCGACAGGCTACGACAACGACGACTACATGCTGACCGCCCGGGTGGGACCAACCCGAGCGGAGCAATCGTCGTATGCCCAGCCTGCGGGCCTGTGCATTTCTTCGGCGATTCGCCTCCCCGGTACTCCCCGCCCCGGCCATACCTACGGAGAGAAACCATGAGCGTTACCGCCATTCTGCCCGACGGCACGAGCAAAGAGTTCGATTCCGGCGCATCGGCCCGGACGGTGGCTGAGTCGATATCGGCCGGCCTGGCGCGAGCGGCCGTCGCTGCCCGCGTTGACGGCGATCTGACCGACCTCGACCGGCCCATCCCCGACGGCAAGCACGAGGTCCAACTGCTGACCGACCGCGATGACGAGGCACTCGAAGTGCTTCGCCACACGGCCGCACACATCATGGCCCAGGCCGTCTGCCGCCTCTACGGCCCCGGCGTGCAGTACACCATCGGCCCGGCCCTGACCGACGACTTCCAGTACGGCTTCTACTACGACTTCGACCTGCCGGAGGGCAAGAGCATCTCCGCCGACGACCTCGAAGCCATCGAAGCCGAGATGAAGAAAATCGTCAGCGAAAAACTCCCCCTCCAGCGGAACGAGATGGACGTCGACGCTGCCAAGGCACGCATGACCGAACTCGGCCAGCAGTACAAGATCGAAATGATCGACGACATGCTCGCCGGCGAGCCGGCCACCGCCTTGAGCTTCTACGGCCAGGGCGACTTCCTCGATATGTGTCGAGGCCCGCACCTGCCCGACACCGGCAAGCTCGGCAAGGCCTTCAAACTGCTCAGCGTAGCCGGGGCCTACTGGCGCGGCGACGAATCCAAGGCCATGCTCACCCGCATCTACGGCGTGGCCTTTTTTGACAACAAGCAGCTCGCCGCCCACCTCGAGCGCGTCGAGGAAGCCCGCAAACGCGACCACCGCCTCCTCGGCAAGCAGCTCGAGCTGTTCCTGCTGGACGAGAAGGTCGGCCCGGGCATGGCCCTGTGGCTGCCCAAGGGCGCCATCCTCCGACACGAGCTGGAATCCTGGCTGCGGGGACACCTGACGGCCAACGGCTACCAGATGGTCAACACCCCCCACATCGGGCGGCTGGACCTCTGGCAGACCAGCGGACACTACCCCTACTACCGCGACTCGCAGTTCCCGGCGATGTTCCGCAGCCCGGCCTTCGCGGCCCTGGGCGCCCTGTGGGATGCCCTCCACCTCGACGAACCAGCCCGACGCATCGAGCAGTTCCGCCGCATGCAGGCCGTCCTCAACGACCTCAACCCGGAGATGGCCTCGGAGCTGCTGGCCGATGGTGCCATCGCCGACGAGATCATCCGCGACAACCCGGACGACCTGGAACACCGCATCAACGAAATCATCCGCCACCACGTCCATTCCGACGCGGCCGGGTTCCTGCTCAAGCCGATGAACTGCCCCTTCCACGTGCAGATCTACGCCCACAAGCAACGGTCCTACCGCGAGCTGCCCCTGCGGCTGGCCGAGTTCGGGCAGGTCTACCGCTGGGAACAGTCCGGCGAGCTCAACGGCCTGACGCGCGTGCGAGGCTTCTGCCAGGACGACGCCCACATCTTCTGCACGCCCGAGCAGGTCGAGCAGGAAATCGCAAGCTGCGTCGACCTGGTCAAGCTCGTGCTCGGCACGCTGGGCCTGAGCGACTACCGCGTACGCATCGGCCTGCGCGACCCGGACAGCGACAAGTACGTCGGCCAGGCCGAGCACTGGGCCCAGGCCGAGGAAAACATCCGCCACGTCGTGAAGAACTCCGGCATGGACTACACCGAGGAAACCGGCGAGGCCGCGTTTTACGGCCCGAAGATCGACTTCCTCGTGACCGACTGCATCGGGCGGCAGTGGCAGCTCGGCACGGTGCAGGTCGATTACAACCTGCCCGAGCGGTTCGGCCTGGAGTACGTCGGGGCCGACAACCAGACCCATCGGCCGGTGATGATCCACCGGGCACCGTTCGGCAGCCTCGAGCGATTCATCGGCATCCTGATCGAACACTTCGGCGGGGCGTTTCCCGTTTGGCTCTCGCCGGTGCAGGCGGCCGTCCTGCCCGTCAGCGACAAATACAACGACTACGCCGCAACGGTCGAACAGGCACTGGCCGATAAGGGCCTCCGCGTCGAGCTCGACGACTCGCCCGACAAGGTCGGCGCGAAGATCCGCCGGGCCACGCTGGCCAAGGTGCCCTACATGCTGATCGTCGGCGAGCGGGAGGCCGATGCAGGCACGGTCGCCCTCCGCGAGCGGACCGAAGGCGACCTCGGCACGGTGTCGATCGAATCGGCCGCCGCCGCCCTGGCCAACGAGCGCGACACCCGCGGCGAGCAAACCGTCAAAGCCGCCATGGGGTGAATCCGAATATAGGTATAGCATTGTGTCACCCTGAGCGTAGCCGCTGTCGCCCTGGCCGGCGAGCGGCGCAGCCGAAGGGTCTTTCCGTGGAAAGATTCTTCGCTTTCGCTCAGAATGACAGGCCTTTTCGTAGTTCGGGATAGACCACCGGCCGCAATTGGGTATTGACCCGGGCGGGGTGGATGACAATAAATAGAGAACCCGCTGCAGCAAGTCGGCCGACCGGCCGGGGCGTTGCGGCCGACCTACCGTAAGGAGACTGACCATCGCCAGCGATTTACGTGTGAACAACCGCATCCGCATTTCTCCCATCCGCCTGATCGATGAAGACCAGGAGCAGGTGGGCATCGTGGATACCAAAGAGGCCCTCCAGCGTGCCCAGGCGGCCGGGCTGGACCTCGTCGAGGTCGCCCCTGGGGCGCGTCCGCCGGTCTGCCGGATCATGGACTACGGCAAGCACAAGTACGCCCAGAAGAAGAAAGATCGCAAGGCCCGTGCCCAGCGACACGAGCAGGAGCTCAAGGAAATCCGCATCCGCACGCCCAAGATCGGCCAGCACGATCTGGAGATCAAAATCAGCCATGCCCGCGAATTCCTCGAACGCGGCGACCGGGTGCAGTTCTCGCTCCGCTACCGAGGTCGCGAGCTGGCCCACAAGGAAGAAGGCCAAAAGGTCTTCGAGAAGATCAAACAGGGCCTTGCCGACGTTTCCAAGGTCGACCGGGACTTCCGCTTCGAGGGTCGCCGACTGACGATGGCTCTGGCACCGGCCCGCAAGGCCGAGCCCAAAAAGAGCGATGACGCCGACGCGCCCGACGCATCGGAATCCAACGCGAGCTGACCCGTCGGTCAGGCCGCTGCGAACACCACCCCCTGCCGGATAACTTTTTCCGGCGGGGGGTTTACATTTCCTCGCCGGGCGGTACAATGCATGGCTCTGTACCTGTGGCAGAGCGATCGGCCGATGGCAGGCCGGCCACTAACCCATGCAGCAGACTGCGAGATACCCATGCCCAAAATGAAAACAAGCAAAGCTGTCGCCAAGCGCGTCAAGGTCACCGGTCGAGGCAAAGTTGTCCGCTATTCCCCCGGCTCGGGCCACCTTAAAAGCCGCAAAACCAGCAAGCAGCTTCAGGCGTTCCGCAAACCCAAGAAGCTCAGCAAAACCTTTTCCAGGCACGCCAAACGACTGTTAGGTCAGTAAACCGCTGGTCCGATGGGAGCCCGACAGGGCGCCGCGGGTACCTGGCCCGCGTGAGCAACATCCGCAAGGAGCCCATCGACCGCCAAGGAGAGCACCATGCCCCGCGTACGAAAAGGCTCTGCCCGCAAGCAGAAGCACAAAAAAGTCCTCAAAGCCGCCCGCGGCTACCAGGGGAGCAATTCCCGCCGGTACCGCCTGGCCAAGGAAAAGACCTTCCGCGCCGGCGTCTTCGCCACGCGCGACCGCCGACGCCGCAAACGCGACTTCCGGCGCCTGTGGATCACCCGCATTTCCGCGGCGTGCAAGCAGCGAGGCCTGCGGTACAGCCAGCTCATGGAAGGCCTGTTCAATAACGACATCGACCTGAACCGCAAGATGCTCGCCGAAATCGCCGTGGACGACCCGGCCGCCTTCGACGAAATCTGCCAAGCCGCCGGTCTCCAGGCTGCATAAGCACCCCCCCCACCAACCGAGGTCGGCATGTCTGACGTGGATGATCTCCAGACGATCCGCACCGAGGCCCTGGACAAACTCCAGGCCATCACCGATGCCGATGCGCTCGAACAGTGGCGCATCGAGTACCTCGGCTCCAAGGGGCTCGTCAAAGACACCCTCGCCCGCATCAAGGACGTACCCAAAGAGCAAAAGGCCGCCTACGGCAAGGGCGCCAACGAACTGAAACGCTTTCTGCTGGCTGCCTTTGAAAAGCGAAAGGCCGCCCTCGCCACACCGGCCGCAGCCGCCGGGCCGATCGAAGACGTTACCCTGCCCGGCCGAAAGCCCCGCATCGGCCATCTGCACATCATCACGCAGACCATCCAGGAGCTGTGCGATATCTTCGGCCGCATGGGCTTCGAGGTGGTCTACGGCCCGGAGGTCGAGGACGAGCAGCACAACTTCATCGACCTGAACATCCCCGCCGAGCACCCGGCCCGCGACCCGCTCGATAATTTCTACCTCGACGTCGCCCGCTGCAGCACCGCCGGCCAGGCCATGCTCCGCAGCCAGACCTCCACCGTCCAGATCCGCACCATGGAAGACTCGACCCCGCCGGTCCGCGTCGTGGCCCCCGGGCGGGTGTACCGGCCGGACACGGTCGACGCGACCCACAGCTTCATGTTCCACCAGATCGAGGGGCTCTACGTCGACGAGGGCGTGACGATGATCGACTTGAAGACCTGCGTCGACCAGTTCTGCAAAGCCTACTTCGGCGAGCAGGTCCGCACCCGCTTCCGCCCGAGCTTCTTCCCCTTCACCGAACCGTCGGCCGAGGTCGACCTGGAATTCCACATGCCCGACGGCTCGACGAAATGGATCGAGCTCGGCGGCTGCGGCATGGTCGACCCCAACGTCCTGCAAGCCGTCAACGTCGATCCCGAACGCTACACCGGCTGGGCGTTCGGCCTGGGTATCGAGCGGATGGTCATGCGGAAGCATGCCATCGCCGACATCCGCGAACTCTTCGAATCCGACGTCCGCTTCCTCGCGCAGTTCTGACCCCCCTGCCCCGGCCGATGGTGTTTACAGCTTCGGCAGGGGTCGCTCGTCGATTCGCGGCGAGATGCTCAGCAGCGTCGCCGTCGCCCGCAGCAGCCGGGCTTTGAAGGTGGCGCAATGACCCAGGGCCGTCCGCAGCGCACGGCGGGACTGCCGGAAGAACCCCTGCTTGAAGTACTGCCGCCCGGCCGCGTAGTACAGCTTGCCCAGCCGCTTGTCGACGATCGCCTGAGGGACGATGGCCCGGCCGCCAAACTCGGCGAGATACCGCTCGAGGACCATCGCCTCCTGCAGCCGACTGAAGCCGGTCTGGATCGAGACATTCGTGTCGTGTCGCCGCCGCAGGCCGGTGGGTTTCTGCAGCGGGTGGAAGTCGGTATGCTGGCTCAGCCGGAGGTAGAAGTCGTAATCCTCACAGCTCCGCAGCCGCTCGTCAAAGCCACCCACCTTGTCGTACAAATCCGCCCGAAATGTTACGCACAGGCTGGAAATATACATCCGCTGAAACAGCTCCACGGCCGTGGTGACCCCCTCCTGAAACTCGCCGGCAAGCTCCTCCACCGTGCCACCCTGATTCAGCCGGTGACGGTAGCCGTAGATGAAACGCGAGGCGGGATGGGCGTCGATATACTCGGCGAACAGCTGCAGGGCATTGGGGTAATACAGGTCGTCGCTGTCGAAGAACGTGAGCCACTGGCCCCGGGCACTTCGGCGGGCGGTATTCCGGGCCGGCCCCGCCCCCGCATTGGCCTGGTGGACCAGCTCAATCCGCTCATCGCGCCGAGCATATTCACTGGCGATCTCGGCCGAGCGATCTGTGCTGCCGTCATTGCAGATCACCAGCTGCCAGTCGGAAAATTCCTGCCGGAGCACCGATTCGATCGCCTCACGCAGATACGCCTCGTGGTTGTACAGCGGCATGAGGATGCTGAACATCGGCTTGTCGGCGGTGGTGTGCATGGACTCGGGGACTGGAGTGGCCAAGGCTGCATGACGCATGGGGAAACGAAGGGAGCATTATACCGCCGGGGCTGGCAGGGGCAAAGAGGCGAATCGCCCGAG
>CAZCDM010000142.1:0-6181 GCA_964497475.1 uncultured Planctomycetaceae bacterium
TTGTAAAACAAAGACTTACAGCGCAATCCAAAGGGGATGTCGAAGTCAGGAAAGTCGGTTGACGAACTCCGCCGGGCGGGCGATGATGGGCCCCTATGCGATTTCGACTGGTCCTGTTTCTGGTTGGCTGCCTGGCCGTTCTGCTGGGGCTGAACATGCTCCCGGCGATGGGATGGGGCATCTACTACGGCGAGTACCGCGCGGTGGGCGTGTTGGGCCTGTCGATGGCGATCTGCCTGCTCGGCGGGCTGGGCGTGGCTCTGCTGTGTCGACGGCCTCGCACCAATGCAGGCCCGCGCGAGGGCTTTGCCGTGGCCGGCCTGGGGTGGATCGCCCTGGCTGCGCTGGGCGCCCTGCCGTTCTGGCTCGGCGGATACATTCCCAGCTACATCGACAGCTACTTCGAGACCATGAGCGGGCTGACGACCACCGGGGCGAGCATTCTCACCTGCGGCGGCGGCGAGCTGCCTACCGACATCGAAGCCCTGCCCCACTGCATTCTCTTCTGGCGGAGCTACACCCACTGGCTGGGCGGCATGGGGATTATCGTGCTGAGCCTGACCCTGCTGCCGCTGCTGGGTACCGGCGGCATGCAGATTTACCGCGCTGAGGTTCCCGGCCCGACGGCCGACAAGCTCGTACCCCGCGTCCGGCAGACCACCAAGCTGCTCTGGGCGATCTACGTTCTGCTCTCGGCCGCCGAGTGCCTGCTGCTGTGGGCCCACCCCAAAGTCACCCTCTTCGACGCGATGTGTCACACCTTCGGCACGATGGCCACGGGCGGATTCTCCACCCACTCGGCCAGCGTCGCCTGGTTCGACAGCGTCTACGTCGACATGATCATCCTCGTGTTCATGCTGCTGGCCGGGGCCAACTTCGCCCTGCACTACGCCGCCCTGCGGGGCAAGGTGATGGCCTGCCTCCGCAACGGCGAGTTCCTCACCTACCTGGGCTTCCTCGGCGGGGGGACGATCCTCATTGCCCTGGTGCTGCTGCCGCAGAGTTCGCCCGGCGAGTCGCTGCGCCAGTCGGCCTTCCAGGTCGTCTCGCTGACGACCACGACCGGCTTTACCACGACCGACTACAACCTCTGGCCCATCGTCACGCGCCTGACGCTTCTGCTGCTGATGTTCGTCGGCGGCTGCGCGGGCTCGACCGGCGGCGGCATGAAAAACATCCGCATCCTGCTGCTGTTCAAGCATGCCGGCACAGAAATGCGACGCTTGCTCCACCCCCAGGCGGTCATCCCCGTCCGCCTCGGCGGCCAGGCGGTCAAAAGTCGCGTCATCCAGTCCGTCCAGGCCTTCGTGGTGCTCTACCTGGTGGTCTTCGTCGTGGCCTCGCTCATCATGGCCGGGGTGCTGATGGCCTGGCCCGAGGCGATTCAGCCCGACGCCGATACGGAGGTGGCCTCGGATGTGACGATGGTGACGGCCGTCTCGGCCGTGGCCGCCACGCTGAACAACATCGGCCCGGGGCTCGGCCACGTCGGGCCCGGCGATGTCCGCGCCTACTCGTGGATCCCGCCGCTCGGCAAGGTGGTGCTGATCCTCTGCATGCTCATCGGCCGACTGGAAGTCTTCAGCGTCCTGCTGCTGTTCGCCCCGCTGTTCTATCGCTAGCCTGACCCGAAGGAACCCCCATGAATATCATCATCAACGGTGGCGGCGGTGTTGGAGAAGCCCTCGCCGACATCCTCAGCCTCGAACAGCACGATATCACCATCATCGAGAAGAACCCCGGCCGTACCGAAGCGCTGGAGGAACTGCTGGACTGTCGCATCCTGGCCGGCTCGGGCTCGAGCCCAGCCGAGCTGCTCCAGGCCCGCGTCGACCAGGCGGACATCTTCCTGGCCGTCACCGACAGCGACGAGGTCAACCTCCTCTCGTGCATGCTGGCCCGCAAGCTCGGCTGCGGGCGGAATGTCGCCCGCGTCAAAGACAAAGCCTACACCACCGCCGAGCCGGTCATCGCCCTGGCCGAACTGGGCATCGACCAGGTGATCGACCCCGACGAAGAGGCCGCCCGCGAGATCGTCCGCCTGCTGGAAACCCCCGGTACGACGCAGGTGATCCCCCTGGCCGGCGGCGCGGTAATCTCGGCCGGCATGACCGTGCCCGGCGCCAGTCCCCTGGCCGGGCAGACCCTCTCGCAACTCCACGCCAGCCATCCCCAGTGGCGATACCGCGTGGTCATCATCCGTCGCGGCAACGAGGGGATCATCCCCTCCGGGCGGGACCACATCGAGCCGTGGGACGAACTGTTCGTCGTCGCCCAGCCGGAAACCATCCGCGAGATGGCCCGGCTGTTCAGCGCCACCCCCCGCACCGAGGACAAGCTCGACCGCGTGATGATCCTCGGGGCCAGCGACCTCGGCCGACACGTAGCGAACCTGCTGGAAGACCAGGCCCGCGTCACTCTCATCGACCCTCAGGGCCACCACGCCGAGGACGCCTCCGAGCAGCTCGCCCGCACGCTGGTCATCGAAGGCTCGGGCCATGAGATGGACCTGCTCGAACGCGTCGGCCTGGCCGAGCAGGACGCGCTGATCGCCGTGGCTGACGAGGAGGAAATGAACCTCATCACCTGCCTCTACGCCAAACGCCTCGGCGTGCCGCGCACCATCGCCCGCATCGAAAGGCCCTTCTACCGCCCGCTGATGCTCACCGTCGGCGCCGACGCCGCCGTCAGTGCCCGCCAGGCCACCGTCAACGCCATCCTCAAGCATGTCCGCTCCGGCGACATCAAAGCCGTCGCCCGCATGCGAGGCATCAGTGCCGAAGCCCTCGAACTCGTGCCCGGCTCGCGAGCAAAAATCATCGACAAGCCTCTCTCGGAAGTCCGCTTCCCGCGCGGGGCGCTGGTGGGCGTGGTGGTCCGCCCCAACGAAGTCCTCGTACCCGACGGCCAGACCGTCATCCACCAGAACGACCACGTCGTGGTCTTCGCCCTAGAGCAGGCTGTCCGCAAAGTCGAAAAGCTTTTCGCATAGCGCGAAGACGCCGCCTCAACGGGTCGCAGAGGGTCACTTTCTTCGCTGCGTCGCTGTGGCGATCAGTCGTTGGCCTGGCCGATCAGGTCAGGTCGGCCTCGAAGCTCGGCTGCAATGTCCCGCCCCAGCAGAATCACCGAGCCGTCACTGGCCCGGGCGGTGCGATCCTTGAGCGTAACCTCGACGGTCTGCTGACTCGTGCCGTTGGCCCGGGCGGCCTGGCGGACCTCGCCGGCCAGCACCTCCAGAGCGTACGCCTGGGCATCGTCGATCTCACCGAAGGCGGGTGCGTCGGCCAACCCCTGCACGACGAATCGGCCCGTCTCGTCGGGTACGATTTCGACCTGCCGCCGGATGACGACCTCGCTGGTGATGGCGCCGACGGCGTTGGCAACCTCGGCGTGGGGCGGGATGACCGCCTCGGCCCCGAGGAACCCGGCCGAGGCCGGCAGGAAGTGACCGGCCGGCGCACCGATGCCGACGATGGGCCGGGGGATTTCGAATCCCACGCGGTAGTCGTCCGACCCGCCGGCCAGGAGGTTTTCCATCAGCGCACGGAAAGGGCTCGCCCGACGCAGGTCCGGCTCGATGGCGTCGTCGATGGCGAAGCGTTTGTCGGCCGACTGGGCCATCTGCGTTTCGATGAGTTCCATCGTCAGCCGGCGGACGAATTCCTGCTCGACGCGTCGGGCCAGGTCGTGGCGGTCCACGCCGGCCAGTCGCCCCGTCAGCTCGGCCAGGCGGTCGGCGGCGGAGCAATCCTCCCACAGCGAAACCCGGCCGACCACGTGCAGCAGGTCGGTTGGCGTCAGCCCGCTGAGGGAAATCAGGTGGGCATCCTGCATGGCTGCCAGGGGCATAAACTCCCAGCCGACATAGTCCAGCCGCTGGGCCAGCTCGTCGATGCACATCGGCCGATCAGCCAGAGCGTCTAGAATCGCAGCCTGTCGCTCGTCGTCCGGCTCGGCCGGTCGCTGCGGGCTGGGCTGGACGATCGCCATACCCTCGGTGCTGGCGTCGAAGCGGTCGAGGTGTCGCTCGATCCAATCCATCGCGGGCGTTACGTCGGCCCGCCCGGCCAGCGAGCCGATCGGCTCGTGACGCCTCGGGCCCAGCGTCAGCTCCCCTCGTCGCAGGACGATCGCGCTATCGCCACCCAGGCCCTGCGTGCGTATGTCCAGCGCCTGGACGTGCGTTCGCCACGAGCCCACGCGGGCGCCTTCGGCGCAAGTGCGCACCTGCCCGCCGGCGATGACGGAGCTGTCGGTCGTCGTCCCGCCGATGTCGACCACGAGGGCTTCGTCGCACCCGGCCAGGTGGTGGGCCCCGGCCATGCTGGCTGCCGGGCCGGAGAGGATCGTCTCGATGGGTCTTGTTCTCGCGGTGGCCATGGTCATCAGTGCCCCGTCGCTGCGGACGACCATGATCGGGGCCGACACGTCGTGCCCGGCCAGGCAGGCGGCGACCTGCTGGAGCATCGCATCGAGGTAGGGAATGATGCGGGTGTTGAGCATGGCCGTCTCGGCGCGAACCTTGTAATTCAGCGTCCGCGAGACCTCGTGCCCGCAGGTAACGGCCAGGTTCGTCTCGCGGCGGATGATCTCCATGGCGGCCAGCTCGTGGGCGGGGTTGACGTGGCTGGCAAAGCCGGTGACCGCGAAGGCGCGGACGTTGTGCTCGGCCACCATCTGCCTCGCGATGCGGGCGATCTGCTCGGGGTCGACCGGTTCGATCTCCCGGCCGTCGATTTCCAGCTTGCCGGTCAGGCAAGCCAGCGGCCGATGGGTGAAATCCTCTTCGTGGAACAGCCCATACGGGGGCCAGATGAGCATGGCGACTTTCTGGCCTCGCCCTTCGACGAGGGCGTTGGTGGCCAGCGTGGTCGAAACGGATACCATCTCGATGGCGGCGAGCTTCTCGGCCGGCAGTTGCTCCAGGGCCTGGCCGATGCCGATGGCGTAGTTCCACGGGGTGGTGGGCGCTTTGGCCTTGGCGAGGACCTCGCGCGTGGCGAAGTCGTAGACGGCTACGTCGGTGCAGGTTCCGCCGGCGTCGATGCCGAGGCCCAGGCGGACCGCCCGGCCGGGGCGTGGGTCGGCGGGTGGCTCGGCGGTGAGGGTGAGGGTTCGCTGGGACGGGGCCTGGCTGTCCTGCCAGGCGGGCCGGGCCATGAGCGTCCGCCCGGTCGGGTCGAAGGCGGTGACATGATGCGGCGGGACGATGAGGATTTCGTCGGTGGTCTGGCGCGTGGTCAGCAGAGCCTCCAGCAGGCGGTGCGTGCCCTGGAGTTCCTCATACTGCCAGCCGTAGCGCTCGGCCATGTCACGTGCGATGGCGGCGTGCTTGCGGCGGGCATCGAGCCCAGTGTCGATATAGGCCGCCCGGCGGTAATTCCGCTGCCAACTGTTGAGGAAGTATTGGATGGCCTCGGCGTTGTCCTGGCCGTGGGCGTCGATGAGATCGTCGCGAAGCTGCTCGTCGCGCGAGGGTGCATCGCCCTTCCGGCCGCCGCGTGGGGCGAGGGGGTTGGCCTTCTCGGCGACCCAGCCGTCGGCGATGTAGTACGTGCCCGGCTGGCGGGCGAACTGGTGGCGGTACGCTTCGTCCGAGCCGAGAAACAGCGCGATGCAGTCGTTGACGCGCGGGATGGCCAGCGGAATCGTTCGGGCACTCAGGCCCACCGTACCCAGCCCGCACACGCCATAGCCGATGGCCAGCAGATCGGCCTTTTGCTCGCGGGCGGCGCGGTCGATGGCCTCCTGCACGGTCCGGCGGAGTTCCTGCGGCGTCTCGTGCAGCCCGCCGGGCAGGAACTCGGTGGTGATCTCCAACTGCGGCAGACGCTCAGCCACGGCCCGGAGATCCAGGCCCAGCACGCCGCATGCAATCACATGAATTGTCCGTACGCCTTGCAGCATGGTTTGTTTTAACAACAACGCTCCCAGGCTCTCGCCTGTCAGATGGTTCGGGAACACGCGGCGGGACGGGAGCCCCGCCGCGCAGTGTGCGCGCCGCACGCAGAGTGCGCGCCTCGCCACGAGGCCGACGGAGTCAAACCGTCGCAGGCCAGTCTAGCAGACCGGCGTAGGTAAAAAAAGGCGGGCCAGATGCCCCACCATGCGGTGAATCGATTGGTTACGTTGCTAGTAGTCCGTCCCAGGAATAAAGATATTCGACCTTCTTTGCCGA
>CAZCDM010000143.1:0-6057 GCA_964497475.1 uncultured Planctomycetaceae bacterium
CCACTATCGGCACAAAGACCAACCAGACGTTATGCATTTAACAGAGTACTAGAATATTTTACAAAACAGGTGTTGTTTCGCATGGTGTCATTCTGAACGAAGCGGCTTGCCGGGCCAGCTGCGAAGCGGAAGAATCTTTCCGCGAAAAGACCCTTCGCTACGCCCATAGGGCTTCGCTCAGGGTGACAACGGCACGACAGAATGTATGCAAAATGCCCCAGACGCGCCCGGCGCATAAAAAAAGCCCGTGATCGAAAGGTCACGGGCTCGTTTTATTGTGGGGGTTGCGGTCAGTCGACGGGCGAAAAATCGTCCTTCATCGCGCCGCACTCGGGGCAGACCCAGTCATCGGGCAGGTCTTCGAATGCGGTCCCCGGCTCGACGCCGTTATCCGGATCGCCAGCGGCCGGGTCGTAGACATAGCCGCACAGATCGCAGCTGTATTTCTTCATGGGTGGATCCTTTCGATTGGGGTCAGGGAACACGTCGCAGCCCATTGATTATGAAGCCGACCGGTCAACGAGGCAACGCACTTTTTTCGTATGGGACAACGGCCGGTCAGAACGACTCGCTGAAGAGCCTCGCGATATCGTTCCAGGTGATCACCACGAACAGCCCGAGGATCAAGACCAGCCCGGCCACCTGCACGATGTTGACCACCTTCAGCGGCAGGGGCTTGCCGCGCACCTTCTCGATCAGCAGCATCACAGCCAGGCCGCCATCGAGCACCGGCAGGGGCAGAAAGTTCATCACCGCCAAGGCCGCGGAAATAATCGCCATGAGGTAGACCAGGTTCAGCAGGCTTTCCCGGGCAGCCATCACGCCCACCTGGGCAATGCCCACCGGCCCGCGAACCTGCGAGGTGTCGACCGTCCGGCTGGACAGCGACCGCAACGTGCCATACGCCCCGATGATCTGGCGGTACGTTTCCCGCGCGCCCCAGCCCAGGGCCTTGAACGGATTGTGATAGGCGATGGTCACCATCTTCGGCTCCCAGGCTACGTCGGTCAGAATCGGGAACGTATACGCATCTGGCTGCAGCGATTCGCCGACCGCACCCAGGGCTACATCCCGCTGCTGGCCGCTCTGGGATACCCGCAGCGTGACCGGCTCGTCGCCAGCCTCGCGCAGGGCGTGATACAGCTCCAGCCAACTGCTCACGGTCGAGCCGTTGACGGCGAGGATTTCCGCCCGCGGCTCGAGGCCGGCCGAGGCGATCGGCGAGTTCGGCCGAATGTGTCCCACCTGCGTCGTGTCGGTGTCGACATCCATCCGCACGCCAACCACCGCCCGGTCACCCTGGCGCGTCGGCGTGATCGAAAGCGAAACACTCTTACCCTCCCGCAGCACCACCAGCGAACTCGGCCCGCCGCCCTGCTCGGCAGAGCGAAGAGCCTTTTCGCTGACCTCAAGGAACTGATACCAGCTCGGGGCGAGGACACCACCATAGCTGAGAATCACGTCATCCTCGGCCAGGCCCGCCTTGGCGGCCGGCGAGTCCGGCGAGACTGATCGAATGCGAAGCGGCGGCGACATGCCCAGCACATCGAGATGGCTGAAGGCGCCACCGCCGGCAATGTTCTCGCGCAGCAGGTGCAGCAGCTTGCCCTCGTCATTCTCCAGCAACACCTGCTCGGGGCGGACGGTCACCTTCCCGCCATCGGGGGCGGCGACTTCTTGTGGCTTGCTCGCCCAGAGCGGATCGACCGTGACCTGCCACCCGGTGAGGCTCGAGCCGTCGGCCAGGTAAAGCACATCGCTGCGCGTGCGAAACTCGGGCGTTACCTCCACCGTCATTTCCTTGCCATCGCGGAGTATGGTCACCTCCACGGCCGACGCGTCGCTGCTGCGGGCAATCTCGCTCAACACCCAGGGCCCGGGAAAACTCCGCCCGGCCACCTGCAGCACCTGATCGTTCGGCTGGAGCTTGGCGCCGGGCCCGGCCGCCAAGATCACCGGATCGAACGGGGCAGCAATGCCGAAGGCGGGCATGCCCATCACCGTGTTCATGCGCACGCCAAGCTCGGCCCGGCCGGTGTAGACCTTGCCGTCAATCGTCCGTTCGAAATCAAACGCGAAGGTGTCGTTGAGGTCCGCCAGGGCCGCCTTCATCTGGATTTCGGCAAAGTGGTTGACCTCCTGGCCTAGGCTGCGGGCAAAGAAATTGCCCCCATGAATTCGCACGACGCGGTCGCCGCCTTGCAGGCCCGTACTGTCGGCCGCATTCGGCGGAGCCTCGCCCGTCCAAATGATCGTCGCGTGGGCTGCGGGGAACAGTTCGCTGGTATCGCCGACGACCGGCGCGGGGAAACTCCGCCCGATCATCGAGACGACAATGAACAGCAGCCCGGCCAGCAGCACATTCATCACCACGCCCGCGGCGATGACCACCATCCGCTTGCCGACCGGCTTGGCGTTGAAGCTGCGCGGGTCGACGGTGTCGGCCTCGTCCAGCGCGCCGAAGTCTTCCTGCCCGAGCATCTTGACGTACCCGCCCAGCGGCAGGGCGCAGATGCAGTAGTCGGTCTCGCCGCGGACAAACCCCGCCACCCGCGGGCCGAAGCCCAGCGCGAACCGCTCGACCTTAATGCCCGCCCACCACGCCGCCAGGAAGTGCCCCAGCTCGTGAAAGAAGATCACCACCCCCAGGCCGATGATGAACTGCACCAGCGGCCAGACCCAGTGAAGAATGTGTTCCTGCCAGATCGATTGAAAAACGTCAGCCATGATTCGTTTCGTTTCCGGTTGTCCGGCCGGCCGTGTCGACCCGCTCGGAGACATGCGTGCGTGCCCAGGCGTCGGCGTCGAGGACGGCCTGGAGTGGTATGCTATCGGATTTTTCGTCGCCCGTCTTCTGTTGGTCCCAGGCGTCCAGCGCGTTGCGGACGAGGGGCACGATCTGCCCGAAGGCGATGCGCCCGGCCAGGAAGGCCTCGACGGCCGCCTCGTTGGCGCCGTTGACGACCGCCCCCGCACAGCCGCCTCGGCCGATGACCTCCCAGGCCAACTCCACCGCCTCGGCGAATCGCCCCGTCACGGGCTGGAACGTCAGCTCGCCCAGGACGGCCAGGTCCAGCGGCGGCACGGGCCGGGCCGGGCGACGAGGCCAGTGCAACGCCTGGGCGATCGGGCCCTTCATGTCCGGCTCGGCCAACTGGGCCACCATCGACCCGTCGCAGAACTCCACCATCGCGTGGATGATCGACTGCGGATGGATGACAACCTCAATCTGCTCGGCCTGCAGGTCAAACAGCCAGTGCGCCTCGATGATCTCCAGCGTCTTGTTCATCAGCGTCGCCGAGTCGACGGTAATCTTCGGCCCCATCTGCCACGTCGGGTGCGCCAGGGCATCATCCACGCCGGCCGTCGCTGCTTTCTCGTCGGGCCAGTCCCGCAGGGCCCCGCCAGAGGAGGTGATAATCGCCCGGCGGACTTCCTCGGCCCGGCCGGCGGCGAGGCACTGCGCCAGGCCCGCGTGTTCGCTGTCGACCGGGAAGATCGTCACGCCAGCCCGCTCGGCCGCCTGCATGACCAGCGCCCCGGCACAGACGAGCGTTTCCTTGTTCGCCAGGGCCAGGTCGGCACCGACCTCGATGGCCGCCAGCGTCGGGCCCAGCCCCGCCGAGCCGACCACGGCCGTGAGGACCACGTCCGGGCGGAGCTGGCGGACGAGCTGTTCCATGGCATCGGGGCCGGTCAGCAGCGTTATCTCGCCGCACGTCTCGGCCAGGTCGGCTGCCGAATCGCCATCGCTGAGGGCGACCGTTTGTGCGCCGGCGGCGCGAGCCTGCTCGATCAGCTTCCGGCCGTTGCGGCCGGCCGCCAAGCCGACGACCTCCAGCGAGGGGGTCTCGGCCAGAACCTCCAGCGCCTGACAGCCGATGCTGCCCGTCGAACCCAGGATGACAATGCGTCTGCGAGCCACGAATTCTCCGCAAAAAGGGGGCCCTTCATTCTCGCAGAATCGCCCGTCCCATGCAACGCAACATCGCCCGACTGGATGCAGCCCGGGCGAACCTCTATAATGACTGCCATGGAACTGCAAATACAAGACCGCCGGCTCATGCACGCCAGCTACCTCTTCGACGTCCAGCGGTGTCGCATCCAACTGCCCACCGGCCAGCTCGTCGAGCGGGACCTCGTAGAGCATCCCGGCGCGGCGTTGATCCTGCCGGTGACCGACGACGGCCAGGTCGTGATGATCCGCCAGATGCGCTACGCTGTCGGCGGCGAGATATGGGAACTGCCCTGCGGCACGCTGGAAGAGGGCGAAGACCCCGCCGCCTGTGCAGCCCGCGAACTCACCGAGGAAACCGGCTACGCCGCAGCCGCCATCGAGCCGCTGGGCCGATGGTGGTCCTGCCCGGGCTACTCGAACGAACGCATCTTCGCCTACCTCGCCACCGGCCTGCAGCCCGGCCAGCAGAACCTCGACGACCACGAGCACATCGACGTGGAATTGATGGAGAAGGAAAAGATTCGTCGCCTGCTCGTCGATAATCGCATAGACGACGCCAAGACCATCGCGGCGTTGAGCCTCTACTTCATGCGGGAAGCGTAACATGGGCGATCGACCGAACTGGTACAAGCAGGGCCAAGGCTATGGCGGAGGCGGGGGCGGCGGCTACGGCTCGCCGATGAGGGGCATTGCACTGCCCAAGCCCACCCCGGCCGTGAAATTCATCATGATCGCCTGCGGGGCGATGTTCGTCCTGCAGCTCATCACCGTCGCCAGCGGGAACAGGCTGTCGCTGATGCTCGGGGCGACCGCCGATGGCTGGTGGCAGCTCTGGCGGTACATCACCTTCCAGTTCCTCCACAGCCCGCAGAATCTCTGGCATATCGTGCTGAACATGCTGGGGCTGTACTTTCTGGGCACGGCCCTGGAACGAGCCTGGGGCACGAAGCAGTTTGTAAAATTCTACCTTACCTGCGGCATCACGGCCGGCGCGGCGTACGTGGTCATCAGCCTGCTGCTTCTGCCGCCGGGCCAATGGTCCATGCCGCTGATCGGCGCCTCCGGCGGGGTCTATGGCGTGCTGCTGGCGGCCGCAGTGCTGTTCCCGCACTTCCGGCTGATCTTTTTCCTGTTCCCCGTGCCGATTCGCCTCGCGGCAATCATCATCTTCGGCATTATGATTTTCACCGTGCTGGGCGGGCTGGCCAGCGGCTCGGCCGGGCCGAGCTTCTGGTCGGACGTGGCGCACCTCGGCGGGGCTGTCGCTGCGGCGGTGTGGATCTGGGTGCTGCCGAAGTGGCGGCTGGCCATCGCCCAGGCCGAGCAGGCCGCCAAGGATGGCGCGTGGGAGAAAAGGCTCCGCGACAAGCAGAAACAGCGCGACGAAGTCGACCGCATTCTCGACAAGGTCAAACAGCAGGGGCTGGGCAGCCTGTCGGCCGCCGAGAAACGCGCACTGCAAAAAGCCTCCCAAGAGCAGCGACGCGAAGACCAAAAGTATCGCTGAGCGGCAATCGCCGGCGACGAGAAACGCGCACTGCAAAAAGCCTCCCAAGAGCAGCGACGCGAAGACCAAAAGTATCGCTGAGCGGCAATCGCCGGCGACGAGAAACGCGCACTGCAAAAAGCCTCCCAAGAGCAGCGACGCGAAGACCAAAAGTATCGCTGAGCGGCAATCGCCGGCGACGAGAAACGCGCACTGCAAAAGGTCTCCCAAGAGCAGCGACGCGAAGACCAAAAATATCGCTGAGCGGCAAGCGCCGAGCTGATGACCACAGAGCCGCAGAGGCTCAGAGTTTTTTCGATGGCGATTGCCGTTTACGCAATCGGTAACGCCCTTGCCTTCGATCATTCTGACCGAAGCGGGTATGGCTGGCGGGGTTCCCATCCCGCCAGCAACGCCGCCCCCCCCTTGCTGAGGTGGCGGGACAGGAGCCCCGCCAGCCGGAAGTTGGCCTTGCGTGTAGCACAGCCGCCCCCGGCTGTGGTTGTTCCTCGGCGCAAAAAGACCCTTCGGCTTCGCTCAGGGTGACAACAAGGCGACCTGTTTTCCTGACTTCGACATCCCCTTTGGATTGCGCTGTAAGTCTTTGTTTTAC
>CAZCDM010000144.1:0-6029 GCA_964497475.1 uncultured Planctomycetaceae bacterium
CAGAAAGCGAAAATCCTACGCGATATCCGAATTTGAATTTTTCAAAGTACCCTACTATACGACACTGCGAAAAGCGTGTTTGTCCTAATCGACTTTGAAGACAATGGGGGCTAACCAGGCAGTTCGTAGGGCGAGCACTTGTGCTCGCGGAATCGTGGGCCCGCGCTGAGCGTTTTGCGCGAGCATGAATGCTCGCCCTTCTGTGAAGCCGGGGCTGTCAAGGGTCTATCGAGCGAAAACGTTCAATTTTCTATCAGGGCTCACGCTGGCAGGGCCGGTGGACTCGTTGGCCTGGGCGGTTTATTCGATTTTCGCCAGTTCGTGGAACGAGCACTTGTGCTCGCGGATTGAACTGCAGTTGCTTGGCAGGGATTCGTCTCCAGGGCCAAAGGCCCGGCACTGGAATAGCCCCGGGCGCAAGCCCGGGGTTGCAGCCCCGATAGGCTCCAGCCCCGGAGGGGCGTCACAGCGGCCCGTCTCGCCCCGTTGGGGCTCTTGGTCTGTGGCGATGGGCCTCCGTGGGCTTGCGCCCACGGCTATTCCTGTCCGGCCCCGCCGGGGCCAACGGAGAACGCAAACCGGCTGGGCGGGTGGCGTGGTTGAGGAATGAACTGGGACGGTGTGCCATCCCCGCAGGCATGCCTGCTGTCGAGGTGGGGACTCGCTATGGTACACGCATGGCTGTCCGTTGTTCCGCCTTTCTCCGCGGCTCTGTGGTTGAAAGCTGTAAGGCATCGTCCACGAATGACGCGAATGGCTCGAAGGGAACAACGAGGCCGTTGCAAAACAGGATAAGCCCGCATGAGTCCGTTATTCCGCCTTTCTCCGCGGCTCTGCGTCTCTGTGGTAGAGGGTGGTTTAATCGGGCGGGTTTGGCCTGGCTGGGGGATTCGATCCGGGCGAGCTTGCGGGCGAAGGCGATGAACCGTTTCTCGAATCGGCCGAGGTCTTCGTCGATGTAGTGCTCGAAGAGTTTGACCCCGGCGGCGCGGTGATAGAGCGAGCCGGGCAGCGACACAGTCCGTCGGCCGAGCACGTCGGCGAATCGCCCCTCGGCCGCATCGGCGAGCATCTTCGCCCAGCCGTCGCGATAGCGTGGGTCGCTCCGCAGGAATACGCCCAGGGCATACCACTGGCCGTAGACGGCCAGGACGTCCTGCTGACTCTCCTGCAGCGATGCGCCGACATCGGAGCCCAGCAGCGTTGCCATGGGCATCCATCGGCCGGCGAGAATGCCCCGCCGCAGGTCGGCCAGGCGGATGACGTTGTGACCCGGCGTGAAGAGTATCGTATCGCCGCGGAAGACAAACCCCTCGCAGGCGGTGGTCAGCGATTCCTCGGCCCACAGCGGCAGGCGGTCGGCCAGGGCGTAATGCAGGTACTGATGCATGCCCTCGTGGGCCAGCACCGCCCAGGTCGAGATGCCCCCGATCGGCCAGCCCACCACCACGCCGCGGACGGTGTACGCGCCGTTTTCGATGCGGATGGCCGGGGTTGCATTGCGGCCGAAGAGCTGCTGGGTCATGCGCGACCATTCATTCCGCGTGGCGAGCATGTAAATCGGCATGGGCGCTGTCAGCGGCTGTCGCGCCGGGACCAGCCGGCTGTACTCCGTCAGGGCCGCCTCCATGAATCCTCCGACGCGGCTGCGGAAGTGCTCGCCGGCATAGGTCGTATAGATGTTATAGTTCGGCGTGACGAGCACCACGCCCCGCTGGCCGGCCCAAGGCTCGCGTCGGACCGGCGCTGCCAGGGAGATTCCCGTCGACTCGGCCGGGGTCGGCGAGCCGCAGCCGACCGGCAGGAGGGTTGCAAGAACCAGAAAAAAGAATAATCCGCGGAGAGGTGGTGTTGACTTTTGCATGGCAGAGTCTACCCTACTCGATAGAGACGTATCGACCAACCCCTGCTTTGGAGGCTCGACATGAAACGACTGATCCTGCTGGTGCTCTGCGTATTGCCCCTCACTGCCCCGGCCCGGGCCGACCTGGCCGACTCCCTGCCTCCCGATACGCTCGCCGTGATGCAGTGGTCCGGCCGGAGCCTCTACTTCGACGGCTCACTGCTGGGCCAGATGCTCCTCGACCCCGACACGCGGGAGCTGTTCGGCTCGATCCGCCAGATCCTCAGCGACAACGCACCCATGCCCCCAGCCCAGCTCGCCGCCGGGTGGGAGCTGGCCTCGATCGCATGGCAGAGGCCCATCGCCCTGGCCATCACCGATGTCGACCCCCAGGCGATGAACACCCCCGCCGGGCCGGCCGGTGCGATATCGGCCGTGCTGCTCATCGACCTCGGCCAGGACCGCGAATCCTTCCAGAAGCAGCTCGACGCAATACTGGAACCCTTCGCCGAGCAGTTCCAGTCCGCCCAGGTTCGCCAGATCACCGTCCAGCAGATGGCGACCCCGGCCGGGCCCGTCCGCTGGGGCTACATCAAGGACATGTTTTTCCTCGCCTTCGGGGAAAACACCGTCGCACAGATCCTCGATGCCTCTGCGGGCAAGAACCTCGCAGCCAGCGTGACCTATCGCGCCGCGATGAAGCAGGTCGAGCGTAAGACCACGCAGCTGAGCTTCTACCTCGACGTGGCGAGCCTTCGCAGCAAGATCGAGCAGATCGAGCTTGGCCCGGCCGCCACGCAGCCGGCCGGCTCGCAGCCCGTCCGCACCATGACCTCCGCCATCGCCAAGGCCGTCGGCCTGGACCGCACCACCACCATCGCCGGCGCGACCAGCATCGTCGACAAGGGGATGTACACCCGCATCCGTATCGCCTCGCCCGCGCCGCATACCGGGCTGCTCGTGCCCCTGGCCGGTGAGCCGTTGACCCCGGCCGACCTGGCAGCCCTGCCGGCCGATGCGGACTACGCCTGCGTCTGGAATGTCTCGCCCAAAACCCTGCTCGATACCATCCGAAGCTCCGTCAGCCAGGTTGTCCCCGGCGGCGCCCGGGCCATCCACTCTGCGATGCAGCAGGCATCGGAGATGGCTGGCTTCAATGTCGAGACCGATCTGATCGACACCCTGGGCGATACCTGGACCTTCAGCACCGCCGAGAGCCAGGGCGGCCTGCTGACCGGCAGCGTCCTGTCCGTCGAGGTCAAAGACGCCGCCCGCCTGGAAAAAACCCTCGCCGCCCTCGATACGTTCATTCACAATTCCACCGATGGCGAGATGACGGTCCAGACCCTCAAGCACGAAAAAATGTCCATCCGCTGCGTCGAGATGAACGTCTCGATGTTTCCCATGCCCATCCTGCCGAGCTGGACCATCCACAACGGCCGCCTGATGGTCAGCCTCTGGCCGCAGACGCTCATCGCCACGGCCAATAACCCGACCCAACCCCTCGTCGAAACCCCGCAGTGGACCGCTCTGGCGGCCCGGCTGGCCAGGAACCCCTCCGGCGTGAGCTACACCAACACCCCGCAGATCGTCCGCAAGGCCTACCCGCTGATCCTGGTCCTCGGCACGATGGCCCGCAACGGCCTGGCCATGCAGCAGCCCGACACCCAGACGTCTCTGCCGCTGCTGCCCCCGGCGATTCACGACCTGCTGAAATACTTCCGCCCGGAGATGAACGCCGTCAGCCACGATGAGACGGGCATTACCATCGAGAGCTACGGCTCGGGGCTGAACTCGACACTCTCGGCCCCCGTGATGACCTCCCTGGCCGTCAGCGCCTTGCTGCCCCCGCTGACCAGAGCCCGCAGCCAAGCCAAGGCTGCCATGTCCGGATCGAACGTCAACGGCCTGGCCAAAAGCTGCATTCTCTATGGTGTCGAGAATGGAAAATACCCCGCTTCTTTCGATGACATGGAGAATATGTTCTTCAGTGGTAAAATGCTTGTCACGCCCCTGTCGGGCAACGACCCGCCGCGATGGGACGAACAAGCCAAAAAATGGGTCGGGCCGATCGACTACATCCTCATCGACTATAGCCGCTTCACGGAAGCCCAGATCGAGGAACCTTATGAAATGATCCTGATCTACGAAGACCCGTCCTGCCACGATCAGGAAAAAATCGCCGTGGGCTTCTGCGACGGCCATGTCCAGCAGATGACCCGCCCGCAATTTCAAGCAGCCCTCGAGCGAACACAGAAATTCCTCACCTCGGGCAAGGCGAACAACTGAGTACAACAGTACCCCAGTGCCTGAGTACCGCAGTGCCTGAGGACAACAGTGCTGAGTATCGCAGTGCCCGATAGGTTGTGCCTCCGTGTCTCTGCGTCTCTGTGGTTAGGCGTTGTTCCGCCGGGCCGGTGCGATTGGCGCAGCCCCGGCCGTTGGGTACACTGCGTGTATGGGTCCGGCTGACACATCTCGCGATGGTTCGATCCGTCGCATACTGCGCATCAGTCGCCAGGCCATTCGGCTGATGGACCTTTCGGCGGCCCTGCTGGTGCTGGTGAGCTTTGCCCTGGCCGGGCTGCTGGCGATGATCGCTGCCGACAGCCTGACCGAAGGCGGGCTCTCGGCCGGGTGGCGGCTGGGCCTGCGGACCGCCTGGCTGATCGGGCTGGTCGCCCTGGCCGGCTGGCTGATCGGCTGGCCCCTGGGCCGACGCATCTCCGACCTCTACGCCGCCCGCAGCCTGGAGAAGTCCAACCCCGCCGTGGGCAACGACCTCACCGCCGCGGTCCAGCTTGCCGACCGCGACGATCTCGACGACGCCACCCGCCGCGTCCTGCACGCCCAGGCCGTCCTCGCCGCCCGCCAGGCCAGCCCCGCCCCGGCCGAGTCGGCCACCCTCAAGCGCGCCTCGATCGTCCTGGGCGTCGTGCTCGGCCTGAGCGTGGTCTACCTTCTCGCCACACCCCGGCCGGTCGGTGCATCTCTGGCCCGCGTGCTGCTCGGCAGAGACCAGGCCCTGCCCCTGCCCTCGGGCCTGACGCTGCTGAGCCCGGCCGACAATCAGGGCGTCATCGTCGGCCAGCCCGTCGCTTTCACCGCCGAGCTCGACCGCCCCGGCCCCGAGCCGCACCTGGAACTCTTCGATCGGCCGGCCGGCTCGCCGCGCCGCCTGCCCATGATGGCCGGGCCGCTGCCGGGGCAGTTCACCGCCCGCTGGACGCCCGCCCTGGCCGGAGCCGAGCTGCAATGGCGTGTCGTCCGCGAGAACGAGCAGACCCCCCGTCGCACCCTCCGCGTCCTGCCTCGCCCGGCGATCCGGTCGGTCTGGGCCGAGGTGGCCTGGCCGGCCTACACCGGCCGAGGCATGCAGCCCAGCACCGGCGGCACGATCCGCGCACCGGCCGGGGTGTTCGTGACCGTCTTCGCCGAGGCCAACCTGCCCGTCGCCCGGGCCACGCTGAGCTTTGAAACCGGCAACCGGAGCATCATCATGCCCCTCGACGGCGATGCGACCCACCTGCGGACCACCTTCCGCATCCGTCGCAGCGACCGCTACTGCATCCGCTTCGCCTCCCAGGGCCTCGACGAGCCCGGCGAGTCGGTCTGGTACGAGATCATCGCCCTGGCCGACAAGCCGCCGACGGTGACCCTCGACGAGCCGGTCGGCGATCTCGACTGGCCGATCAATCGTCCGCTGACCCTCACCGGCCGGGCGAGTGACGAGTTCGGCCTGGCCTCGGTCCGATGCGTGATCCGCCACGGCGAAACCACCCGCGCGATTCCGCTGGGGCGGTTTGCCTCGCCGGGCCAGACCGCCAGCCCCTTCCAGCACACGCTGGACCTCGCCGCGATGGCTCAGCCGGGCGACACGCTGGCCGTCCAGGTCGAAGCCCGCGACCACAAGCCAGGCCCGCCCAGTGAGCCCGTCGGGCAGCTCGGAACCAGCCGGGCCTTTACCGTCCGCCTCCTGCCGCCCGATGCAGCCATCGAGGCCCAGAACCGGGCCGAACTCCAGGCCCGCCAGCGCAGCCAGACCGAGCCGGAACCCCAAACTCAGCCCGGACCGTCCGCCGATGCGGTGGAAAAAACCTTCCAGGCCGGCCCCGCCGATGCCGAAACCCTCCGCGCCCTTCGCCGGGCGGTCGAGAGCACCCAGCCGGCTTCACCGCCATCGTCC
>CAZCDM010000145.1:0-6013 GCA_964497475.1 uncultured Planctomycetaceae bacterium
CCCGGCGGCGATGATCCGTTGCTCTGCGATCAGGCCTGGATGCATCCCGGCTGTCGCCAGTGCATCTGCGTACCGGCCGGATGAGCAATGGCCGTGCCCGACCAGCTGCGGTGGATGCACTTGGGCCGGGCCGCCCGACGCAACGTGAAGAGGGTGATTTCCGGGCGGGTGTTGTAGTTGGTCCGCCGGCTGGGGCCGAGCCCGCGATTGACGTAGACGTACCGCCGGGCGGGCAGTTCGTACAGCCCGGCCACGAGCTGGCGATGATCGACGGGGTACAGGGCGTTGGAGATCGCGCCGTCGGCTACGGGTCGGCCATGGGTGTGCCCGGCCAGGACGTAGCTGGCGCCCAGGGCTGCGAGCTTCGGGGCTGCGTCGGGATTGTGCGTCAGGGCGATGGTGGGTCGCTCGGGCGGCACGTCGGCCAGGAGGGCTTCGGCGTTATAATGCCCCGTCCAGAACTCGCCCGCCCCGGCGATGGTCAGCTCACTGCTGCCGCGACGAAGGGTGCAGGTCTGGTTGATGAGCATGTGCACGCCGCCATCGGTGAGCTGGCCGGCAAGGTACTCGCCCAGCCCGCGGACGATCGGCTGATTCGGGTGCCACAGCCCGTAATCGTGATTGCCCAGCACGGCGTAGGTATCGACCCCGGCGGTCAGCCGGCGGATCAGCCGGCCCATGCGGCGGGCGTAGTGGCGGGCCGAGGCGGTAATGAAATCGCCCGTGATGACAACGCAGTCCGGCTCGAGGTCCAGGACCATGTCGAACGCCTGGCGGAGATGCTCCTCGCGGAGGATCGGGCTGCAATGCAGGTCGCTGAGGTGGGCGATGCGCAGGTTCTCAAACTCCTCGCCGAGGCCCGGCAGTTGCATGCTGCGCCGCTCGATGCGCATCCACTGCTTTTGCAGATCCATCGGGCACAGACCGTGCAGGGCCACCTGACTGGCGGTGGTCCACAAAACATTCCGCAGCACCGTGCCGGCCGAGCGAAGTCGCCCGCGAACACGCGAAGTTGCAGGGCTCATGGGGTTGTCCTTACATGGCGTTGGGAATCGGAGTAACTACGGTATCCAGTATCGGCCATCCACAATAAGGACCGGTTAAATCCACGCTAAGCTCTTGTCAAATGTGCGATTGGCCCGACAGGCCTTACAATTGGCGCAGCGGCGGGCTCGCAATTTCGCCCCGGCCGGGCTATGCTGAAGAGGACATGGACGAGACGACGCTGCGAGACATCCTGGCCCGGCTCGGCTCGGGCGAGCTGGGCATGGACGAGGTCGTGGCCCGGCTGCGACAGCTGCCGTTCGAGCAGTCACCCGCCGCCCGCATCGACCACCACCGCCAGCTGCGTTGCGGCTGCGGCGAGGTGATCTACTGCGCGGGCAAGACCGTCGAGCAGGTGCGGGAGATTTTCACCCGCCTGGCCGCGACGGGGCAGAACGTTCTGGCCACGCGCGGTACGGCGGAGATGGCCGCAGCCGTGCAGGCCCATTTTCCCGAGGCCCAGTGGCACGAAGCGGCGCGGATCATCGCACTGCGACAGACCCCCGCCAGACCGGTCGGGCACGTTGCGGTCGTTGCCGCCGGCACGAGCGATTTCCCCGTGGCCGAGGAGGCCCGCCTGACGGCCGAGAGTCTCGACGCCCACGTGACCACGCACTACGACGTGGGCGTGGCGGGGCTGCACCGCCTGCTGGCCGATCTGCCGGAGATCCATCGCGCGCGGGCGATCGTCGTCGTCGCGGGCATGGAAGGCGCCCTGGCCAGCGTCGTCGGCGGGCTGGTGGCCGTGCCCGTCATCGCCGTGCCAACCTCGGTGGGCTACGGCGCGAGCTTCGGCGGCGTGGCCGCCCTGCTGGCGATGCTCAACAGCTGCGCCTCGGGCGTGACGGTCGTGAACATCGACAACGGATTCGCCGCGGGCTATACTGCCGCCCTGATCAACCGACAGGCCCAGCCCCCTCATGCAGACGATTGACACCCCGCCAACCCTGCCCAAACGAGACCCGGCCGCCCACAAGGGCGACTTCGGCCGGGTGCTCCTCGTCGGCGGGTCGCGGTCCATGCTCGGCGCGCCGGCCCTGGCAGCCAATGCAGCCCTTCGCGGCGGGGCCGGGCTGGTGACCCTGGCCGTGCCGGAATCGATCCACCTGCCCGCAGCCACGCTTTGCCCCTGTGCGACCTCCCTGCCCCTGCCCGACAGCGGTGGCCAGATCGGCCCCGGAACCATCGCCACCGTCACGCGGGCCGCCCGCACCATCGACGCCCTCGCCGTCGGGCCTGGCTTGGCCGTCGGGCCCGAGCAGCAGTTGCTCATCGAAGCCCTGCTCAACCAACCCCGCCCGCTGGTCCTCGATGCCGACGGGCTGAACACCCTGGTGAAGATTGTCGACTGGCCCGCGCGGCGACAGTGTCCGCTGATCCTCACGCCCCATCCGGGCGAGTTCGCCCGGCTGACCGGCCGGGCTGTCGGCGACATCCAGGCCGACCGGACCGCCGCCCTGCTCGAAGCGCACCGCACCTGGCAGGCATCAGCCATAACCGACGCCCCACTGGTCGTCCTGCTCAAGGGCGCCGGCTCGGCCGTGACCGACGGCGGCCGCATCTACATAAACACCACGGGCAATGCGGGCATGGCCACGGGCGGAACCGGCGATGTCCTGACCGGCCTGACCGCCGCACTCACCTGCCAACTCGCCGACCCATTCGATGCGACCTGCCTGGCCGTCTGGACCCACGGCCGCGCGGGCGACCTGGCCGCACAGGCCACCTCCCAGCCGTCCCTCATCGCTACCGACCTGCTCGAATACCTCCCCCGCGCCCTGGCCGAGGCCATCGCATGACCGGCCGCATCGCACTGCTCCTGCTGGCTGGGCTGCTGCCGCTGGGCTGCGGCGAGAAAACACCAGCCGAGAAGCCCACGCCCAGCCCGCGCATCGTAACGCAAAGCCCGCCGCTGACGCAGTTGCTCATCGACATGGGCCTGGGCGATCACCTCGTCGGCGTGAGCCAATGGTGCGACCTGCCGCCCGGGCGAGACGACCTGCCCCGCGTGTTCGACAGCGAGGGCTTCCACGCCGAGCGGGCACGCGCCGCCCAGGCCGAGGTCGTCCTGCTGCAACAGGGTCAGACCAGCGAGTCTCTCGCCGCACAGGTCCGTACTGCCCTGGGCCAGGCCCGCGTGGAAACCCTGCCCCTGGCGCGACTGGAGGATATCCCCCGCGCGATCCGGCTGGTCGGTGAAGTCACCGGCAAGGACCAGGCCGCCAAGATGATTCTGGCCCGCTGGGCGAAGTATCTCGACATCGCAAGCGTACCCGCCAAGGACCTGGAAAAACGCCGGGCGATGTTCGTCATCGGCTCGGATCACCCCATCGTCGCCGGGGCGGAGAACTACATCGACGACCTGCTGGGTACGCTTTTCCTGCGCAATGCCGGGCGGGACATTCCCGGCGATACCCCCTGGCGGGCGACGACGGTCGAGGCGATCATCGGCGCCCAGCCCGAGCAAATGCTGGTCTTCGTACCGGCCGATCAGCTCGACGCCGTGCGAGACTTCTGGCTGCGAAAGGAAAACCTGCCCGCCGCCGATCGCGAGGAAATCTACTTCCTGACCGACCCGCGCTGGACACGACCGGGCGTGCACCTGGCGGACCTGGCCTCGACGCTCCGCCGCCTGCTCCGCCCGGAAACTCTCACCGGAGACTCGCCATGACGCGGTTCGTCCACGGCCTGGAGCATATCGACGATGCCCTGCGCGGCGGCGTGCTGACGATCGGCAACTTCGACGGCGTCCATCGAGGCCATCGCGCCCTGCTGGACCGCGCCCGCGCCCTGGCCGACGCCGAAGATGTCCCCGTCGTGGCGATGACCTTCACCCCCCCGCCGGATCGCACCGTCCGGCCCATCGACCCGCCGGTGCGGCTGTGCACCCACGCCGAAAAGCTCGAGCTGCTCTCCCAGGCCGGTGCCGATGTCGTCCTGACCGCCGCGGCCGACAAGGCCCTTATGCAGATGACCGCCGAGGCGTTCATCCAGGAAATCCTCATCGGCCGCCTCGCCCCGCGCCACATGGTCGAAGGGCCTGACTTTTTCTTCGGGCGCAATCGCGCCGGCACGATCGACACGCTGGCCCGGGCGGGTCAGCAGGCGGGCTTTACCCTGCACGTCGTCGAAGCGCTGCTGGTGGAAGTCGACGGCGAGCCGACGAAGATTTCCTCGACGCTGATCCGCCATTTGCTCAGCCACGGCCGCGTCGCCCAGGCCGCCGAACTGCTCTGCCGCAACTACACCCTGCACGGCGAGATCATCCACGGCGAACAGATCGGCCGGGAGATGAACTGCCCCACCGCCAACATCGCCCGAAGCGACCAGCTCGTGCCCGGCGATGGCGTGTACGCCGGCATCGGACGCATCGGCGAGAAGCACTGGCCGGCGGCGATTTCCATCGGCCATAAGCCCACCTTCGGCTACAAGCCCACCGCCATCGAGGCCCACCTCATCGGCGCCAGCGGCGACCTGTACGGCCAGAAGCTCGACCTGGAATTCGTGCAGTTTCTCCGCGAGCAGGAAAACTACGGCGGCTCGGCCCTGCTGGCTGAACAGATCGCCGAGGACATCCGCCGCATCGAGGAGATCATCGACGATGAGTGACCTGCCCGCCATCTGCCGCAAGCTCGACGAGGCCCGCTCGCTGCTGCTGGTTTCGCATGTGAACCCCGACGGCGATGCGCTGGGGTCGATGCTGGCCCTGCGGGAGTCGGCCCGGGCCTCCGGCCGACAGGCCACCGCGCTGATCCACGAGGCCATCCCCCACCGCTACGAGTTCCTGCTGGACCACGACGAGCTGACCTACGGGACAGCCTTTGCCGCCCTGGCCGACCAGGCCGACCTGATCGTCGTGCTCGACACGGCCAGCCGCTCGCAACTGGGCGACCTGGCCGAGCCCATCGCCTCCCGGGCCGACAAGGTCGTCATCCTCGACCACCACGCCACCGCCGACGACCTGGCCGAGATGATCTGGCGCGATACCACCGCCTCGGCCACCGGGCTGATGGTCCTCGACGCGATCCGCCAGCTCGGCTGGCCCCTGCCGGACCGGGCCGCGAGGGCCCTGGCTACGGCGATCTACACCGACACGGGCTGGCTGCGGTTCAGCAATACCGACGCCCGCACCTGCCGCGCCATCGCCGAGCTGATCGAAGCCGGCATCGCACCGGACGAACTCTACCGCCACATCTTCCAGACCGACCGCCCGCAACGCCTCGCCCTGCTGCAGCGCGTCCTGGCCAGCCTCGAACTGCACTGCGACGATCAACTGGCCGTCATGACCATCACCGGCGAAGACTTCGCCCAGACCGGCGCCCTGCCCGAAGAGACGGAAAACCTCATCAACGAAGCCCTCCGGCTCGAGTGCGTCGAGGTGGCGGTCATCCTGGTCGACAACCCGCCGCGACGCGACGACCAGGCCGAGCCCATCCGCGTCTCGCTGCGGAGCCGCTCGCGCGTGGATGTCTCGCAGATCGCCCAAACCTTCGGCGGCGGAGGCCATCCCCGGGCAGCCGGGCTCAAAAGCACCACCGCACTGGGCGAACTCAAAGCCCAGCTCATCGAAGCCGTGCGCGAAACGCTGTAACGCAATACCATCGACCCGAGGGCTGGTGCCCCGCGTACGCATGGACCGTGCCTATGCTCGCATAGGCATGTTGGCAAGGCAGACGGCGATTGTGATTGCAGCGCAACTGGCATGGTTGCCATCCCCCCGGGGCGGGCATACGCCTCTGGCTGGCGGGGCTCCTGTCCCGCCGCCTCAACAGCACAGTGGCGTCATGATTGCTGGCGGGATGGGAACCCAGCCAGGCATATCCTACTGTCACCCTGAGCGAAGCCCGCAGGGCGAAGCCGAAGGGTCTTTTGGCGGAAAGATTCTTCAGCTTCGCGGCTTGCCCGGCAAGCCGCTTCGTTCAGAATGATACCATGCGAGACGACATCTGTTTTGCAAAATACCCCAGCC
>CAZCDM010000146.1:0-5852 GCA_964497475.1 uncultured Planctomycetaceae bacterium
GATGTGGTGACATCGAAACCATCCACACCATTACGGAGCTGCTGTGGAGCAAATTCTGGAGGTCAGGCATGGTGCAGCCTACGTTCCACTCCACCCGGGTCAGCCAAGATCGGCTGACGACGTCAAGCGACCACATCACAGGACTGTTGATGATTGCTCTCGTGCTCGCAGCGGTTCCGGGCAGCCCGGCCCGGGCCCAGCAGAACACGCCCTCGCCCGAGGCCATCGGCAAGGCCATCGACGCGCAGCTGGATCGCATCCGCTCGGCCGTCGCGGCGGGCGAGGAAGGCAAGCTCAACGGCTACCTCGCAGAGCTCTACCCCGCCCTGGCCAAACAGAAAGATGCCAAAACCCAGCCCTACGTTGACGCCGCCCGCGGCAGCCAGGCCCGCAACACAAACCAGGGCGCCCTCTGGAGCCTCATGGAAACGTGTGGCTATAGCGGGTACGTTTCCGACGGGCTGAACCTGATGACGCTGGGCAATATCGGCATGATCGACTCTACGCTCGACGGCACGCTGAACAACCTGGGCAACATCGGGCTGGTGCTGTGCGTGTATGACGTCTACGACAAAGCCAGCCGCGGCCAACTCGACGACAACACGCGTACGGCGGCGATGCTCGCCGTCTATGCCAAAATTGCCAGCCACTACCTCAAGCGGTACGGCAATGCGTTCGGCGCAGCGGCCATGACGGGCTACAACCTCGGCATGTGGGCGCGAAAGTGGCAGCTCAGCTCGAGCCAGCAAACCTTGCTGGAGGGCATGGATCGCTACTGGCGTGATCGTGCCAAGACCCTCAACAAGTGGACGGCGATGTGGACGGACATGTGGGACCGCGGCGGCCATGCCGAGGTGATGAAGCAGCTCAAGCAGGCCGGCTTCTGGAGTGAAGTCGACGCGACGAAGATTTACACCGGCTGGTCACTGCAAACCTGGCAGGCCAACTACAAAGCCATCCTCGGCCAGAAGTACTTCGAGAAATACGTCGCAAAAATCCTGGCCAACCACGTCCGCAATATCGCCGAGGACGAGCGGGTCGAGGTCATCGATCGCCTTCATCGCTTCATGCGCGATTTTCCCAAACGCGAGCTGACCTTTGTGACGAGCCTTTCCGTCGTCAACGACGGCGGCGGCCGAGCCCCAGTCGATGTCTCCCGCGTGCTGGTCGGGCTGTACTGCAACAAGCAAAAAGTCCTCGACCTGCCCATGTCCACCCAGCAGGTCTCGGCGAAGGTAAACCTGTTGGCCTTTTCCAAAACCGTCGCCGAGGTCAAGGGCGACTTCCAGGTCTGTGCGTTCTATCGGTGTCGCAACGACTCGCCCCGCGTCGCACCGGCGGCCTTGCCCTCCGCCGACTGGGACGTAAAGACCGGCCTGAGCAGGGCCTTTTCCGACCCGTGGGCCTTTTGCTTCTGGTCCCGGCTGCGGTTTACCTCCCAGGGCATGGCCGGCGATCGGTTCCGCGTCGGCCGGGGCGGCGACCGCCTCAATGGATTCGGGACGTTCGCCTGGCTGGGGCCGATCCAGTTCAACTTCTACACGCTGCCGGCGCAGTTCCGGGTGGTGGGCCCCACGGGCCAGCCGGTCGGAGAGGTCACCCTGGCCGGGCCTTGCGGCTCGGCGAAAACTGACCCGCAGGGCAAGGTGCAGTTGATGGTCACCACGTCCAGCCAGACGCTCATCAGCGTCAAGCGGAACGGCCAGTCCACCGGCGACTGGATTCTTCTCGACCCGGCCGAGGTGTTCCAGGACCCCCAGGCCGTCCACACCATCAAGCTCAGCGAGAATCCTCCCCTGCCGAAGCTCGGGCAGTACGGCGCGACCCAGGCCAAACAACATGCCGACTCGGCCATGGCGTCGTTCAAGGCCGGCAAGAAAAACTTCGGCCCGGCGTCGAAGCAGCTCCAGCAGTCCGGCCGGCTCGCCCAGTCGGCCCGGACCAACGCACAGAACACCTGGGGCGCCTACGAGGTGGTCCAGCTTGCGAGGATCAACCGAAGGTATGCACCCAAGCCCAACATGTCCGCCGACGCCCTCGCAGCCGCGGCCCGGCAGGCCAGGAAGCAGCGGGAACAACTTGCCGCACAGCGCGAACAATACCTCCAGCCGTTCGAGCAGCTTGCAACGCAGCAGAAGCAGGCCTCGAACAAACTCGCCACGCAGGCGATGCAGCGTAATACGTCCATCCGCAGGACGATGGCTGACGGCAAGGCGGCCGGTCAAGCCCTGCGCGAACGCATCATCCAGACCCGCAAGCGGATGAAGCGTCTCGACAGCCTGGTGACGATGTCCGCCATCGCAGCCCGGCCGAGGGAGTTCCAGACGCTGGCCGAGTTGCAAGCCTATCGCACCTCCGTCCAGAAGCAGCGGGCCGAGGTCGATGCCCTCGGTAGCGACCTCAAAACCGACCGCACGAAGATCGACACACAACTGACGGCCTTTACCAACACGCTGGGGTCGATGGTCGATCCGCTGGAAAAGGCCCTCGGCCTGGCGGACGTGTGGGACTTCCAGGCACGCATGGGGGCGCTGCTGACCTCGGGACAAAACACGCTGCGCGATCTGGAGGGAGACCTCGATAGCGACAAGCCGACTATGGTCGCAGCCAGCTATCGTCTTGCCGACGAACTGCTCGGCGGCGTACAGATTCAGGTCGCCAAAGATCAGCAGCTCATGAAGGAGTATGACGCACTGCTTGCTTCCCCGCCGATGCGCCTGCGGAATGAGAAGCGACGTGCGCGGAACCTCCAGGCCCTGGCGGCGGCGTTCAAGGAGATCGACCAGGCCATCGCGCTGGCGAAAACGCGAGGCCGATGGAGCTACCACCTGCAGATCCCCAGCAACGAGGAGAAGCAGGCCTGGGGCCAGGCGGGCCACAACGGCTTTGGCGTGGGGGCCTATGAGCCATGGCTCGAGGCTGAGCGTATCTGGAAACGGCTGGCGACGATCCGGCAGATCCTCCAGCAAGCCCAGGCCGTCGAGGACTGGTTCAAGCAGGTCGAAGCGAAGCGTAACGCCATTGCCTCCCGCCGGGCCGCCATGAAAAAAAGCGGCTGGTGGATTGCGGAGATTGACCAGGCCCTGGCCCGTCGCGAGCCAATGCCCAAGGAGGTCCGCACGCTGGCCGGGCTGCTCAAGCAGGCAAGGCAGGTGCAAACGGACCGCCAGGGCTATGCCAAGCTCCTCGCAGCCAGCGTGCTGCACGGCGCGATAACGAATTTCGACTTCGACCGCCTCCTCGCAGCCAGCCGGGAGTATGGCAAGCAGATGGCCCGGGCCGTGGACGCCGCCGGCAAGGGCGACCGCGCAAAAGCACTCGCAGCCCGGCAGGCCGCCGAGCAGGCCATCGCCCCCTTCACCTACCAACGGTCGATCGGCTTCGACGTCGGCCAGCGCTACGCAACGGCCACGCTCCATACCGACTGGGAGCTGGTGGCCTCGGCGAAGGCACTGGGCGACCGCGACACGCTCGCGGGCTTGCTGGCCAAGCTCCAGGCAGACAATCGCGCTCGGCTGACGATCGAGGTCCGCGCGCCACAGGGCGTGGATATCTCGCAATTGGTGGTCCGCCTGCGAGACGACCGCGGCAAGGAGCCACCGGCCACGGTCAGTGGCTCTCCCGCGACGGGGCTGGTTTACCTGCTCGACCCCCAGGCGGTAACCGTCGAGGCCGCCATGCCCGGGGCAAAGGTTACCCCCGCGACATCAAACCTCACGCTGCGAGCCCAAGGCAAGCAGAGCCTCACGCTCCGAATCGAGCCGACACTGGGAGGCAAGACGGGCTCGGGGACAGGATCGGGCGGGACGGGCAGCGGCGGTGGCCATACCCAGAAGCCCGGCACGGTCGAGGACATGGCCATCAACGCGACGATGCTCTGCAAGGTAACCTTCGACGATGCCCAGCCGCCACGCTGGACCGCCGATTCGCGAGTCATCCTCCTGCCGAACTTCCAGCGCGTCACGCTGACCAATGGTCGAATGGCCCGGCTGGGGGTTTCCTCTGCCGTCAACCCGCACATCCTCGGCGACCAGGTGGTCTACCGTACCAACGTCGGCGGCGACTGGCTGATGACCACGCCGCTGGCCGGCGGGCAGGGTAGCCGACTCTGCCGGACCCGACGCCGCAGCCCGACCAACCGCATCATCATGACGTTGCTGGATGTCCGCGACGGGGCCTCGCCGCTGCTGCTGTTTTTGCGGCATGTCCCGGCCGGCTGGCAGGGACGAACCCAGGCCCAGACCGGCCTGTGGGTTGTCCCCGGGCCCATCCCCAACGTCGACAAGGGCCAGTGGATCGGCATGCTGCCCGATGGAAGTCACGACGTTATCGTCTCGGACAACTGGCTGCGTGTCGCGGTGCCCACCTGGAAGCCAGGCCAGCGACGCAGCCCCGACTGGACGATTTACCACACCCCCCAGGCCGAGCAACCCTGCCGCCCCATCGCCCGCATCGACGCCTCGGCCGGGGTCCGCGCGCTGGACTTCAGCCCCAACGGGGCGTACGTCATCACCGTGCAGACCAACCGCGGCGAGTCATTCCAGACGCTCGCCGTCCGCCCGGTCGACAGCCCGGGCACGCAAACCATCGTCGCCCGTGGAGCGACAACCTACGGCCGCCCGGGCTGGAGCCGCGACGGGCGATTCGTCGCGCTGCGAGCCTTCGGCCAGCCGAGCAGCGGCGCCTCGCAACTGATGATCCTGCAGATCGCCGGGCAGGATTACTCCTTCTCGACGGGCAAGCTCGATGTTCTGGCCTGTACCGGCCAGGGCGGCAGCGGCCAGAACGCAGGAGATCACGGCAGCGACCATCGAGGCGATACCGACGACCACGAACCTCCGCCGCCGAAGACGTCCGACGAACTCAAGCAGGCCGAGGCCGACGTCAAAGACGCCTACAACCGCCTGACGAGCCTGATGGCCGCCGGCAAGGGCGATACGCCCGAGGCCCAGCAGGCCTACAAGGAATACAAAAAAGCCCGAGACCGTTACGAAAAGCTGTACAAGGGTCAGTAGCCCTCCTGCCGGACGAAACGAACTGCTTGCCCCCGCATTCTGCTCTCTGCTTCGATTGAGAAGCTTTGCAGCGCAGCCTTGATGATTGCCAGACGGGATGAACGGGGTGACATTTGATCGATACGCCGCGAATGCGGTTCTCCGTCCGTAGGTACTCGATCGCCTCGGGCTGCTGGCGGTTCATCCACCCCGCCAACGCCACCATGAAGAACGTCCATGGTCGATTCGTCAGGGCCGGAAGAATACGGCCAGGCGGCTCGCGACGCAAGAGTGGTCTTGGCACTGGGATGAAACCTGGAGGGGCAAGGGCTCCGCCCAACGCCAGACAGACCACGCAACGGTTACCCGTTGGCGAATGTGCGAAAACTTCTGGGCACTACCGCTCCTGGTTGAAAAATGACGCAGAATCTTATATATTGCGCAACAGTTGCAACCATTCCCCCTCTCGAAGGAGTACACCATGCGTTCGATCTCTTGCTTGCTGGCTCTGCTGATGATTTTCACTGCCACTGCCTGCACCGAACCGGCCCAAACACCGGCCGATCAGACGGTCGACAAGACCGCCCCGCCGGCGGCGAAAACACCAGCCCAGCCGCTCGCGGAACCACGAGCGGTTCTGCCCGGCCCGGTGATGGACTACCGCAAGGCGGTCCCGGCCTACCTCCAGGCCCACCCGCCCAAAACCGAGCCCATCATCGGCGGGCTCTTCCCGCACATCCCGGAGTACCCGGCCGAGACGCTGGCGACCCTCAAGCGGCTCCACTTCAACGAGCTGTACAACAGCCCAAAAAATGACCTCAACGCCGCGGGGTTCAAAACGTTCGTCACCCGCGCGCC
>CAZCDM010000147.1:0-5845 GCA_964497475.1 uncultured Planctomycetaceae bacterium
GCGTGGCCCGCAACCCGTGGAACGAGTTCGAGTGCGGCAGCTTCTACGCCCGCGCGATGGCCAGCTGGAGCGTACTGCTGGCCCTGGCGGGGCAGCACTACGACGGCCGATCCGCTGCGCTGACCGTCAAGCCGCGGGTCAACCAGGACGACTTCCGCTGCGTGGTCACCGGCTTCGACGCCTGGGGCCAGTACCGCCAGAAGGCCACCCAGACCACCCTGGCCGTGGACGTCGGCGGCGGCGAGGGCAAGATCAAGCTCAAGCAGCTGCACATCGCCTGGCCCGGCGCAGCCAACCGCACCCCCAGCCAGGTCTCGGCCACGCTGGGCGGCAAGAAGATTCCCGCCATCCTGACCGCCGATGGCAAGGACATGGCCGTCACCCTGTCCCGAACCGTTGCCCTTGACGACGACCAGACCCTGGCCGTCAAGCTCCGCTAGCGGGCCGGCTGGGACAACCAGACTTACGGGCCGGCCAGCTCGGCCTTGCGCATTTCCGACAGCAGGAACGTCACCAGTCTGCGTTGATCGGTCGTGCGGGCGATGACGCGCATCGCGCGGGCCATCACGCCCAGGGGCACATCGCGCGGAGCCATGTGTGCGGTCCGCCCGTCCTGGCGGATGACCACATCGAGCCCGTCGCCCCACAGCTCGATCCGCGGATGATCGCGAAAGGCCGGCAGGACAATGGGCGATTCTTCCGACGCCGCCCGGATGCGGGCTGCGACGATCTTGCGATACTGATCGAGCGATCGATAGCGATTGGCCAGCGGGCCGGTGTCGAACTCCTGCCTGCTCAGCCACTCGGCCATGCCCGCAAAGTCCAGGCTGGGCAGATACTCCTGCCGGGCCGATAGCAAATCCGCATCGCTGGGCCTGTCCGCGCGAGTTCGCCTGCGGGGCCGGGGCGCGGGAGTCTCCGCAGCCGGCGGCTCGGCCGGGGGCGCATCGGCCACGGCCGGGGGCGCCTCCGGCGGTGTCGGCGCCGGGGGGGCTGGAACCGTTGAAGTCGGCGCCTGGATCGTCGCCGCATTGTCCCCACCGGCCGGCGTGGGCGTCGGCTGGGGCTTGTCCCGCAGGAGATACCACCCCCCTGCCCCGGCAGCCAGCACGATCACAGCCGCCGCTGCCGCCAACGCCCAGCGAGGCAGGCCACGAGCGCCCCCGCCGTCAATCGCGTCGGCTTCGGCGGCCTGGAGGAGAATCTGATACACCGGGACCGCCTCTTTGATGTTCTTGAGTTCCTTCGGGCCCAACGGCGTGACCTGCACACGCAGCCGATTTTTCACCACGTCGTAGACAGTCTGGCTGATGCAGATACCTCCCGGCGGCGCCTGCGACTGCAACCTCGCAGCCACGTTCACGCCATCGCCCATCACATCATCCTGGCTGACGAAGACATCGCCGAGGTGAATCCCCACGCGATGCTGGAGGGTCTCTTCGGGCGGAAGTTTTTCCACCTGGTGGGCCAGGTGCGCCTGGGCACGCATGGCACAGGCGACGGCCTGGACGGCCGACTCGAAATACATCAGCAGCCCATCGCCGGTGTTCTTCAACACGCGACCATCGCACAGCTCGCAGATCTTTCGGATCGCCGCCATGTCCCGCCGCGCCAGGGACAGGGTGTGCTCCTCGTTGTCCTGCGTGCGTGCGGAGAAATCGACAATGTCGGTAAAGACGATCGCCGCGAGGGTTCGCCGGCTCTTGTCTACGGGATCATTCGGCTCGGGCATGGGGATCTCCTGCGGATATCCTACGGAGGAAAGAACGCCGCGGCAACGTCCATCTTGCGTTTTGCCGGCCCGGTCCATACCATCACAACCTGACAGGAGCACCCATGAACACACAATCCACCATCGGCGTGGCCGTCATCGGCTGCGGAACCGTCGGCGGGGCCACGGCCCGGCTGTTGAGCGGCGAGTCGACCCTGCTAACCAGCCGCGCCGGCACGGCCGTGGCGCTGCGCCACGTCATCGACCTCGACCTCGACCGCGCCCGCCAGATCGGCATCGACGAATCACTGCTGAGCGACCGGATCGAAGACGCCCTGGACGATGACGAGACACAGATCGTCGTCGAACTCATCGGCGGCACGACCGCGGCGCGGGACATCATCCTGCGGGCCCTGGAGGCCGGCAAGGACGTCGTCACCGCCAACAAGGCCCTGCTGGCCGAGAGCGGCGCGGAACTCTACGCCGCCGCCCGATCGGCCGGGCGGTGTTTGGCCTTCGAGGCCAGTTGCGCCGGGGGCATTCCGATCGTCCAGAGCCTTGCCGGCGGCCTGCTGGCCAACCGCATCGACGCGATGTACGGCATCGTCAACGGCACGTGCAACCACATCCTCACAGCCATGACCACCCAGGGCCAGACCTACGACGAAGCCCTCGCCGAGGCGCAAGCGACCGGCCTGGCCGAGGCCGACCCGACCCTCGACGTCGGCGGCGGCGACTCGGCCCATAAGCTGGCGATCCTGGCGGCGCTGGCCTTCGGGGCGCAGATCGACTTCGCTGCGATCCCCATCGAGGGCATCGACAAGCTCGATTTGCGGGACATCACCTGGGGGCGGGAGCTGGGCTATGTGGTCAAGCTGCTGGCCATCGCGCAGCGGCGCGACGAAGGGCTCAGCCTGCGCGTCCGCCCGGTGTTCATCGGCACGGATCATCCGCTGGCGTGGGTCTCCGGGCCGTTCAACGCCATCAGCGTCTACGGCCAGGCGGTCGGCCATGCGATGTTCTACGGCCGCGGCGCCGGGGGCATGCCGACGGCATCGGCGGTCGTGGCCGACATCCTCGCAGTGGCTACCGGCTCGGCCGGTCGATCGTTCCAGACCCTGGGCATCTGGCCGGACCGCAACGCCCCGGCCCGCCAGCTCCCCCTGGCCGAAGTCCGCAGCCGATACTACCTCCGCCTGCACTGTGCCGACCGCCCGGGCGTACTGGGCAAGGTCATGGCCATCCTCGGCGAGAACGACATCAGCATTACGTCCGTCCTCCAGCACGAGCCGGCCGAAGCGACCGCTGACCCGGCCGTGCCCGTCATCATCACCACCCACCGCTCGCGCGAGGGCGATATCGCCTCGGCGTGCGAGGCCATCGAAACCCTCGACGACGTCGCCGGAGCTGTCGTTCGCATCGGCATTGTAGACGAACACGAAGAAGCATTGGACTGACCCATGAAATACGCCATCATCATTCCCGACGGCGCCGCCGACGAGCCGCTTGACGACCTCGAAGGGCTCACGCCCCTCCAGGCCGCCGCCACACCCCACATGGACTGGATCGCCACGACGGGCCGACTCGGCACGGTCAGCAACATTCCCGAGAACCTGCCCGCCGGGTCGGACGTTGCGATTCTCTCGGTGCTCGGCTACGACCCCACAACGTGCTACACCGGCCGGGCCCCCCTCGAAGCCGCCGCCCGCGACATCCCGGTGACCGAGAAAGACTGGATCCTCCGCTGCAACCTCGTGACGATCGTCGACGGTGTGATGCAGGACTACTGCGCCGGGCACATCAGCACCGAAGAGGCCACCGCCATCATCGCCATGCTCCAGGACACGCTGGAACCCACCGGCGTACATCTCTATCCGGGCGTGGGGTATCGGCACATCGCGACGATCCACGGCGAGCTGGACGTGCAGACCACGCCGCCGCATGACATTCTCGGCCAGGCCATCGAAAAGCACCTGCCCCGCGGCGACGGCTCGGAGATTCTCCAGGCCGTGATGGACCGCGCCCACGGCATGCTGGCCGGCCATGAGATCAACGCCGTGCGGCACGACCTCGGCGAGGCCCCGGCTACGGACGTCTGGCTGTGGGGCCAGGGCAAGATGCCCACACTGGAGAGCTTTGCCGACCGCTTCGGCCTGCGGGGGGCGGCGATCACGGCCGTCGACCTCGTCCGCGGAATCAGTCGACTCATCGGCTGGGATCTCATCGAAGTGGACGGCGCGACGGGATACGTCGATACGAACTATGCCGGCAAGGGCCAGGCCGCCCTTTCTGCCCTGGACGACCACGACCTGGTGCTGGTGCATATCGAAGCGCCCGACGAGGCCGGCCACAATGCCGACCTGGCCGGCAAGGTCCGGGCAATCAAAAATATCGACGAGCACATCGTCGGGCCGATTCTCGAAAGGTTCCGCGCCAGCGAGGAGCCCTGGCGCATTGTCGTCCTGCCGGACCACCCCACGCCGATATCCGTCCGCACGCACACCCGCCAGCCCGTGCCCTTCGCCCTGGCCGGCCATCGTGTCGAACAGGTCTGCGGCGGGCTCTTCTGCGAAGACGAAGCCCAGCGTGCCGACCTGCACATCGACCGCGGCTGCGACCTGATGGAGTTCTTCCTGACCGTCCGCTGACCCGGCGCATAAAAAAACCGGGATGACACGCGGTGCGCATCATCCCGGGTGCATTGCAATGGGCTTCGCAGTGAGCGAAGCCGGACCGTTATTTATACTGAACCGGCCCGGCCGTATCGCCGCCGATCATCTCCGTGCCTTCGGCTTGACGCCAGGCGGGGTCTTCCGAGGTGGCACCCATGGGGATGTTGACCCAGATCTTCGGCTTCATGTCGACCGCGATGGTGAACTTGCCTGTATAATCGCCAGCCACCCAGGTGTACGTCGCGGGCAGCGAGGCGGGCGAAACCTGAATCTTGGTACGCAGCTGGCCGCCGGCGGGAATCTTGCCGACAAAGCCGGTCCCGGAACCCGGGCCGAGCACATCGAGTTCGAGTTCTTCGGTCGTGGTGTTGACGAAAGTAGTCTGGACCTTTTTGCAGCCGCCAAGCAGCGCAGCAGAGAGTACCAGAGCAGTCAGGGCAATCTTGCCAGAGAATTTCATTCCAATCTCCCGATCATCCGCTTCCCAGGAAGACATGGTTCCAACGAAGATTATTATTGATTGCATCGGCAACTTTTGCAAGGTTTCTATTGTGAAAACACGGCAGCCTGTCTTTTCCCCCATGCCGCCCTGGCGGCAGGAGAGCTCCCATGAGCCAACCCCCTGAGCGTATCGGCGTTTTTCCGGGCATGTTCGATCCGATCACCAACGGCCATCTCGACGTGATCCGTCGCGGGGCCGGCCTGTTTGACGAGCTGGTCGTCGCGGTGGGGCAGAATCCGGAGAAGGCATCGCTGCTGGCCCAGGCTCGGCGGGTCGAGATCGCCCGCCAGGCCATCGGAGACCTGCCCGGCGTGCGGGTCGAGAGCTACCAGGGGCTGACGGTCGATTTCGTCCGCGCCTGCGGGGCGGTGGCGATTCTGCGGGGCATCCGCAACAGCAGCGACCTGCAGTTCGAGTTCCAGGTGGCCCTGACCAACCGCGAGGTCGCCGGCGTGGAGACGGTCTTCATCATGACCAGCCCGCAGTACGCCTTCACCTCATCGAGCCTCATCCGCCAGATCGCCGCCCAGGGCGGAGACGTCTCAGCCCTGGTCCCGCCGGCCTCGCAGGCTGCTCTGGCCGAGTCGACCGGCCGGGCCGTGCGAGACGAAACCCTCCGCGAAACCGAATAGTTCAGCGGTAGAGATTCCGCTCGGCGATGTACCGCCGGACCGCCTCGGGCACGAGGTAGCGGATCGGCTGGCCCCGGCCGAGCCGGCTGCGAATGGCCGTGGCGGAAATATCCACCAGCGGGGTTTCCAGCACCTTGCCGCCCAGCCGGCCAGCGAAGGGCTCGCCCATCGCCTCGATCTTGCGGGCCAGCTGCTCGGGCCCGTCCGGCGGACGAACGGCCAGGTGAATCTCGGCCGCTTCGAGCAGGTCCTCCACCCTGTGCCACTTCGGCAGGTCCTCCAGCGAGTCAGCCCCGATCAGCAGCGACAGCCGATCGGGTCGATCGGG
>CAZCDM010000148.1:0-5739 GCA_964497475.1 uncultured Planctomycetaceae bacterium
AGGGACTTCCCCACCGTCGACGACGGGCTGCGCGGCATGCAGTTCATCGAGACGGCCGTCAAGTCCAAGGGCAAGTGGGTCAAGATGCCCAAGGCATGAACGCGGTTGAAGGTCTCCTGACTCCTGAATACTGACTCCTGAGGATAACCATGTCACGCAACGTAACGCTGTTCACCGGCCAGTGGGCTGACCTGCCGCTGGAAGACCTCGCCGCCAAGGCGGCCTCCTTCGGCTATGACGGGCTGGAGCTGGCCTGCTGGGGCGATCATTTTGATGTCGACCAGGCCGTCGCCTCCAAGAGCTACTGCAAGCAGAAGCGTGAGCTGCTCAAGGAGCATGGCCTGGGGTGCTGGGCGATTTCCACGCACCTGGTCGGCCAGGCCGTCTGCGATCAGATCGACGAGCGACACAAGGCCATCCTTCCCGAGGAACTCTACGGCGAGGGTGACCCGGAGAAGGTCCGCAAGCGAGCGGCCGCCCAGCTCAAGAAGACCGCCCGGGCTGCCAAGGCCATGGGCGTGAAGGTCGTCTGCGGGTTTACGGGCAGCAGCATATGGCATTTGCTGTACAGCTTCCCGCCGGCCTCGCCGGAGATGATCGAAGCCGGCTATGCCGATTTCGCCAAGCGATGGGGCCCGATCTTCGATGAGTTCAAGAAGCAGGGCGTGAAGTTTGCCCTGGAGGTCCACCCGACCGAAATCGCCTTCGACATTGCCTCGTCGCAGCGAGCCCTGGCGGCAGTGAAAAATCACTCTGCCTTCGGGTTCAACTACGACCCCTCACACCTGGGCTATCAGGGCGTGGACTACGTCAAGTTCATCCGGACGTTCGGCAAGAAGATTTTCCACGTCCACATGAAGGACGCCTGGTGGGGCCACGGTGATGGCACGGTGGGTGTCTTTGGTGGGCATACGGAATTTGCCGACCCGCGCCGGTTCTGGGATTTCCGCTCGCTGGGCCACGGCGATATCGCCTTCGAGGACATCATCGTCGCGCTGAACGACATCGGCTACAAGGGTCCGCTGTCGGTCGAGTGGGAAGACAGCCGCATGGAGCGCGAACACGGAGCGGCCGAGGCGTGCGAGTTCGTCCGCAGCGTCGACTTCGAGCCGTCGGGGCTGGCCTTCGACGGTCAGTTCGACCGCTGAGCAACCCGGAACCCAACCCTGCGCACGACGTGGTCGGGCCAACCCCCGGCCACGTTCCTTTTTTACCACGGAGAATACGATGGCTACCAAAAAGGTTTCGATTCAGCTTTTCACCGTTCGCGAGTCGCTGGCCCAGGACCCGGGCGGCACGGTCGCCCGCATCGGGCAGATCGGCTACGCCGGCGTCGAGCCGTTCAATATCCCTACCGACTCAGCCGCTGACCTGGCCAGGATCGTCGGCGATGCGGACATGGTCGTCAGTGCCTACCAGGGCGGTACGCCGGCCGGCGACGACGCCAATCAACTGCTCGACGACACGGAGGCTCTCGGCACGGACAAGATCGTCTGCCCCTACTTCGACCGCGAGCAGTGGACCAGTCTTGACCAGATCAAGCAGACCGCGGAGCTGTTCAATACCGCCTGCGAAAACGCCAAAGCTCGTGGCCTGACGTTCGGCTACCACAACCACGAGTTCGAGCTGGCTGTCATCGACGGCAAGCCCGGCCTGCTGCACCTTGCCGAGCTCTGCCCCGACCTGCACTTCACCGTCGATACCTACTGGGTCAAGGTCGGCGGGCAGGATCCGGTGGAGATCGTCAAGACGCTTGGCGATCAGGCCAACCTGTTGCACATCAAAGACGGCCCCGGCCAGAAGGAAGCGGACATGCTCGCAGCCGGGACCGGCATTATGGACTTCCCCCCGATCGTCGCCGTCGCCAACAGTGCCGACTGGCTGGTCGTGGAACTCGACCGCTGCGGAACGGACATGTTCCAGGCCGTCGAGCAGAGCTACCGATACCTCGTCGACAATCAGCTCGCCGAAGGCAGATAAAACCAATCCCGCGGGCCAATCAGTCGGCCGGGTTCGTCTCGGCCGGCTGGCTGGCCGGTGCGGATTCCTCCACCCCCTCGCCGTGGCCATCAGCCGACGGGAACATGGGTTTTTCGATCGTGCCGGCGACTTCCCCCGTCGAGGCCATGCCATCCCACAGCGAGAGGATGGCTTCGTTGAGGTCCGAACCGCCCGCCTGTTCATGGGCCTGCTGCAGGGCCTTGACCGCAGCGGGCACATCCTCCTCGGTCCAGAGCATGTAGGCTTCGACCAGCAAGGCGCGAGCGTCCAGCGGGTTCTCCTCGATGTAGAGTCTCAACCGACGCATGTCCGCGTTGTAGTATTGTTCGTCGCGGTAGAGCTTCCTCGGCCGGAAGCGGATACTCGGCAGCTCGGGGAACTGCTCCAACGCCTGCATCAGGTAGAACGCCTCGAGACGATAGTCGATCCCCTTGGTCGCGAAGCTCGAAAGCATCAGCCCGAGATTCGATTCCGGCGAGTTGCTGGACACCTGCCGGGCCAGTTCGTACTTATCCAGTGCGCGAGCGGTCTGGCGATTCTGGAACGCCTCCTCGGCCTGGACCATCAGATTGCGATAAATGCCCGCCCGATCGGGCACGAGAGTCGTGATGGCCTGTCGGCCCTGCGAGGCCTCGGCGGTCGCGCCCTGCAACGCCAGCATGTGCGCATGAGCGCCCGAGATCGTCGGCGCCACGATATTTTCCGACAGCGCCTTGTTCTTCCAGTCGTCCGAGCCGCGATACAGCATCGGCTGGTAGGTCATCGGCAGCGTAGGGGCCGCCTGGGGCGTGCGCAGGATGTTGGCCATCGCCCCGCCGCCGCCCGTGCTGCCCCCGCCGATCCTGACCGACCGCGTATGGCCCCCGCCAATCGAAGACGAAGCCGAGAACTGGTTGCTGTAACTCGACACGCCCCGGGACACATTGCTCCCCCGCTGCGAGCCGGCATCGTAGATGCTCGACCGCAGCCGACCCGTCGGCGCGCTGTACGAGCCGAGATTACCCGCGCCACTGCGTTCGCCCAGGTAACCACCCACCACCGTGCCCTGGCCTACAGTGACTTTACTGAAGGTTTTGCGGTTGCGAGACTGAGCGCTCGCCTGTGAAACCATGCCACCTAAAACCACGAGGAACGCCATCATCGTACCGAATGTTTTCATACTCATTCTCCCACATGCATTATAGCGTCTGATCCGATCATTGCAGGAACTGTTCTGGACCATCCGGCAAGTCGCCTTGTCGGCGGGCGGCTTGATTTCTGAGCCTTTCAGCCGTAGGGTACCGGGATGAACAAGGATTGCCCATGGCTGAACTGACTGTGACCGAACTGGCTGATCGCATCGGCGGCACGCTGCAAGGCGCCGGCGAGGCGACCATCTCCGCCGCAGCCGGCCTGGAAGAGGCGACCGCGACGGACATCAGCTTCCTGGCCAATGTGCGCTATCAGGCGCAGGTGGCCGAGACGGCCGCCGCGGCCGTCATCGTCGCGGCCGACTACGACGGCCCGACCCCGCCGGGCGGCGTGCTGATCCGCAGCGACGCCCCCTACTTCGCTTACCGCCAGGCGATGGTCGAGCTGTACGGCTTCCGCGAGGTGCCCTTCGACGGCACGAGCGAGCAAGCCTCCATCGACCCGTCCGCCGAGGTCGGCCAGGCCCACGTCGCCCCGTTCGTCACCATCTGCCGCAACGCCCGCATCGCCGACGGCTGCGTGCTCTACCCCGGCGTGTTCATCGGGCCGGATGTCCAGCTCGGCCCGGGCTGCACGCTCTACCCCAACGTGACGATCTACGACGGCTGCGTGCTCGGCCGGCGCGTCACCGTCCACGCCTCCAGCTCCATCGGCGTCGACGGCTTTGGCTACGCGACCCACGCCGGCGAGGATGGCGTGGTCCGCCACGAGAAGATTCCTCCGGCGGGCAATGTGATTCTCGAAGACGATGTCGAGATCGGCAGTTGCTGCGCCATCGAGCGGGCCACCATGGGCCCGACCGTCATCGGCGCGGGCACGAAGTTTGCCGACCTCGTCGCGATCGGCCATGGCACGAAGCTCGGCCAGCACTGCTTGATGGTTTCCCAGAGCGGCATTGCCGGCTCGACCGTGGTGGGCAACTACTGTGCCTTTGCCGGCCAGGCCGGCGTCGTCGGCCACATCCGCATTGGCGACGGCGTCCGCGTCGGCGCCCAGGCCGGCGTCACCGGCGACCTGCCCGCTGGGCAGGAAGTGCTCGGCAGCCCGGCCGTGCCTCGTGCCGAAGCACGCCGCATCGTCATGAGCAGCCTGAAAGTGCCCGAGCTCCGCAACGAGGTCAAACGCCTCGGCCGCGAGATGAAAAAGCTTCAGGAGCGACTGGCCCAGCTCGATGGTGAGAGCTGACATGCCTGCCGCGGGCGCCGAACCTGTCGGGCTGATCGCCGGGGCGGGCCGGCTGCCGGTGCTCTCGGCCGAGGGCATCGTCGCGGCGGGCCATCCGCTGGTGGTCGCCGCCCTGCGGGGCTTTGCCCGCCCGGAACTGGCCGACCTGGCCAGCGCCTACCGTCCGGTCGGCGTGGCCCAGCTGGGGCGAATCATCCGCCACCTGAAAAAACACCGTTGCCGCCAGGCCGTCATGATCGGCTCGGTCCGCAAAGCCGAGATGTACTCCCGCTGGCGGTGGCTGCGCTACCTGCCGGACCTGCGGACCATCCGCGTGTGGTACCACACCATCCGCCACGACCGGCGGGACAACGCCGTGCTCCTGGCCGTGGCTGAGGAACTCCGGCGAGAAGGGATCGAACTGATGTCCAGCGTCGAGTATTGCAGCGAGCAGTTGAGCACCGAGGGCGTGATGACCCGCACGAGTCCGGGCCGGCGCGTACAGGCCGACATCGAATTCGGCTGGCGGATTGCGGTCGACTCGGCCCGGCTGGATATCGGCCAATCCATCGCCGTCCGCGACAAGGACATCATCGCCGTCGAGGCCATCGAGGGTACCGACGCGATGATCGCCCGGGCCGGCGCGCTCTGCCCCACCGGCGGCTGGACGCTGGTCAAGGTCGCCCGCCCCGATCAGGACATGCGGTTCGACGTGCCAACCGTCGGCCCCGATACGATTCGTCACCTCCACCAGGCCGGCTGCACCTGCCTCGTGCTGGAGGCCGGGCGCACCCTCATCGCCGATAAACCCCAGAGCCTCGCCCTGGCCGATCAACTCGGCCTGGCCGTCGTCGGCCACGCCCCGCCCGCGGCTGCTGATTAGCCCGCTACAACCCCGCGGAAACCTCACGCCGCTCGCAGCTCGTGCAGGCTGGCAGCCATCGCGATATGTCGCAGGTTGTCCAGGCTGATCTCGGCGAGATACTCTTCCGAGAAGTCCAGCGTGAACGAGCAGTGAATCGAGTGAATCTTCTCGACCAGCTGTCCCCTGTCCATCTCCGCCAGATTCGTCACCAATGTGTCTACCTGTTGTCTGTCCATGACACACCATACTTGCATCGTTCAGCCCGGGCGGGCAGGGTCCGGCCGGAAAAATCCCCAAATCGACGCCTCAGCCATCACCACCAGACCAACGCATCGGCCAGGATCATTTTCCGCACCAGAAACCCAAGACACCCGGCTGACATCATGCCCACATTTTCCTGTCAATGCCTCCAATCGAGGCTACGCTTCATTGTTATTATCGGTCCGATAAAAAAGGTGATAGGTGAGCCTGTTGCACAATAATTCTGGAACCCAACCGTTGGATTCCGATTTAGCGTG
>CAZCDM010000149.1:0-5703 GCA_964497475.1 uncultured Planctomycetaceae bacterium
GACCCTATGTTTAACATCACCGATAAGAAAATCGTAATCACCGGCGGCGCCGGTGTGCTCGGCAGTGCCATGGCCAAATTTCTCGCCTCCCGCGGGGCCAAGGTCATCGTGGTCGACTACGACGCGATGCGCGCCAACGAAGTCTGCAAGGAAATCGAAGCCGACGGCGGCTTTGCCCTGCCGGTCGAGTGCAACGTTCTCGACCGCAAGCAGATCGACGACGCCTTCCGCTGCGCCGTGGACTCGGTCGGCGAGATCGACGTACTGATCAACGGCGCGGGGGGCAATAAGAAAGAGGCCACCTGCGTCCCGCCCGAGACGTTCTTCGACCTCGACCCCGAGGCGATGCGATGGGTCTTCGACCTCAACTGCATCGGCACGTTCCTGCCGAGCCAGGTCTTTGGCCGCCACCTCGCCGAACGCGGCCAGGGACAGATCATCAACATCTCCTCGATGAACGCCTTCCGCCCGCTGACCCGCATCGCCGCCTACAGCGGAGCCAAGGCCGCCATCAGCAACTTCACCCAGTGGCTGGCCGTCTACATGTGCCAGAACCACTCCACCGACATCCGCGTCAACGCCATCGCGCCGGGCTTCTTCCTGACCGATCAGAACCGCTTCCTGCTGACCGAGGAAGACGGCTCGCTGACCGCCCGCGGCCAGCAGATCATCGACCACACCCCGATGGGCCGCTTCGGCGAGCCGGACGAACTGCTCGGCACGCTGATCTGGCTGATCAGCGACGCCGCCCGGTTCGTCACCGGCGTGGTCGTGCCCGTCGATGGCGGGTTCAACGCCTACTCCGGCGTGTAACGCACCGCCCTGTTCCGCGCAATACAGCAGCCACCGGGCCCGGGTCCGGTGGCTGCTTTGGTTTCCGACGGCTGTACTGCTCAGGCCACGAGGTAATGCTCGTCCAGGGCGTGGCGGATTTTCTGCAGGGCGAGATTCTGGATCTGCCGGACGCGCTCGTTGGTCAGGCCGACAACCTGGCCGACCTGGGCGAGAGTACGGCCCTTCTCGCCGCTGCCAAGGGCAAAGCGTTCGATCACAACGGCCCGTTCGGTCTCGGTCAGCCGGGCCTTGTTGAGCACGATGATCTCGCGGAGCGATTCGACCGAATCGTCGCGCTGCATCTCGTGGCGGCGGACGTCATAGTCGCTGCGTTCCAGGTCGGGATCGTACTCGGTGGGGAAGTGCTGGCGGTAGCGGCCGGTCTTGGTGGCCAGGCGGTTGAAGCTCTTGAGGATGGCCCGGCAGGCGTATGTGGAGAACTTGAAGCCGCGGTCGGCGTCGAACTTTTCGATGGCCCGCAGCAACGCCATATTGCCCTCGGAGATCATCTCGGCGAACTCGACGTTGGGAATGCGGGTCCGCTTGGCCATGGCCAGCACGAGCGCCATGTTCGCCTGGGTCAGCAGGGCGCGGTTTTCCATGACGCGCTTCTGCCAGAGCACCATCTGCTTGGCACGGGCGGCCGACTTGCGTCGCTGCTGGGCAGTGACGAGCTTGGCCAGGCGGTAGCAGGCGTAGTTGTAACGCAGGAAGAGTTCCTGCTCCTGGGCTTTGGTGAGTTTCGTACGCGAACGGTTGGGCCAGCGGAGCTGGTCTTCGTCGTCGCTGTAGGCGGTCCACTGCGGGGTCTCGATCTCCATGGCGTCGGGGCCGAAGAAGCGGGCCTCGGCCTGGTCGGTCTCGAAGACATCATTGTGCACCCAGTCAACTTCCTCGGGGATGCGGCTGTATACGTCTCGCTCGGCGGAGGTGAGATCAGCGAGATGGGCTGACACTGAATGCTGCCTTCGGCTGGCGATCTTGGTGGTCTGATTGTTCATTGCCTGGATTCCTTTCTTGAGTTTCCGTCCGGCAACGGCTTGTATCCCGGATAAATCATTGATTAAGCGTATAGTATACTAATCATACTGCAAATCAAGGACAAATAGTCTAAAGTCGTACATTTTTTGCGCCTATTGTTCGAACGGCCGTGCCCGCCCAGGAGTTCTCCTGCTGCAACCACTTTTTTTACAGGGTTTAACAAAAGGAGATGCGAGTGAAAAACACCAGAGAGAACGCATGAAAAAAATGCGAAAAAATAGTTTCCGGGGTTGATTTACAGCGGGAATCGCCGGCTGGGAGGTCTGCGGCGGAGGTGCTACTGGTCGGTTTGGGCGGAGGTTTTTTCGTCCTTGGCCTCGTCCCTGACCTTGCCCTGCCCTGCCAGTCGGGCGGCGATGCGGCGGATAAGCATTTCCTCGCCGCTGCGATTGCCCTCGATAAGATGGCCGAGGAATTGCAGCGCGTAGCCGCCGACGAACATCGCCCCGGCCAGGATCCACTGCTGGAGGATCAGGAAGATCGGAGCGGCCACGAAGCAGGCCGGTATGCCCACCATGTGCAGCCAGAAGCTGGTGGGGTTCTGGTGTCGGCTGAGCCAGTTTTCGATCGGTTTAATCACGGTTGGCTCCTAGCCCAGCAGGGCTTCGATGCCCCAGACCATCTCGATGATGGAGTTGAGCGTCATGCCGAGGAACAGGTCCAGGCCCAGGATGGTCATGCAGCTTGCGACGAAGCTCTCCGTGCAGGCCCGGCCCACGCCGGCCGCCCCGGGCCGACAGTGAAACCCCTTGTAGCAGCAGACCAGGCTCATGGCCGCTCCGAAGAAGAGGCACTTGATGGGCCCGTAGAAAATGTCGTACGTATGGACGCTCTGGGCGGCGTTGGTCCAGAACTCCGAGCCGTTTGCACCGTAGAGGTGTACGCTGGTGACGTACCCGCCGAGGATGCCCATGAAGCTCGCGTAGAGCGCCAGCAGCGGTATCAGCAGCATGCAGGCCAGGAACCGTGGCACGACGAGCGTGCGGATCGGGTCGGCCCCCATGGCCCGCAGGGCGTCGATCTGCTCGGTGACGCGCATCGTGCCCAGCTCGGCCGTCAGCCCCCCGCCAACCCGCCCGGCCAGCATTACCCCGGCCAGCACCGGCCCGAGTTCCCGCAGCACCGAGAGGTTCACGATCGTGCCCATGCGGGAGATCATGCCGATGGCCTTGAACTGCTGGACCGTCTGGACAGCCAGCACCGCGCCGACAAACGCGCCGGTCACCATCACCACCGGGACCGACCGCGAGCCGATCTCGAAAAACTGCTGGGCGATGGCCCGCCAGTGATGCCCGTGAGCGATCACCGAGGGAATCCATCGGATGGCCCGGCCGGAAAAGCGGCAGAAATCCCCGAAGGAGTCGACCCACCCGGTGACCCGGGCGCCGAGTTGTGCGACGGCCTGCATGCATGCGTTGTAGCCGGACGGGGCGGAAAAGTCAACGCAGCGGCCTAACGCAGGGCCCCCGCGGCCGGGACAAGAGGCCCAAACCAGGGGCGCAAAAAAATGGCCCCGATCGGGCGACGGGCCCTCAGGCCAGTCCGTCCTACTCACGCCTCCGTAATTCCGGTTTCGGGCTTAGCCCCATGGCGTGGTTGCGGGGTCACTTCTTATCTCATTGTATACATCGCCAACGCGGGCAGGCGACTGAAACAGAAAATTCCGATCAATACATTCCCACCACATTGCCCTCGTCGTCGAGGTCGATGGCCAGGAAGGCCGGCTTGCTCGGCAGCCCGGGCATGATACGCATGGCCCCGGCCAGGGGGTACAAAAAGCCCGCCCCCGCCGAGGCACGCACCTCGCGAATCGGCACGGAAAAGCCGCGCGGCACGCCCTTGCGCAGCGGATCGTGCGAGAGGGAAAGGTGCGTCTTGGCCATGCAGATCGGCAGGTTGCCCAGGCCGATCTTTTCGTAGATGGCGATCTGCTTCTCGGCCAGCGGCTCGTAGGTCACGCCGTCGGCGAGGTAGATTTTCGTCGCGATGGCTTCGATCTTCTCTTTGATCGAGGCCGAGTCGGGATAGAGCAGTTTAAAGTCTTTTGGCTGCTCGCAGGCGGCGACGACAGCTTCGGCAAGCTCGACGGCGCCCTTGCCGCCCTCGGCCCAGTGGCGGGCGACGACGGCGGCTTCGGCTCCGCTGTCGGCAGCGGCCTGGCGGACGAGTTCGACCTCGGCGTCGGTATCGGTCGGGAAGGCGTTGACGGCCACAACCACCGGAATGCCGAACGACCGGGCGATTTCAATATGCCGCTGGAGGTTGCAGACGCCAGCTTCCAGCAGCGGGAGGTTCTCGCTGGTGTAAGCTTCGTCGAGGGTCTTGCCCGGCGTGACCTTCGGCCCGCCGCCGTGCATCTTCAGGGCGCGAATCGTCGCCACGAGCACGACGCAGTCTGGCACGAGGCCTGAAGCGCGACACTTGATGTCGAAGAACTTTTCCATGCCGATGTCCGACCCGAAGCCGCTCTCGGTGACGACGTAGTCGGCCAACTTCAGGGCCATGCGGTCGGCGACGATGGAGCTGTTGCCGTGGGCGATATTCGCGAAGGGCCCGGCGTGGACGAAGACGGGCTGGCCCTCGATGGTCTGGCTGAGGTTGGGCTTGAGGGCGTCCTTCATCAGCACCATCATCGCGCCGGCACAGCCGATGTCCTCGGCGGTGACGGGCTGGCCGTCTTTGTTCATGGCCACGATGATGCGCCCGAGACGCTGGCGCATGTCGGCCTGACTGGTGGCCAGGGCGAGAATGGCCATGACCTCGCTGGCCACGGTGATGTCAAAGCCGGTCGTCCGCCGGGGGCCGTCCTGCCATTTTTCGCCCAGGCCGATCTCGATACTGCGCAGGGCGGCGTCATTGATGTCGACAACGCGCCGCCAGGTGATGGTCTCGGGGTCGATGTTCAGACGCGGCAGGTCCGTCGCGGCCCAGGTTTCGTCATCGGCGTGGGCTTCGTGCTTGATGCGGGCGTCGATGGCGGCAGCCAGGAGGTTATTGGCGATCGAGACGGCGTGGAGGTCGCCGGTCAGGTGGAGGTTGAACTCCTCCATGGGGATGACCTGGCTGTAGCCCCCGCCGGCGGCACCGCCCTTGATGCCGAAGGTTGGCCCCATGCTCGACTGGCGGATGCAGAGGAAGGGATTTTTGCCGATGCAGCCCAGGGCCTGGGTCAGCCCGACGGAGGTTGTCGTCTTGCCCTCGCCCAGCGGCGTGGGGGTAATGGCCGTCACGTCGATGTACTTGCCGTTGGGCGCATCGGCCAGGCGGTCCAGCAGGGAGAGCTTGACCTTGGCCTTGACGTCGCCGTAGGGCTCGATTTCTTCCGGCGCGATGCCGGCGGCGGCGGCGATGGCGGAAATGGGCTGCGGGGTCGAGGCTTTGGAGATATCGATGTCAGACGGCACGGCGGGCATGGCGGAAATGGGCTGCGGGGTCGAGGCTTTGGAGATATCGATGTCAGACGGCACGGCGGGCATGGCGGGCTCCGTGTTTCAGCGCGAGCCGCCGGCCGTTACGCACGGCAGTGCAGCCACGCAACGGGCGCGCATTGTAGCGACCGACCCGGGGCGTAGCAATACTGCAATCCCACTATTCGCCAAAAGGCGAGAGCACCGCCCCGCCGTCCTCAGCAGGTTCGTCGGCGGGTTTGGATTTATCTGATTCGAACGGCGAGTTGTTCGCCGCAGGGCCGGTGTCTTCGGGCATATTCTCGGCGGCCTGGAGGAGGATATTCCGCATGATCTGCCAGGACGACTCGGGCTCGTAGCCGTCGATCAGGGCGTTGGGAGCCCCCACCAGCCCGGCCGTCAGATCGTGCGGGGAGAAGTA
>CAZCDM010000150.1:0-5702 GCA_964497475.1 uncultured Planctomycetaceae bacterium
CCTGCTCTGGTACCGCCGAAAACACCGATTGACCGTTTTGAGATAGTTACTTAGTCTTCCGGCCGATAGGCGAAGTCGTTCTGCTCGTGGCTGAGTTGCAGCACGCGAATCTGCCGGCGGACTTCCGGCAGTGTAATGATCGGCTCGGCGTTGTTCCGCAGGACGTCGAATACATTCTCGTAGAATCGTTGCGGGCCGCTGGGCAGGGATCGCAGGGTGTAGCCGACCGAGCCGTCGAGCAGCTCCTCGTCGATCTGCCAAGATTCCTCCTGCCAGGGCAGCTCTTCGCGGGGGTAGTCCCGATCGACCGACCAGTTCTCCCAGAAGGGTTGGTCGGGCGCCTCGGCCGGGTCGTAATACCGCCAGACGATTCGCTCGAAGCCAGCCTTCATCGTGCCGCACGTGCCGGAAATGGTGTACAGGCTCTCCTCGGGGTAGGCGAGGTATTGCGTGATGTGGATTTCGATGACCGGCGCCCGGCGGGCCGGGTCGTAGAGCGTCAGGCAGTCCAGGTCGTCGGCATCGCCGCCGAGATGATGGTTGCTGTCCATGCGGCAGAAGACCTCCGGCTCGCATTGGTCGCCGAAGAGCACCAGGGCCTGGTCGATGGCGTGGGGGCCGGTGTTAAAGAGCGTTCCGCCCATGTTGCAGCGGAGGGTCTGCCAGTCCCACCGGCGGCGGAACCCGCCCCAGGTACTGCGGACGTGGATGATCTTGCCCAGCACGCCCGAGGCGATGACTTCCTGGATCTTGTCGAAGAACGGCTGGAGGCGGTTGTTCTGGAAGGGCAGCAGGAGGCGGTTGGCTTGGGCGGCGGCCTGGGTCATGCGGTCGAACTCGGCCACCGTCGGGGCCATGGGTTTTTCGCAGACCACGTGATAGCCCCGGGCCAGGGCGTCGAGCGTGGCCGGGACGTGCAGCGGCGTGGGTAGGGCGTTGACGAAGACGTCGAACTCCCCGGCGGCGAGCAGCTCGGTGTAGTCGCTGTACGCCTCGGCCGAGAGTTCATTCTTTGCGTCGTCACGACGCTCGGCCAGCAGGTCGGCTACGGCGGTGATGGTGAACTTCTCCGGCAGAGTCCTCAGGCAGTGGGCGTGAATCTTATAGCCGCTGCGGCCCTGGCCGGCGATGGCGATGCGAAGGGGGGCTGTCATGGGGGCGGTCCTTGCGGTGGTGAATAAACCGGGCACTTTACGATCCTCGCGGTGGGCTGTCCAGTGTTTCCCCGGTCAGTTGCGATTCTTCGCGGGACTTGGTAGCATCCCCTGTATGAAAACCAAACAGCCGAACATTCTGTTCATGCTGGCCGACGTCGAAGCACGGCTGCCCGAATCGAACCCTGACTTCCACCCCTGGCAGAACCCCCCCCCCTTGCCGATCCCCATGCATGTCTGAAAGGCCCTTTTTATGACTGCTGCGAATCGTCCGAATCTGGTGTATATTCTCGCGGATGACATGGGCTATGGCGACGTCCGTTGCCTCAACCCCGAGTCGAAGATTCACACCGCCGCGTTGGATCATATGGCTGCGGGGGGCATGGTCTTTCGTGACGCCCATGCCAGCTCGGCGGTCTGCACGCCGAGCCGCTACAGCATCCTCACCGGGCGGTACAACTGGCGTTCGACGCTCAAGGACAGAGTATTGTTCGGCTACGATGGGGCGCTGGTAGAACCGGGGCGGATGACGGTGGCATCGCTGCTCCGCCAGCAGGGGTATCGCACGGCCTGCGTGGGCAAGTGGCACCTCGGGTGGAACTGGGCGAAACATTCAGATGACCCGAAGGATATTGATTTTACCAGACCGGTGACTGGCGGGCCGACGGATGTGGGCTTTGACGAGTTCTTCGGCATTATCGGTTCGCTGGATATGGACCCGTGTGTGTACGTCGAGGGCAACATGCCCCAGGCCGTGCCGGAGGAGTCTTTTGATGGGGATGACGATCCCAAGACGATCCGCCGGACCGGGCCGATTGCGTCGGGGTTCGATTTTGACGATGTGCTGCCGGCCTTTACGCGGCGGGCGGTGGAGACGATCCATCGGCTGGGCCGGGGCGACGAGCCGTTCTTCCTGTACCTGCCTCTGACGGCTCCGCACACGCCGATCCTGCCGAGCGAGCAATTCCGCGGCAAGTCGGGCACGAATGAATATGGCGACTTCTGCCTGCAGGTGGATGATATCGTCTCGCAGGTCACGGCTGCCCTGGAGGCGACGGGCCAGGCTGACAATACGATTCTTATCTTCACGAGCGATAATGGCTGTTCGCCCAATGTGGATTTCGAGGAGCTGGCGGCGGTGGGGCATCATCCGAGTTATCACTTCCGCGGGCACAAGGCGGACATCTACGAGGGTGGGCATCGCATTCCGTTGTTGATCCGCTGGCCGGAGCGGATCGCGCCGGGGAGTGTTTGCGATGAGACGACCTGCCTGGTCGACCTGCTGGCGACGATGGCAGAGATTCTCGGGGCCGACGTGCCCGATGAGGCCGGCGAGGACAGCGTCAGCAACCTGCCGCTGTGGACCGGCCAGTCGATGGATGACTCGCTGCGTGAGGCGACGGTGCACCATTCGATCGACGGGTCGTTTTCGATCCGGCGAGGGCGATGGAAGCTGGAGATGTGTCCCGGCTCGGGCGGGTGGTCGTATCCGCAGCCGGGACCGGAGTGCGAGGGCTTGCCCCCCATGCAGCTCTACGATCTCCAAGCCGACGTCGGCGAGCGGGTCAATCGGCTTGCCGAGCACCCGGAGGTGATTGAGGAGCTGACGGCCTTGCTGACGCGGTACGTCGAGCAGGGGCGCAGCACGCCGGGGTCGCCGCAGCCCAACACGGGCGGGCCCTGGTGGCCGCAGCTTTGGTGGATGGACCGACCGGCGAGGTAGTGCGTGAGGCTCAGTCGGCTGCGTCGAGAACCTCGCGGACTTTTTCGCCCAGAGCCTTGGCGGAGAACGGTTTCTGGAGGAAGTGTACGCCCTCGTCGAGTACGCCCTGATGGGCGATGACGTTGGCGGTATAGCCGGACATGAAAATCTTGGCGATGTCGGGATGAATTTCGCTCAGCTTGGTTGCGAGATCGCGGCCGTGCATTTGCGGCATAATGACGTCGGTGACCAGCAGGTCGATCGGGCCGTCGTGTTCGTTGGCGATCAGGATGGCCCGGCTGGGCGTGGCCGCGGCCAGCACGCGGTAGCCCATGCGGGCGAGCATTTTTTCACCCATGGCCAGGATGGGCGGTTCATCCTCGACCAGCAGGATCGTTTCCGTGCCGGTGGGGTAGGTGTCGGTCGGTTCGGCCGGGGCTTGCTTGGTGGGCGAGGAGGCTCCGGCGGCGGGCAGGTAGATGTGCAGGCTCGTGCCCTGGCCCGGCTCGGAGTAGACATTCACGAACCCGCCGTTCTGCTTGATGATGCCGTAGGCCGTGGCCAGGCCCAGCCCCGTGCCCTCGCCGATGCTCTTGGTTGTGAAGAAGGGCTCAAAGATGTGCTTGCGGGTTTCGCCGTCCATACCCCGGCCATCATCGTTCACGCCGAGCATGACGTAGGTGCCCGGAAGAAAATCCGGGTGGGTGTTGCAGTAGTCCTCGTCGAAAGAGACGGCGGCGGTTTCGATGGTGATCTTGCCCGCCTCGTCGATGGCGTCGCGGGCGTTGATGACGAGGTTGGTCAGTAGTTGGTCGACCTGGGCCGGGTCGATATGCACCGATTCGATGCCCTCGCCCGGCTGCCAGAGCAGGTCGATATGCTCGCCGATCAGTCTGCGGAGCATGCTGATCATGCTGGCGATGGTTTCGTTGAGGTTCAGGAGTTTGGGGGCGATGGTCTGCCGCCTTGCGAAGGCCAGCAGTTGTTTCGTCAGGTCGGCCGACCGCAGGGCGGCGTTGTGAATCGCTTCGAGGTCCTGGCGGCTGGGGTCATCCTGGGGCGTGTCCTGTAGGAGCATGTCAGCATGGCCGAGGATGACGTTGAGCATGTTGTTGAAGTCGTGCGCCACGCCGCCGGCGAGTTTGCCCACGGCTGAGAGCTTCTGCGACTGGAGCAGTTGCTCCTGCAGTTCGGTGCGTTCCTTTTCGGAGGTCTTCTGGTCGGTGATGTCCTGGGTGATGATCAGGACGCGAGGCTCCTGGTCGGACTGGGGTGGTATGTAAACGGAGCGGTTGGCGTAGTGACGCCCGCGAAACTCGACCTCATAGTAGACGTCCTCGCCCTGGAAGGCACGACGGATTGGCTCTTGGAGGGCGTCCCACAGTTCCGGGAAAACCTCCTGCACCGTCCGGCCGACGACCCTCTCGGGTTTCAGCCCGGCAGCGATAAACGCCTTGCCATTGGCCGCTTCGTACCGCAGGTCCGGGCCGAGAAGAAACAGGGCTCCTTCGGGGAAGTTCTCGGCCAGGCAGCGGTATCGTGCTTCGCTTTCGCGCAGGGCCTGCTCGGCCTGCTTGCGTTCGGAAATGTCCCGGTAGACCACGGCCACCGCTCTGACCGCCCCATCCGAGTCGAAGATCGGATTGAGTTTCGACTCGCTGTAGACCAGCGTCTCGCCGATGGCGATGGCATCTTCGACGAGCAATTCTTCCTTCGTCTCGAAGACCCGGTCGATCCGGTCCATCCACAGCTGCATGAAATCGGGAACATGGCCGAGGCCTTCACGAATCGACTTGCCGATTACCTGCTCCCGCGTCGCACCGACGTGGTCGATCGCGGCCTGGTTGGCGAAGATGTAATTGTAGTCGCGATCCCAGACGAGGATGCAGTCGGAGGTGGCTTCGGCGACGGCCTGGAAGCGGACCTCCGCATTGCGGAGTTCAAACTCGGCCCGCTTGCGTTCGGTGATGTCGTTGACGAACCCGAGGTATCGGTTCTCGTCGATGCACGAGCCCGAGACGGTCCACCATCGCACCTGGCCGCCCTTGCAGACGTACCGAAGCTCGGCCTTGCACGAGCCGGTCTGCCGCAGCGTCTGGAAAACCTCCAGGCCCTTTCGGCGATCGTCCGGGTGCAGGATATCGGCAATCGACATCTGCGTGAGTTCCTCGGCCGGGTAGCCGGTGATCGCTTCGGCCGCGGGATTGACCTCGGTGTATTGGCTCTGACGGTCGGCGATAAACATGCCATACGGCGCGAGGTTGAAATACTGCCTCCAGCGGTCCGTGTCCGACGCGCAGGCCGGGTCGATGCAATCCGGGCCACACTCTTTGCATGCGGCAATTTTCGCCTTGGCATCGAGCCAGAGCTGATAAAGCTCATCGTAGCTGGGCTTGTCCTGGTTGCTCACGTCGGTTCCCCGTCAAGTCAAGAGCGTCTTGGCCTGTGAAGAAACGCGACAGGCCCGTGCCCTACCGTACCCGAATCGGGCGGTGGATGCAGCAAAAAACAGCTCACCGTTGCAGGCAGGGGGGCGGATGATGTCCGGTCAGAACCCATCGATACACATCCCGGAAGCTATCTGCAATGGCGGGCCAGGTGTATCGCTGCTGGATGAGGGTTCGTCCTCGGGCTCCCATCGCGGCAAGGTCTGGCAGGGGGGTATGGGTTGCCTCGTCGATTGCTTCAGCGAGGCCCTCGACGCTCGGGCGGATCCACCAGCCGCACTGGTGGTCGATCAGACCCTGCCATGGCGCGCCGTGGGTTGCAATCGCCGGCCGGGCCGCTGCCAGTGCTTCGGCTACAACCATGCCGAAGTTCTCGCTCGGCGAGGGCAGAATCACCAG
>CAZCDM010000151.1:0-5609 GCA_964497475.1 uncultured Planctomycetaceae bacterium
TATTGGTCAGGCGGTAGGTGAGGAGGGCGGCGGGAATGGCTGAGGTCTCGGCATCACCGGGGATCATGGGGTTGAAGGCTTCGAGTTCGACGGCCAGGGGGAGTTCGTCGTCCTGGAATTCGATGCGGGCCGTGGGGTACGTGCCGTGAAAGACGGCCTCGGCGAAGCGCGGCAGGCCCGGCAGCTCGGACGGGCGAAGCCCGCCGGGGCTGAAGTGAGGCGGCAGGAGGCGGCGCTCGACGATGCGGGCGAAGGTCTCCTTACCCTTCTTGCAGAACAGCCAGGGCATGGAGTAGGCCGGGCGGTAGCCGAGGTTGGGGTTGTTGTAGATTTCCCAGTCGCGCAGCTGGCCCCGGCCGCCCAGGCCGATCGTGCCCGTGCCGATCCCGCCCAGCGGGAAGGAGATTTCCTGCAGGGCATCGCCGGTGTACTGGCGGATGTCGGGGTTGTAGAGAGTGGCCTTGCCGGCAAGCAGGGCGGGGCGGGTTACTTTACGTTTGGCGGCAGGGGTTATGGTGTACTCCTTGGGGCAGGGATGTTGAATGTCGTGTGCGGCACGTTATGGACTGGCGGTTGCAGAATTGCAAGGGCCCGGCACGGAATTCGCCGGCCCGGCGATTTGCAACCGGCTGCTCGGGCGCGGGGCGAGAAGCTTTTCGACTTCGCCTCACAGGACGCTGGGCCTTGCCGGGCCGGGTGCCATTGCGGGCAATCGATAGACCGTGCCCGCCTTGTCGCAGAAGTACAGCCGGCTGGGCGAGGGCTGGCGGGCATGGCCGTCGGCCCAGAAGGCGTAAAACCCGTCGGCTGCATTGATCGGCCGGCGGACGAAGGTGTGGTTGTACTCGCTGTCGGACGTCAGCATGCCTTGGCGTTTCCACGTTCGCCCCTCGTCGCTCGACGTCCAGCAGGCGATCTCGCCGCCCGGATTGCCCGGCTGCGGTCCCGGTTCGGTGGAGGCGATGAGCTTCCACGTGCCGTCCGGCTCGAAGTAGAGGCTTCCCATGTCGTAATTGCAGTCGGCCGGACAGATCGTGCGAATCTCCCAGACCGATCCCGTCCAGCACGCCAGCTGCCAGAACCGCGGCTGGCCAGCCGGGCCCGAGCGAAAGTTCTTTGACGTGACGATCAGCACAACCGGGCGACCGGCTGGATCGAAGACCATATCCCGCACATAGACCAGTCGCCCCTCGGCGCGGAAGTCATGCACCAGGGCCGCATTGTCCCACTCGGTCACGGGCACCTCGACACCCTGCCCGGCAGCGTTCAGCCACGTCTTGCCCAGATCGGGACTCTGGAGATAGTAGAGGTTCGTGCGGTAGTTGAGCCCGCCCTCGGCGGGGTGTGCATTAAAGGCCGTGCCAAACAACTCGCCACAGACCTCCGAGACCTGGTAATGGCCCTGATCGATGCGCCCCAGATCCTGCCACGCCCCCCAGCTCACGCCATCGGGACTATGAATAAAGCCAACCGATCGCCCTGCCCAGTCGGGCAGATACCTCGTCATGCCAGCCAGAAACCCCACCCCCGGAACGTGGCGGACCTGGAAGTAGGAAAAATTGTCCAGCGGCACGGGCTGACCGTCCTCCAGACGCGTCGCTTCGATCCGCTCGAAGCGTTCAATGGAGTAGGGATCGCAACTGCGATGGATGAACGACGGCCTGAGCCGTCCGTGCGAGGTTGAGAAAACCCAGACGTAGCCTTCCTCGTCGACGCTGATGACCGGGTTGTCGTGGGCGTCGCGCGTGACCTTGTCCAGAATAACCGTAGGCTGGCTGAGCAGCCCGGTCGCGTGGTCGAAGCAGCCGACACAATGCAGCAGAAAGCCCGTCGTCTCCTTGACGTCCCCTCCGCAATCGTAGGCCAACCAGTCCGTAGATTCATACGCCTCCGGCGTGGTCCCGCCGTAGCAGAAAAAGGTCTTGTTGACTTCCGGGCGATAGACAGCAAAAGGCGAGTGCTTGGCGCAGTACGTGCCCAGCCCGCCGGAATACTTGAAGCGGTATTCATCATCCGTGAGCTGGTTCATGTACCAGACGCCGCGATAGCCGTCGATTTTTTCATTGTAGGGTTTCAGTCATGTCGATTCCTTACAGGTTCCAGGCTTTGGCGAAGGCTTCGAAGCTGCGGTCGTAGGTTTTTTCGACCGCGTCGGGGAAGCAGCACGCCGGAAGCTGACGGGCCTTGAGGTGGTACTGGATGCACTCGCAGCAGACGCCCGCCCGGCTGCACCCGCCGTAGCTGCAATTGCAGAAGTCCAGGTTCTGATCTTTTTTGCATTCCATCGTAGTCTCCTTGCCGTACGCGATTCGCCCCAGAGTATAGCCGATATGGGCGTGACAATGCACCGGGTATGCGGCGGATAAAATGTAAAAAACTCTTGTCAGCCAGAGGTGCCGCGGTAGGATGTACAGTTCTGCTCTGTGAGGAGTGCGCGCAGAGGGCCGGACGGTCCGGCCGGCCTGTCGGCGAGGCGATGGAAAACGCCGGCGAGGTGCCCTGCTCATCGGGAGCCGGGAGCATCACCCGCATACACACCCCATACAGGAAACATATTTTACATGGTCGATTACAATCTTATCGCGTCCCTGAACATCAGCGAAGAGGACGTGGAAAAGCAACTCACCGATGCCCTGGGTAACTACACCGAGGAAACCCTCAGCCACGTCGTCAAAGACGCCGCCGAACACGAACCCGGGCAGATTCTCACCGGTCGCATCGTCGACATTGTCGGCAATGACGTGATCGTCGAAGTCGGGCTCAAGTCCGAGGGAACCGTCGACATCGACGAGTTCGAAGAGGAAGAACCGCGCAAGGGCATGGAGATCGAGGTCTTCCTGGAAGACATCGAATCCGATAGCGGGCTGGTCGAGCTATCCAAGCGCAAGGCTGACCGCATCCGTGGCTGGGAACGCATCCTGTCCAATAACGACGAGGGCGACACCGTCGAGGGTACGATCAGTCGCAAGATCAAGGGCGGCCTGCTGATGGACATCGGCGTGCCGGCCTTCCTGCCGGCCAGCCAGGTCGACATCCGCCGCCCGAGGGACATCGGCGAGTACATCGGCCAGAAGGTCGAGGCGATGATCCTCAAGATCGACAAGGACCGCCGCAACATCGTCGTCTCCCGTCGCAAGCTCATCGAAGAGCAGCGCGAAAAGGCCAAGGAATCTCTGATGAAGGAGATCGAGGAAGGCCAGCGCCGCAACGGTGTGGTCAAGAACATTGCCGACTTCGGCGCGTTCGTGGACCTGGGCGGCATTGACGGGCTGCTGCATATTACCGACATGAGCTGGGGGCGGATCAATCACCCCTCCGAGATGGTCTCCATCGACCAGGAACTCGAAGTGGTCATTCTCAATATCGACTTCGAGAAGGAAAAGATCGCCCTGGGCCTCAAGCAGAAAACCGAGAGCCCCTGGGAAGGGGTCGAAGCGAAGTATCCTGTCAGCACGAAAATCAACGGCGAGGTCGTCAACGTCACCAACTACGGCGCGTTCGTCAAGCTGGAGGAGGGCCTGGAAGGCCTCGTCCACATCTCCGAGATGTCCTGGACCCGCCGCATCAACCACCCCAACGAGATGGTCAACCCCGGCGACGAGGTCGAGGTGGTCGTGCTGGATATCGACAAGGAAAAGCAGGAGATTTCCCTCGGCATGAAGCAGGCCGAGCAGAACCCCTGGACCGTCGTGAAGGAAAAGTACCCTCCGGGCACGGTGATTACCGGCACGGTGCGGAACATGACCAATTTTGGTGCGTTCGTCGAGATCGAAGAAGGCATCGACGGGCTTCTGCACGTTTCGGACCTCAGCTGGACCCGCAAGATCGGGCATCCCTCGGAGGTGCTGGAAAAGGAACAGCAGCTGCAGTGCGTGGTCCTGGCTGTCGACGAAGACAAGATGCGCGTCGCCCTGGGCCTCAAGCAGCTGACCGAAGACCCCTGGCTGCGGCAGATTCCCGAGCACTACCTGCCCGGGCAGATCGTCAAGGGCCAGGTCACCAAGATCACCAACTTCGGCGTCTTCGTCGAGCTGGAAGACGACCTCGAAGGGCTGCTGCACGTGTCCGAGCTGTCTGACCAGAAGGTCGACCCCAAAGACATCGTCAACATCGGCGATGAGCTGGAGGTCAAGATTCTTCGCGTCGACATCGAAGACCGCAAGATTGGCCTGAGCCTCAAGCGTGCCCAGTGGGCCGCCGAGGACGAAGACGGCGATGCCGGCGCCTCGGCTGCACCCACCGCACGTCGTGGCGGGCTCACCAGCGAAGGCGGCATGCTTGGCGAGATGGGCGACCAAATCATGGACACCATCCGCCAGCGCGATGGCGAAGCACCGGAGGAGGCTGACACCGCGGCAGCGGAAGAACCCTCCGACGCCGACGAAGAGAAAGAAGAGTAAGCCTCCCTCTCATTCGATTGCCCCGGGCTGCGGATTACACCGCAGCCCGTTTTTTATGCGCTCGCTCCCGGGCGGAGGCGTTTGCAATTGCCCCGGCCATGCGATAGGGTCATGCCGTCATGACCCTTCTGATCTGCTACGGTGCGCTGGCCCTGCTGGTGTCGTTTGTCTGCTCGCTGCTGGAGGCAAGCCTGCTTAGCCTGCCTCGCAGCCACATCGAGCTGATGATCGAGCATGGCTCGCAGGCCGGCGAGCGTCTCAAACACCTCAAGGAGAATATCGACCATCCTCTGGCGGCGATTCTCACGCTGAACACCATTGCTCATACGGTCGGGGCGGCCGGTGTGGGTGCCCAGGCGGCGGTGGTCTTCGGCAGCGGGGCGGTGGGGTTGGCCAGCGCGTTGATGACTCTGGCGGTGCTGGTGCTCAGCGAGATCATTCCCAAGACGCTCGGGGCCGTCCATGCACGCCGCCTGGCCGGGCTGACCGCGTGGGTCACCACCGGCATGATTGTCCTGTGCTACCCGGTGATCGTCCTGCTGGAGAGCATCAATCGGCTGATCCGCACCAAGCGCCACGGCGGGCAGGTGAGTCGCTGGGAGGTGTTTTCGACGATCCGCCTGGGGGGCCAGGGCGGGGCACTGGCCGAGCGGGAACATCGCATCGCGATGAACGTGCTGCATCTGGCGGGCGTGCGGCTTTCGGAGATTCTCACCCCGCGCGTGGTGCTGTTTTCTCTGCCGGCCGACCTGACCGTCGCCCAGGCCATCGCCGAGTATCACCCCATGCGGTTCTCTCGCATTCCGCTGACGGGCGAGACGGTCGACCAGATCGACAGCTACGCCACGCGGTTCGACATTCACAAGGCGGCCGTCGAGGGCAACGACTCGCAGCCGCTGTGCGAGCTGGCCCAGCCGATGCTGATCCTGCCGGAGATGGCCTCGGTGGCCGACGCGCTGGAGCAGATGCTCGCCGGCTCGGAGCATATCGCCCTGGTCGTCGACGAGTATGGCGGCATCGAGGGCATTGTCACCCTGGAGGATGTGCTCGAGAGCCTCCTCGGCCAGGAGATCACCGACGAGACCGACCTCGTGGCCGACATGCGGAGCCTGACGGCCTTGAGCGAATCGCATCGGCCGGACCGGCCGGGCAACGCTTAGTAACTATCTCAAAACGGTCAATCGGTGTTTTCGGCGGTACCAGAGCAGG
>CAZCDM010000152.1:0-5562 GCA_964497475.1 uncultured Planctomycetaceae bacterium
CCTTGTAAAACAAAGACTTACAGCGCAATCCAAAGGGGATGTCGAAGTCAGGTGGCCGGGCCGTTACACCGCATCGTCGCCTTCCCGGCCGACCCGCCGCCCTACGAGGATTTCGCGACCTTCCAGGCCCGGGCGCAGAAACTGCTCGACCAGCTCGACGGGCTGACACCCGGCGACGCTACGCCTTGATCCACTCCTCGGCAGCAGCCATTTCGCTGGTGTCGAAGTATCGAATCTCGGCCTTGGTGAACGGCTTGCAGAACTTCGCCATCCACTCCTCCCAGCTCTTCTCGCCCACCATCGCGAGCTTCTCGATATCGCGGAAGTGCTTGATGTCGAACTTGGTATCCTCCCAGATCGCACCGAGGTCCCACCCCTCGAACTGCTCCATCGCAAAGACGATCCGCACCGTGCCGTGCTTGGCAATGAAGGCTTCCATCTCCGGGACGGCCTGGAGGTAATCCTCCTTGTGCAGCTTGCCGCTGATCGTCACCTTCAGAATGTTCCCGCCGAGCGTTTTATCAACTGCCATCGCCATGCTGCACGTCCTTTCTGCCCGACCCGGGCGGGCTAGTCGTTGGGCCCTTCCATCATCTCTCGCCAGGCTTCCTGCTCGTAGAGTTGGTTCTGATGCAGCGCCGCGTCGACCACCGGCTGGGGATTATCAAGCGTTGCCTGCGCACCGATAGTGCCATCGCGCGTGACCAGGAATAATTCGCCATGGCTGGGCGAGCCGAAGCTCTGCCACGCCAGCCATCGGGGGTCCTGGAAACGATAGAGTTTGTCATCGGGCACGGGCGGGATGGTCGCGGCCGTATTGTCCAGCGCGCCCGGCCGGGCCGGGATGGAGAACTGAACCACCGGCGAGGTTGAGAGGCTCAGCCGCTTGGCCAGGGCGTCCACGCGCGGGTCGAGTCGGCCGGGGTCGTCGGCCTGGACTTCCACAAAGGCGGCCACGTAGTAGGGCCCCGCCACCTCGCGGACCGTGCTGTAGGAGTTATCCGGCAGGCGGAGGGGAATCGTCGGCGCGATCCCGTCATTGCGAACCGACCGCTGCGGGGTGTCGACCACCACGCCGACGTGCCAGGCCGGCCCGCACCCGACCAACCCAAGCAGAACCATCAGCCATCCGCACGTTCGCATCATCTGCACTCCTTTTGGGGAAGTATAGTTCGTCCGAAAGCGGAATGAGTCGCGATTACAATTTCCGGTCGAGGCGGCGGTACTGGATGGCCTCGGCGATGTGGGCCGGTGCGATGGCGGAGATGCCTTCGAGGTCGGCGATGGTCCGAGCGATGCGGAGGATTTTGTCGTGCGCCCGGGCCGAGAGGCCCATTTCGGTCAGGGCCTGCTTGAGCAGCGCCTCGCCGGGGCCGTCGAGCGTGCAATGCTCGCGCACCTGCCGGGGGGACATGCTGGCGTTGGTGGTGGTGTCGGCCTGGCCGTTGAAGCGGTGTCGCTGGGCGTCGCGGGCGCGGGCGACCATCTGGCGCATCTGCTGGCTGGTGAGCCCCTCGCCCTCGCCGCGAAGCTGCTTCCAGGGCACGGGGGGCACTTCGACGTGGATGTCTATGCGGTCGATCAGCGGGCCCGAGACGCGGGCGAGGTAGTTTTCGATCTGCCGCGACGAGCAGGAGCACTGGCGTTTGGGGTCGGTATAGTAGCCGCACGGGCAGGGGTTCATTGCCGCCACGAGCATGAAACCGGCTGGAAATTGCAGCGTGCTGTGGACGCGCGGGATCGTCACGCAGCCGTCCTCGAGCGGCTGGCGGATCATCTCCAGCGTGGTCCGCGCGAACTCGGGAAACTCATCGAGAAAGAGCACGCCGTGATGGGCCAGGCTGATTTCCCCGGGTTGGGGCACGGCCCCGCCGCCGACGAGGGCGGCCGCACTGGAAGAATGGTGCGGCGTGCGGACCGGGCGGATGGCCATGAGGCTCTGGCTGGGGGCCAGAAGCCCGCGGGCCGAGTAGACGCGGGTGGTTTCGAGGCTCTCGGCGAGGCTCAGCGCCGGCAGGATCGTGGGGATGCGTTTGGCGAGCATGGTTTTGCCCGAGCCCGGCGCGCCGATGAGCAGGATGTTGTGGTGCCCGGCCGCGGCGATGGTCAGGGCGCGTTTGGCGGCCTCCTGGCCGCGCACGTCGGAGAAGTCGACGTCGTACTGACTGGCCTGGGCGAAGACGGTATCGATGTCGACATCGGTCGGCTCGAGGGGTGCCTCGCCGGTGAGGATGCCGACGGCATCGGAGAGGAACTGCACGCCGAAGATTTCCAGGCCGGTGACGACGGCGGCTTCGGCGGCGTTCTCGGCCGGCACGATCATGCCGCGTCGGCCCTGGCGTTTGGCGAGCATGGCAGCGGCGAGCACGCCACGGACAGGCCGGATGCGGCCGTCGAGGGCCAGCTCGCCCATCAGCAGGAACTCGTCGGTCGCGCACGATTGCATCTGCCCGCCGGCCAGCAGGGCGGCGATGGCGATGGGCAGGTCCAGGGCGGCGGAGTCTTTGCGGACGTCGGCCGGTGCGAGATTGATGGTGACCTTCGGCCCGGGCCAGCGGTAGCCGCTGTTTCGCAGGGCGGCTTGGATTCGGCTGGTCGCCTCGCGGACGGCGGCGTCGGCCAGGCCCACCAGCCGGACCTCACCCATGCCGCCCTTGCTGACGTCGACCTCGACCTCGCCGGCGATGGCGTCGATACCCGTGAGGATGCTGGAATGTACGCGGGAGAGCATGGCGAGCCCCTGTGTTTGAATTACGCTGGGCTGATCGTACCGCCGGGGCGGCCCGGCTGCAAGTCAGGGCTCGAAGTCGAAGGGCGTCGGCAGGGGCAGGTCGATGGTGACAGTTGTGCCGAGGTCGGCTTCGGATTCGATACGCATCGTGCCGCCGTGCTCGACGATAACGGCCCGGGCGTAGCTGAGCCCGATGCCCTTGCCGCCGATCTGGATTTCGCGATGGGCCTTGGCGAAGTTCGAGCGGCTCTGCCGGGCGAGCTGGCGGAAGTAGTCTCGCCGCGGGCTGTAGCCCCACAGCGTGACGTAGGGCAGGTGCTGCTTGCCGATTCCCACGCCCCGATCGGCAATGATGAGGCGCAGGTGCGTCCGCTTCCGCAGCCAGTGGCGGCGGGTCCGGCTGGTCAGGTCGATGCGGATCGCCACGGGCGGCTCGGGGAGGTTGTGCTTGGGCGGGGGCTTGGCCGACCACTCGCCCTGGGGCGTGATCGAGAGCTGGCTGGCGGCGGAGATGGAGTTGTTGATGATTTCGATCAGCGCCCACTCGATGCGTCGCCAGTCGCCGGTGAAGGTGCTCTGGGTGTGGAGGTCGGTTTCCAGGAACCGGCGGGTCATGCTCGGCGTGCGGGCAAGGTCGTTGTCGTAGGACACATCCGCCATGAGACGGAGCGTTTCGGCGGCTCGCCAGAAGCGGTAGGGCTTGTATCGCGTGCCGGACTGCAGGGCGCGAAGCTTGCGGCGGCGGATGTCTTCCGGGTCGGCGCGGGTGAGGTACTCGGCAAAGAGATTTTCCACGATGCGATTGAGGTCGATCTCCGTGGAGAAAAAGCTGCGCGGTGAGATATCGGCCCCGGCGGCGCGGCGGGTGGCCTGGCGGGCCAGGTCGAGCATACGCATGTTCGAGGTGTTGATGTGGTACATCCGGTCAATGCAGTCCTGAATTTCATTGCCGGTGATGATCGGCCCCGTGCCGGGCAGCGTGGGCAGGAGCCCCTCGAAATTGCCAAACTGATTGATCAGCGTGTGCAGCAGCAGCAGGTACTCCCGCTCCGAGCCGAAGACCACCTGCCAGAATCCGTAGAGATCGTGATCGCCAACCAGCAGCAGGGGGTCGAGGTACTCCCGCAGTTCCGCGGCGAGGTCCTGGAGATTGCTCAGGAGGCTCTGGCCGGCTTGGGCGTCGCGCCCGGGTTTGGCGAGGCTGCCCGGAGCCGACAGCAGCCCGCCGGAGTATTTGTCGAGCGTCTCGGCGAGGTGCTGGTACTCGTCGACATGAATCCGCAGCCGGGCCGTCATGTGACGGTAGCAGGTCGTCAACGCCTCGACGGGGTCGTCCGGCAGGGCCTGCTGGAACCACCGGGTCACTTCGGCAAAGTCGCCAAGCGTTTCCAGTTCCCACATGCCCCGAGATGTCGCCACGCTACCCATTCCAGAGACGCTGCCTCCTGCCAGATCATACTCGCACTGCGGTTGCTTGACAACAGTCACGGTCGATCACCGGGCCAGGTTGGCGGCCGATTCGGCCAGGGCCAACGCTTCGCGTCCGTTGATCTCGTTCACCTCGCGATCGTGGGTGCGATCCTGAATGTGGCGGAGCTGGTCGGCCATGAGTTCCTGTACCGATTCGCTATAGACTTCCTGTTTGTTTTCGCTCGGGCAGTAGTGCAGGCGGACGCGGCGGGTAACGCTGCGGGTTTTGCCCCGGCTGGTGACCTGCTGGCGGTCTTCGTCGAACTCCTCGACGATGCTCAAATCACCGCCTGGCACGAGCTGCTTGAGCTGATCGATCGCCTCGCCATCCAGCGCTGCGTCGATGGTCATGTGCAGCGGAATCCCCCCGTCGATCCAGATATCGCCCTGCTCGCAGACCAGGCGGTGGTTGGTGCGGTCCAGCTGGGCGACCTGATCGAAGCCGTGATAATGGTTGACCACCGCCCCGTTGTCGTGGCGGACGGTGCACATCACGCGGTCTTCCTGGTTCGTGCCGGGGCGAAGCTCGGTATGAGCGCTGATGACGTGGCCGTCGCCGAGCCACTGGCGATACAGGTCGAAAAAGTGTACGCCGTGCTCGATGAAAATGCCCCCCGAGACCGCCTTGTCCCAGAACCAATGGCCCTGGGAAAGCGACGAGTCGCTGGCGCAGTTCGCCAGCCGGGAGCTGAGCACCTGGCCCAGCACGCCCGAGTCGATCACGCGCTTCACGGCCCGGCTGACGTGGTTGTACCGCAGGATAAAATTCACCGGACAGATGCACGAGGCGTCCCAGGCGGCACGGAGCATCTCGTCGGCCTGGGCGGTGGACATGGCCAGGGGCTTTTCGCACAGCACGTGCTTGCCGGCGCGGACGGCCTGGAGGACCAGGTCGTAATGCGACGACGGCGGCGTGGCGATGTGGACCATGTCCACGTCGTCCATGGCGATCAGCGCGCCCGGGTCGCCCACAGCGTGGGCCAGGCCGAACTCGCGGGCAAAATCCTCGGCCACGTTCTGGCGGACATCGGCTACGGCCATGGGGCGAATCGAATCGAGCTTGGAGTAGGCGTCGAGGCAGAACAGCCCGAACGCACCACAGCCAATCAGGCCCAGACGAATCGGGGGTTGCTCGTCAGTCATGGGGTTTCCTCTCTGCAGTTCACGTAACGCGTTTGCGCCATTATAGATATTGTATCGGCACAAATCCGGTTGCTATAAGCCCGGATTTCCTCGATGTCGAGCGTAATTCATGTATAATGTGGCGTCGTTTGACCGCATGAACATTGGGTTTTCTTGATGCCATGGACGGCGGAAGGCAGGGATGCAATGGGTGAAGCCGGCAAGGACGCTTTGCGAGT
>CAZCDM010000153.1:0-5521 GCA_964497475.1 uncultured Planctomycetaceae bacterium
GGGTACGCATCGTCTCCAAGGTCGTCCTCTGGACCGTGCCCCTGCCGTGGCTGATTGGCCTGGAAGTGTTCGGCCATCTGCAGCAGGGCGGCGACGTTGGCTGCCTCGCGGGCACCGGGCGAGACCATCGGCACTTCGGAGTAGCTGTCCAGGCCCGCAGCCAGGAGGATCATCTGTCGCCTGGGGGTTTTCCCGTGGCGATGGACGAGCGGGTCGGTGCCGCGGATGACGGCGATGATGTTTTCGGCATAGAGCTTCTGCCAGTGCATCGCCGAGCGGAGGGTGACCGTGGGCGCGTAGGCCCGGCGCGTCAGGCCGAGGCGTTCGGCCTGGCTGTGCGTGACGTAGAAGCGGGGCAGATTGGCCGGGAAGTTCACATGCTGCCAGGCCCGTGCGGCGGGGGTGGTGGGGTCTTCCGGGCCGACGAAGAGGACCGCGCGCGCTCCGAAGGCGAAGGCGTGTCGCCAGTTGGTCTGGCAGTCGAAATCGAGCACGACGATATGGTCGGCCGGGTTGGCCTGGCCGTAGTCCGGCGTCGTGCCCTTGCCGGCGTAGAGGCAGGGGGCGGTAATGCCCTCGGGTGGGGTGATGCTGGCCTGCAGGTCGTTGGGGTGGACGGCCAGCAGGGGCTCGGTGACTCCGCCGACGGTGATGGTGCAGGTGTCCTGGATGGGCTGGACGACGGGGAAGCTCTGGGGGTAGATCTCCATCGGCGCGCCGTCGCGGGCGGCGATGGCGTCGAGCCGTTTCTTGACGTAGGCCCCGGCGGCCAGGCTGCCGTCGGCCAGGCCCGCCAGACGGTGCGGGGTGCTGGTGAGGGCTTGCAGGTCGGCCTGGTATTGCGTGGCGGTCGCCTCGCCGGTCGGCTCGGCGCGGGCCGCAACACTCGAGGCGATCAGGCCGATCAGCAGGGGGAGGCTGGCGAGAGGGCGCATCATTCTTCCTCGCCGTCGATCGAGCCGGCTTCGATGCTCACATCACCCCGGCTGGCGATGCGTTCGACCTGCCCGTCGCGAATCCAGAGGATGCGGTCGGCCATGGCGATGAGCCGATGGTCGTGCGTCGCGCAGATAATCGTCACGCCGTGCTGGCGGTTGAGCTTCTGGAGGATGTCGTGAATCTCCGAGCCGGTCTTGAGGTCGAGGTTACCCGTTGGCTCGTCGCAGAGCAGGATTTGCGGATCGTTGGCCATGGAGCGTGCGATGGCGGTGCGTTGTTGCTGGCCGCCGGAGAGTTCGATGGGTTTGTGGAACCACCGTTCTTTGAGGCCAACGAGGTCCAGCAACTTCATGCCGCGGCGGCGGGCGTCGTCGGCCATCACGCCCGCAAAGGCCATCGGCACGGTGACATTCTCCAGGCAGGTCATGTACTGCACGAGGTTGTAGGTCTGGAAGATGTAGCCGATCTTGCGGCAGCGCAGAAAGGCCAGCTCCACCGCGTTGAGCTGGGCGACGTCGACCTCGTCGATAAAGACCCGCCCGGAGGTCGGACTGTCCAATCCTCCGATCATATTGAAAAAGGTGCTCTTGCCCGAGCCGCTGGGCCCCATCACGCAGATGAACTCCCCGCGGTAGAGTTCGACATCCACGCCTTGCAGCGCGTGGGTGACGACCTCGCCCATGTGGTACTCCTTGCAGAGGTGTCGCGTGCGGATAATCACCGGCCTCTCGGGCGAGCCCGGCTGGGCCGCCCCTGGAGTCGTGTCGGGATGGACAGGCTGGGAGACCATTATTCGATACGCATCGCTTCCATGGGGGGCAGTTTTGCGGCGATTCGGGCTGGGTACATTGCCGCCAGGGCAGAGAGGACCAGCCCGACAGCCATACTGAACAGCGCCATCAGCCCCACCTCCGCCCAGGGGATGCTCCCCCCAGCACCCGCCACCCGAAGGCCAGCCCTCCCCGCATCAAGCCCAGGCCGAAGCCCACCACCGCACCGATCAGCCCACCGGCTACCCCCTGGAGTATCGATTCCAGCACGAAGCTGATCATGATCAGGCGGTTGGTGGCGCCGAGGCATTTCATGGTGGCGATCTCGCGGAACCGTTCGGTGACGCTCATGAGCATGGCATTGGCAATGCCGACCGCACAGACCAGCAGGCTTACCAGCAGCAGCCAGACCGTTCTGCCGCTGAAGCCCAGCACCCCGCCCTCGATGGTCGCCACGGCCAGGTCAGCCTCGACCTGGGCGAGGGTTATCTGCTTGGCCTGGTGCTGGAGTACCTCGCGAATTCGTTCGGGCGCAAACGGCAGAGGTGCCGAGAGGCTTACGGATTCGGCGACGAGCCACTTCGCGCCCTCGATGGTGGCTATGCGGGCCAGCACGTCGCTCTGGCTGAGATCGACCAGTGGCTCGGGCAGATAGTTGTCCAAACGCTCCTGCATGTCAGGCCGGGCCAGATACTCCACGATCAGCCGGGCGTCGCGACGCAGGGCGGCCTGGTTGGCCACGATGGCCAGGGTCGCTTCATCAAGGTCGAAGTCCAGTTCCGTCAGCTTGGCGGTGAGTTCCTCATTCGGCTCGGCCAGAACATCGCTGACGATCCGTCCGTCCAGCCAGGCCTTGAACGCCTCGACCCGCTGGGTGTGACCGGTGCGAACCGCAGCGATGAGCGGGGCGACCTGGGCGCACTGGCGAACCGTCTGGCGGAGCTGCTCGACGGGCGATTCCTCGCCGTCGGCCAGGTCCGCCGGCAGGGACGGCAGGGAGGTGCGGACCTCCGGCAGCGAGGACTCCAGCCGCTGCAATGCGTCGGGTTTGTTCAGGGCGGGGAAAATCGCCATGCCCCGCGCCCGGCCGAGCAGGATGCGCTTCTGGGCTTCGGTGAGCCCGGCAAAGTAGTCGGCGTAGATCGCCTGGCGACGGGCGATCTGTTGCAGGCGGGCGATCTGGGCAGGGGGGAGCTGGCCCCAGCGGGCCAGTTCGTCGATCCGGCGCGGGTCGGTATTCGGCCGGGCCAGGAGGTTCATGACCTCCCGCTCGGTAATCGGTGAGCTGAGCTGATTGACCCAGAAGAGCATGGAATGGCGCGGGGCGGTCTGCCGGGCGATAGTTCGCGCCATCCGCCGGGCGGTCAAGGACTCGGTGAGCATCGTCATCAGAAAGGCCACCGCCAAAGCGATAATCGCCACCGTAATCATTGCGCGCATCAGCCGGAAGCGAATGCCGCTGACGACAAGCTCCACGCAACGCAACAACGGCAGTTGGGGCTGATTTTGAACGTCGAGGGAAATCATGGTTTGGCCTTCGTGTCAAACCCGGCCAGGACAATCAAACCGCGTTGCGTCATCTGGCGGAGAAACTGCGTTACCGGTAATTGTGCTTCGCGAAAATCCAGGGCGTGTCGGGCCGCGAAGGCCTCGATGATCTCCTCGACCGTTCGCTCTCCGTTACAGGCGCGGAATACCGCAGCGCCGATTTCGTCCAGCTCGACGCGGCGGTGCGAAGAGAAGGGTAGAACCCAGCTGATGGGCGGCACGAGCCAGCCGGGGCGTTTGAGCGGCACGGCCACCAGGAGCTTGCCGCCCGGCCCGTCGGTCAGGTCGGCCGAGGCGTTCTGCATCGGCACCGCAGCCAGCAGGTCGGCAGGCTTGGGCTTGCGGCGGGTTGGCTTGGCGGAGGTCATGAACCCGCCCCCGCCGCGGAGCAGCAGTGCACGGCCAGGCCGGCCGGCAGGGGGAGTTCTTCACTGCGCTGTCGGGCCTGGAGGCGGAGATGATACAGCCGCTGGCTGTCGGGACATATCCACGCCATGTCGCGCAGCATCCACGGGGCGACGAGCTTTCGCAGCAACGGGGCGATGTGCGGCTCGGCGGAGATGATTTCTGCGGCGGGGTGCGTGTTACAGGACCAAGGCCTGACGGCGCGAACCTCGGCGCGGCGGGGCAGTTGACGGCGAAGCCAGGCTTCGAGATCGTCGCCGATGGTTTCGGGCAGAGCGTAGCGATGGATGCTGATGTCCGGCGATTGCCAGCGTGGCGGTTCGAAGTCGAAGCGGACGAGCCCGGCCTGGGCTCGCCAGTCGGTCAGAGTCAGCGGCCGGGGCATGCGGACGTCCAGCCCGAAGGCACGCCAGGTTCTGGCGAGGGCGGAATCGTCCAGCGGCTCGAGCCTGGTGAGGATCTGCTCTTCCAGGGCGCGGTTGCGTGGCAGGGCCCGGGTGGGTTTGTCGGGCCAGAGGATCGTCACCTCGACCATCATGCGGGCCTCGGCGAAGCAGCGAGCGGCGTGGACGGTCAGGCCCGATTCGTCGCGCAGTTCCAGGCCGGCCCACAGCGGTGGGCAGCGTTTCAGGTCGCGGGCCTTGACCCGACCGGATTTCCTGGGCCGATGCTGCGAGATGACCAGATTCGGATCGATGGGTCGGGCCAGCGGGCGATAGTGTACGTCCATCCGCTGGACGTAGCGGTCGACAAAGCTCAGTCGGCCTCGCGGGCCGGGCGGGCTCAGCAGCGCAAGGGCCCAGTCGGCAGGGTGGGCAACCTGGAGATTGGACCAGACGGTGGATTGCATGCCATTCCCGGAGCGAGGATAAGTTTGGGCATCGTACCAAACATGCCACCTCAGAATCCAGCCGAATCGCCTCAGGGCAGCACGATGGGATCGGGCGTCCAGCCGGGTTTGGCCCCGGCGGGGCGGCGGACATACAGCAGCAGATTGCCCAGCCTGGCCGGGCGGGTGGTGGGCATGGTGCGGGGCGTGTGCTGGATGACCTTCGCCCGGAGGAAATCGTCGCGGCAACTGCAGGGCGTAGTCGGCCACACCCATGGACCCGCCGGCCAAACCTCCGGCGGGGGGCAGACTCATCGCCAGGGCCATGCCGCCCGCCATGGCCAGCACCACCCACATCAGCTCGCCCGGCCCAACCCAGACCGGCAGCGACCGCCCTCAAATATGGTTGCGGACTCGCCAGGCCAACACCGCCAGGCCAAGTACAAGCAGCCCGCGGATCACCCACGGATCGGGCAGCAGGACCTGCCCGAGGAGGTACGTTCCCGCGGCCAGCAGCCACAGGCCCGTCTGCCCGCATGCTGCGCCGCGCAGCAGCCATGGCGCATCGGCCGGAATCAGCCATCGCACGGCGAGCCAGCCCAGCCCGGCCGAGCCGCCCAGAAGGCAGAGCACGACAAAGCCATCGGCCGCAGCCCGCACCAGCCCGGCCAACCCGCCCGGCCCCTGCAGGGAGGCAAACATCAGCCCGCCGGCCAGCAGGCAGGCGAGGATCAGCCAGCGGAGTCGAAGGGTTGGTTGGTCGTTGAAAAAGGGCATTGCGTGGGTTGGTGGAGGCATTGTAGCGACGATCGCCCCGGGCTGCTAGAATCGCCCCATGGCCCGCAGCCGAAAACCTATCGACCCGCGGAAGGTCAAAGCGCTCCGCCGCCGCATCGAGGTGATGGTGATGTTCGTGGCTGTGGGTGCGGGGCTGACGTTGTGGCTCGGCGAGCCGCGGCCGGCTCTGGTCGCTACGGTGGCGATGTGCATTCCGGTGGGGCTGGCCTCGCGGTCGGTCTTTGGCGGCACG
>CAZCDM010000154.1:0-5491 GCA_964497475.1 uncultured Planctomycetaceae bacterium
CCGGCCGAAAATCAGCCGACCGAAACTCAGAAATCGCCATTTTTCAAGGTGCCCTCAACGAGGTGACCTCGGGCTCCGCCACCGGCGACATGAAGCTGTTCGATCTGCCAAGCGACTTCATCCGGGCGTTCGACCGCGACCTGAAAGCGGCGGGTATAGCGAAGACCGACTCCCAGGGCCGCACGGTCGATCTTCACTGCCTGCGACATACCTTCGCGACGATGCTTTCGCAGGCCGGCGTCGCCCCGCGCATGGCCCAAGAGCTTCTTCGGCATAGCGACATTCGGCTGACGATGAACACCTACACGCACTTGCAGCTTGTGGACACCGCCGGGGCCGTCGAAGCCCTGCCGAGCCTGCCCGCCCTGGACGGCGGGCGGAATCGCCAAGTGCGGACCGGAACCGACGGCCGGATTTGTGGTGCCGAAATTGGTGCCGAGATTGGTGCCGAACGGCAGGAAAACCGAGGGGCTTCACGTCAAGGGCTGACAAATCGGCCCGAGCGACCTGCCAAGACCGGCAGGTCGAAAACCCCCGTAAACAGGGAAGAAAAGCGGCCCCGGTCATTCTCTGGCAAGGGCCGTCGCAAAGCGGGCGATGGGAGTCGAACCCACAACATTCAGCTTGGAAGGCTGACGCTCTAGCCATTGAGCTACGCCCGCGGAAAAACGGCCGGGCTGTCCCACGCGGGGCAGACCGGACGGGAGCAATGATCGATTGAGATGTCGTATGGCTTCGTCGGCGAGGACGAGGCCGGCAAGGACGGCGAAACAGGCAACGCAATGCATGTCCGATGCAGCCGGACGCAGCCAGCCAAAGCCGCTGCCAGAAGGCAGGCGACAGGTCAAACGGGAATTGCTCGCATGGTAGCGGGTGGATTCGAACCACCGTAGGGTTACCCCGACAGATTTACAGTCTGTTGCCTTTGTCCACTCGGCCACACTACCGAAGATCAAACAGGATACACAAACTCCGCGAATCGGTCAAGGCGGTTTCGGGCCGGCTGCAAAAAACACCGCCCCGGGCTCAGTCCACCTCCAGCAGGACGTTGAGAGGCCCGTCGGCGATGGCGGAAATCGCCATGTCGGCGCCGAATTGACCGCCGGCTACCTGCGGATGGAGCGTCCGGAGTTCGGCCAGGAATTGCTCGTGCAGCGGCTGGGCCTGCCCGGCCGGTGCGGCGGGGTTAAACGCCGGCCGCCTGCCTTTGCGGGTGTCGGCCATCAGCGAGAAGTTGGGTATCGCCAAAATGCCCCCGCCCGTCTGGGCGACGGACAAATTGAGCTTCTCGGCTGCGTCGGGAAAGATGCGGAGATGGACGATTTTTTCAGCCAGCGCAGCAGCGTGGGTCGAGTCGTCGTCCGGTGCGATGCCGACGTAGACTAACAGCCCCGGGCCGATCCGGCCGATCTCGCTGCCATCGACGACCACGGCCGCCTCACGCACCCGCTGGACCAGGGCCCGCATCTCACGAGCCCTTCCGGTCGTACTGCTGGGCGGCGCGGCGGGCGGTCTCGGCGATGCGTTTGGCCAGAACGGCCGGCTTGACGACCTTGACCTGATCGCCATAGCCTAAAATCCACCAGGCGATCTCGCCCAGCCCGTCGACCTCGACGCGGAACTCCATCGAGCCGTCGTCATTGAACTCGACCTGCTGACTGTCGTGCCAGCGGACCTCGGCAACGTTGCGGGCGACCTTGGGCTCGAAGTGCAGATGAATCTTGTGCAGCTTGCCCTCGGGAATCATCAGCCACGCCCGGCCGAAGTCTTCACTCGCCTCACCGCGCCGGGAAAACCCCTCGCGCGTCACCTCCAGCCCAGCAATGCGTAGCAGCTTGTAGGTTCGCACCTCGCCGTCGGCCCGGCTGAACGCACGCAGGTACCACGCCCGCTGGAGAAATACCAGCCGAAGCGGCTCGGCCTCGACGTCGATCAGGCCACCCTCGGCGAAGCTCTCGTACCGCATACGGATGACCTTCGACCGCATGATCGCCCCGTTGAGCAGGTCGAAATAGCGTTCGAGGTTCTCGTCGTCATGCGGCGCGGTGGGCCCGAGGTTCAGCGTCAGGCTCGATACGATACTGCCGACGTGCTCGCGGATGGTCTCCGGCAGGATGGATTCCAGCTTGGCCGCGGCGCGGGCGGCCTGGCCCAGCAGCGGCACGGAGGGGTCCTCCTCCAGCCGCCCTGCCAGGGTCAGCAACGCCAGCGACTCGCCCAGGGTGAGGTTGACCGGCTGGAGGAAGAAGTGCTGGCTGATGCGGTAGCTGCGCGAGGCCTGGTCGTAGTAGTACGGAATGTGGGCCATCTCCAGGGCGTTGAGATCGCGGAAGACGGTCCGGCGGGAGACCTGCAATTCCTCGGCGAGGTCACTGGCGGTGTACGATCGGCCGCTCTGCAGCAGCGTCACGAGGCGCAGCAGGCGATAGATGCGACTGACGTCCATGTTCACTCCTCATGCAAGGAGGCCCCGACCGCAAGGCCAGTATGAGCGACCGCGACGGAAAAGTCGAGGCTCGTCCGTCAGTTGCCGTCGACGGCGGCGGTCTTTTCGAGCAGGTGCACTGCCTGCTGATTGGTGGCCGGGATTTTCGTCACCACCGGCAGGGCCAGCTTGACCTTGTGCAGTTCGAGAACCGAACCCGTCGCCTGGGCCAGGTCGACCATCGCGGTGTTGTACTGCACCAGCGAGTCGATGACGGCCCGCTCGGCCTGGGCGACGGCCGCCTGGGCGTTGAGCTTGAGGTTGAGGAACTCCGGCGTGAGCTGGCCTCGGATCTGTTCGAGATCGTTCAGCCCGCCGAGCTGCGCCTGGGCCGCGGCCAGCGCCTTGCGCTGGATGTTCACCTGCTCGTACTGCGACTGGACCTGGCGAATCCGCTCGCGGATGGTCTCGGCCACCTGGTCGGCGGTGTTCTGCATGCTGGTGATGGCCTGCATGCGGGTCAGGCGGCTCTCGGCGAGCTCGGCCTCGCGCTGGCGGTTGCCCAGCGGGTACGAGAACGTCAGCTGGATGTTGTAGTCGATAAACCGCCCGGAGGTCACGTCGTTCCAGGCATGGCCGGCTTGCTTGCGGGAGGCTCCGTTGATGTTCGCCCCGGCGGTGATATTCAGCTCCGGCAGGCGGTTCCGCTCGGCGACCTTGACGTTGATCTCGGCCTGCTGGATGGCCAGGCGAGCCTGTTCGAGGCTCGGGTTCAGCCGAAGGGCCGTGAGGAGCTGATCGGCCATGTCGATCTCGACGGGCCGGTCGGCCAGCTCGGTCGTGGGCAGCAGCGTCGCATCGTCCAGCAGGTTGATCTGGCTGTCGTTGAGCTGCCGGGCCAGGGCGTCCTGCGTGTCGGCGAGGTTCTTCTGCGCCTGCACGAGCGTAGCCCGGCGGGTCTGCACGGCGGCCTCGGCCTGCTTGATCTGCACGATCGTCGCGTCGATCGGCCCGCGCCCCTTGACACGCTCGAAGGTTTCTTCGGTGACCTTCAGCAGGCCCCGGGCGATTTCAACCTCTCGCCGGGCCTGGATGAGTTGGTAGTACAGGTTGATCGTCGTCCGCAGGGTCGCCTCGACCTGCTGGCGAAACTGCGAGAGCGAGATCGAATGCTCCAGCCGGGCGATCCGCAGCGATGCGAGGTTCACCTCCGGCCACGCGCCGCGCAGCAGTGGCTGGGTGACCGACAGGGCCAGGTCCTGCTGATACCAGCGGGCGGCCTCGTCGGTGGTCGCGTCGTCCCAGCTGCGGACGAAACTCGTCGAAGCCGAGAACTCCGCACCCGTGATGAACTTCTTCTGCACGCCCAGGGAGAAGGATTTATCAGTCGACTTCTGCGGAAAGGCCGCCGTATTGCCCAGGCGATGATTGCGGGCCGAGTCGGTGAAATCGTAAGCGAACGAGCCGACCAGCGTCGTGTCGAACTCCGAGGCGGCCTGGATCATCTGCTGACGCGAAATGGCCGGGTTGTAGCTCACCACGCCAATGTCAGAATTGTTCGCCAGCGAGCGGACGATCGCGTCTTCCAGCGAGAGGTCGATGACGGCCTTGCCGGTATCGGCCTGCTTGGAAACCTTCAACACCGGAATGCCCGGCGAACTGGGGCGCATCAGCCCAAGCCCCTCGGCCCCGCGCTGCTGGGGCTGCTGCTGGAGGATCGACTGCTGGAGTGCGTAGACGTCTGTCTGGTCGATATGGCCGGGGCGCACACAGCCACCCAGACCCAGCAGGACCAGCACCAGACTCATTGTAACAACACGTGTCATATTCATCGGATACACCTTACCCGATTCCCAGTCAGGTCAGATCGTACCGACGCAAAGGGTGATTATAGGCCCCTATCCATCGGATGCAATAGTCTCAACGATGTTTTTTTTGAAGCGGCCGCCCCCCGCCGCCGACAAATGAGTTGCATTCCCGCCGCCGGCGCAAAATAATCGGCTGCACTGTGAAATGGTTCCAGGCCGCCCCCGGCCGACTCGCACCGAAAGGACGACCCGCTAATGGCAGATATCGAAAAAGTTTTCAAAGCCTATGATGTTCGTGGCACGTACCCGGACCAGATCGACGAAGACCTCGCCTGGAAGATCGGCCACGCCGCCAGCCAGTTCCTGCGGACCCGCATCACCGGCTACGACCGAGGCCAGGCCGCCGTCAACCGCATCGTCGTCGGCCACGACATGCGACCCCACAGCGAGTCGATCAACAAGGCCCTCGTCGAGGGCATCAGCGCCGGCGGGGCGACCTGCGTCGACATCGGCATGATCGACACGCCGCAGATCTACTTCGCCATCAACCACCTCGGCGCGTGCGGCGGCATTCAGGTGACGGCCTCGCACAATCCCATCGAGTACAACGGCTTTAAAATCTCCGCCTACAAGGCCAAGCCCGTCGGCGAAAACACTGGCCTGAACGAAATCAAAGCCATCTGCCAGTCGCTCCGCCGCATGCCCTCCAGCGCCTCGCTGACGCCCTCGCAGTCCATCGACCTGTGGGACGAGTACCGCAAGCACGTCCTGCAGTTCCTCGACCTCAAAAAGCCGCTCAAGGTCGTCATCGACGCCTCCAACGGCATGGCCGGGGCGATGGTGCCCAAGGTCTTCGAAAGCGTGGAGAACCTCGAACTGATCCCGATGAATTTCGAACTCGGCCAGGGGTTCGTCCATCCGCCCAACCCGCTCGTCGAGGCCAACATGCAGTGGGCCCGCGACGGCGTGACCAAGCACGGGGCCGACATCGGCATCTGCATGGACGGCGATGCCGACCGCTGCATGTTCGTCGACGAAACCGGCGCGATCGTCCGCTGCGACATCATGACGACGCTGCTGGCCAAGGATTTTCTCGCCGACGATCCGGGCTCGACGATCGTCTACGACCTCCGCAGCAGCAAGATCCTGCCCGAGACGGTCCGCGCTGCTGGCGGCACGCCCCGGCGCGAACGTGTCGGCCACGCCTTCATGAAGGCCGCCATGGCCGAAACCAACGCCATCTTCGGCGGCGAGCTGT
>CAZCDM010000155.1:0-5451 GCA_964497475.1 uncultured Planctomycetaceae bacterium
AGCCCCGCCAGCCGCGTGGAATGTGCGGGGTTCGTGCGGGAGGGTTACTTCGCCTGGAGGTCTTTGACGAGCTTGCGGAAGGTCTCGCCGCGCTGCTCGTAGTTGGCGAACTGATCGTAGCTGCTGCAGGCGGGGCTGAGCAGGACGACATCGCCCGGCCGGGCCAGGCGAACGGCCGCGGCGAAGGCTTCCTCCAGGGTCTGGACGCTGACAGCTTCGGGGGGGTGGCGGTCGCGGCGGCAGTCGCAGAGGGCTTGCAGAATTCGCCCGCGGGTCGCGCCGAAGGTCACCACCGTCCGGGCCCGCTCGTCGATGACCTGGGCGAACTCGTCGAAGCCCACGCCCTTGTCATGCCCGCCGCACAGCAGCACCGTCCGCCGCGGGGGAAACGCATCCATGGCCACGATCGCCCCGGCCGGCGTGGTGCACTTGGAGTCGTTGAAGTAGCGCACGCGATCGACCTCGGCGACGAATTCCAGCCGATGGCTCAGCCCGGCGAACTGCCCCAGCACCCGCTCGGCGGTGGGGCGGTCGACATCGAACTGCCGGGCGATGGCCCAGGCGGCCTGGGCGTTGGCCTGGTTGTGCAGCCCGGGCACGGCCAGCTCGAAGGGCTCGAAGCTCGGGCCGAACCAGTCGACCCGGCCGGGCGCTTCGCCGGCCCAGGCGGCCAGCACCTTGTCGGCCCGGTTGAGGATCAGCAGGTCGTCCGGCCGCTGCTTGCGGAAGATGTTTTTCTTCGCCTCGGCGTAGCGGTCCATCGAGCCGTGGCGGTCGAGATGGTTCTGCGTGAGGTTGGTCACCAGGGCCACGTCGGGGCAGCGGTCGATGGCTGGGAGTCGCTCGAGCTGAAAGCTCGACAGCTCGACCACCGCCAGGTCATCCGGGCCGATGGCGTCGAGATCGCCGAGCAAACTCTTGCCGATATTCCCGCCGACATGCGTGGTGTATCGCTCGGCCAGCAGCTCGCCGGTCATGGCCGTGGTGGTGCTCTTGCCCACGCTGCCGGTAATGCCGATCACGCGACACGGACACCGCTCCAGAAAGAGATTCATCTCGGTGGTCATCGCCACGCCAGCCTGGCGGGCCTCGGTAAGCAGGGCGTGCTCGGGCGGGATGGCCGGGTTGATCACGAGCAGGTCGGCGTCGAGGAAGTCCTCACGATGATGGCCGCCCAGGTGGAAGGTAATCGGCAGCTCGGCCAGCTCGGCGACCGACGCGGCCAGCGCCTCAGCCGGTGCCTGGTCGGAGACGGTCACGCGGGCGCCCTGGTTGCACAGCCAACGGGCAGCGGCCACGCCGCCGCCGAAGCGTCCCAGGCCGATCACGCTGACCCGTCGCGAGCGGAATGTCTCATGCGTTGACACCAGGCAGGGTCTCCTTGGGGCCCAGGCCCAGCACGGTCGGCTCGTCCAGCCGGCAGCGGCGGGCCAGGTCGTGAATGTCATCCGGCGTCACAGCCAGGGTCATTTCGATCTGCTCGGCCAGGGGTTGATACTCCCGGCGGTACTGCCAGTCGAAGCCCACCGCGGTCAGCCGACCCATGGGCTGCTCGCCCTTGATGGTGGCGGCGGTGGCGATTTTGTTGGCGGCGGCCTGGGTTTCCTCGGCGGTGGCCCCCTCGGCCAGGAACGTCGCGAAGACCTCGCGGGCGACGTTCAGGACCTCATTGGCCCGGTCCGGCGAGGCCGAGAGGAACGTCAGCAGCCCGCCCGAGCCGTCCATGGGGCTGTAGCTCATGGAGGCTTCGTCGGCCAGGGCGGTTTCGATCAGGGCGTAGTACAGTCGGCTGCCCGTGCCATCGCCGAGCACCGTCGCCAGCACGTCCGCGGCGAACCGCTCGTCGTCCTGCATCGACGGCGCGGCGGTCATCAGCCCGATGGACTGGCGGGCGAGCTTGGCATCGACGATGCACTTGCCGGTCCGCGCGCCGTCGAAGGCGGTATCGTCGCGTGGCGCGTCGAAGGGTGTCCAGTGGCCGCACATGGACCGGGCCTGGTCGACGAGGGCGTCGAAGTCGATGGCGCCGCTGGCCACGAGCGTGACGTTGGTTGGCGAGTAGCGCCGGTCGAAGTACGCCTGCATGTCGTCGCGGGCCATGTTGGTGATCGACTCGGTCGAGCCGAGAATCTCATTGCCCAGCGGATGGCCTGTAAAATGCAGGGTCATGAGGTTGTCGTACAGGCGAAAGTGGGGCATGTCCTGGTACATGGCGATCTCTTCGCAGATCACGCCCTTCTCGGTCTGGAAGTCGTCCTCGCGCAGGGCCGGTCGGAGGATATCGCAGAGCACGTCGAGAACATCGTGCTGGTACTCCGGCAGGACGGCGGCGTAGTAGACGGTGTTTTCCTCGCTGGTGAAGGCGTTGTAGCTGGCGCCCATGCGGTCGTAGTCGAGGTTCACGTCGGCGGCCGAGCGTCGCTCCGTGCCCTTGAAGACCATGTGTTCGAGGAAGTGGCTCACGCCGGCGACGTCGGGGGTTTCGTCTCGGCTGCCGGTGCGAACGAAGAAGCCCGCGGCGAGCGACTCGGCGGCGGGGTTGATTTCGGCGAGGATGTCCAGGCCGTTGTCGAGGGTGGTGTGCTTGTGGTCCATTACGAGGCTTTCGGTTGGGTGGGCTCGGCGAGGGGCTCGGGGCCGACGGTGAGGATGGTGACGTCGTCGGCGGGCCAGGCGGCCAGGGCGGTGCGGATGTCGTCGTGGGTGACGGCCTGGATGCGGTCGTTGAGTTCATCGAGCGTGCGCTGCCGGCCGAGGTGGCGGAAGTCCGACGCGAGGGAGTTGGCCCGGGCGAGGGTAGATTGGCCCTTCATGACCAGCGCGGCGCGGAGCTGCGTTTTGGCGCGGGAGAGTTCTTCGTCGTCGACGCCATCGGCGAGGTGGCGAACTTCGGCGAGGGTGACATCGAGGCTCTGCTGGGCCAGCTCGGGTCGCGTGCCGGCATAGGCGAAGAGCCCGGCCTGGCGGGTCATCGAGGAATAGCTCGCCCGGACCGCGTAGGCCAGGGCCCGCTTCTCGCGGACCTCGGTGAACAGGCGGCTGCCCATGCCCATGGAGAGCACGGCCTGGGCGACGCGGATGGGGTAGTAGGTGGCTTCGTCGTGCAGCGGCGGGGCCGGGCAGGCCAGGGTGATGTGCGTCTGGGAGGAGTCTTTGGCGATGTGGTGCATGCCGCCGGCGCGGTCGCCGGGGGTCACGGCTGGGGGCGTCGGGCCGGCCCAGTCGCCCAGCAGGGCGTCGATGCGGCCGCGCAGGGCGGGCCAGTCGAAGTTGCCCGCCACGGCGAGGATCGTGCCGTTGGGCGTCAGCAGGCGGGCGAGATGTTCTTTGACCCCCCGGGCTGTCATGGACGCGAGCGTCTCGGCGCGGCCGAGGGTCATGCGTCCCAGCGGCCAGGGGAAGAACTTCTCGCCGATCAGCGACAGGGCCATGCGGGCCGGCTGGTCTTCGAGGCCCTGAAGGTCCTGTTCGATGAGCTGGCGGCAGGGCTCGAAGCTCTCGGCTGGGAGGCGCGGGCGGCGGAGGATGTCGGCGAAGATCGCCAGGGCGTCGTCGAGATAGCGTCCGAGCTGGACGGCCGAGAGGTGTGTCGACTCGTGCCCGGCCGAGGAGCTGTGCTGCACGCCGAGGGAGTCGAGGGCGTCGTTGAGGGCCCGGCTGTCGCGGTCGCCTGCGCCGCGGAGCAGCCATTCGGCCGCCACGGACGACGCGCCGGCCAGTTCGTCCGGCTCGGCCGCGGCCCCGGCGGGCAGGTCGATGGCCACGGCCACGGAGTTTGCGGCGGGCATGGGTTCGCCCAGCAGCGTCAGGCCGTTGGCGAGGGTGTGGGTGAACATCTCAGTTGCCATGTGCTCTCCTTCCAGGCCTTGCATTGTAATCGGCGGGCGCTGGCGGGCAAGGGGTCGTCGGCTTGGGTTTGCACGGGCCGGGGCAAATCTGGTAAGCTGGACCGTTCAGAACCAAACCCCCGCCGCGGCAGGTGGTTTCGGACTTTTCACCGGATCGAGAGCAACATGCCCCCCCACAGCGTACCCCCGTTCAACATCATGGCCAAGCCGGCCGGCGGAATCTGCAACCTGGACTGCGCGTATTGCTACTACACCGCCAAGCCGCGGCAGCTCTACCCGGACGTGCCCCCCGCCGAGATGCGAATGAGCGAGGAGGTCCTGGCCAGCTATGTGCGTCAGTACCAGGAGCTCATGCCCGTCCGCTGCGAGTTCGGCTGGCAGGGGGGCGAGCCGACGCTGATGGGCCTGGACTTCTTCCGGCGCGTCGTCGAGCTCCAGGCCGAGCACAAGGTCAGCCCGGCCCAGACGATCACCAACGGCCTGCAGACCAACGCCACCCTGCTGGACGATGCGTGGTGTGAGTTCCTGGCCGAGCACAAGTTCCTGGTCGGTATCAGCATGGACGGCCCTGCCCAGTGGCACGACACGTTCCGCCGCGACCACGAGAACAACCCCAGCTTCCACCGCGCGTGGGCGGGCCTGGAGCTGTGCCGCAAGCATGGCGTGGACTTCAACGTGCTGGTGACGCTCAACAGCATCAACGCGCCGCACGCGGGCGACATCTATCGGTACTTCACCAATCGCGGCGTGGAGTATGTGCAGTTCATTCCGATTCTCGAGCGCATCTCCGGGCCGGGCGATCCGCCGTGGGAGGGCGAGCCGACGGCCTTCTCGTGCAGCCCGGAGCAGTTCGCGAAGTTCATGCACGAGGTGTTCGACCTCTGGCGGCAGCGCGATGTGGGGCGCGTCTCGGAGCGGCTGATCGACTCGGTGCTGCACACGCTGATGTTCGGCCAGGCCAGCACCTGCTGCTATTCCAAACAGTGCGCCAACGCCCACGTTATGGAATTCAACGGCGACCTGTACGTCTGCGACCACTTCGTGTACGACGAGTGGAAGCTGGGCAATATCATGGAGCGTCCGCTGGCCGAGCTGATCGGCGAGCCGATGCTGGAGACCTTCGCCGAGCTGAAAACCGCCTTGCCCGAGGTGTGCACGTCGTGTGAGTTTTTGCCATTCTGCCACGGCGGCTGCCCCAAGCACCACATGCCCATTTCCACCGAGCCCGGCCGGGTGAATTACTACTGCGAAGGGCTCAAGTCGTTCTTCGCCGAGGCGATTCCGATTCTGCGCGACATGGTGCCGTACATCCGCCAGGGGCAGATTCCGCCGATGAAGGACGGCCTGGTCGTGCCTGCCCCGCAGGCGGCGCCCCCAGGCGCCGGGCCGGGGCCTGCGGCCGTGCCGGGGCCGGTCCCGCCAGGTGCACAGCCGCCTGGCCCGGCCGGGCGAAACGACCCCTGCCCGTGCGGCTCGGGGCGAAAGTACAAACGCTGCTGCGGCAAGCGTTGAACGGCGGAAACGTCTACCCCGCATTTCTCACCGGCAGAATAAGTAACTATCTCAAAACGGTCAATCGGTGTTTTCGGCGGTACCAGAGCAG
>CAZCDM010000156.1:0-5441 GCA_964497475.1 uncultured Planctomycetaceae bacterium
GGGAGCGAAAAGACCAGCGAGGCCGAAAAGTGAATTTTTCAAGGTGCCCTTGAGTTGCACCGCGGGGCGATCACCCTCGGCGATGGCCTGGCCGGTGAATTTCATCAGAGCTTTCTTTGCCATGGAACCTCCTGCTGCTGATTGTACGCCATGGCGAAAAAAGTTGCAACCTTTGGCTGCTCCAAGTGTCTATCAGGACAAGGCTAAAAGCGGCAGGCCGGGCCGGCGATAAAAATCCTGTCCAACGCTGCGATTCCTGCTATAATGTGCCCCTTATCCGGGAGTGTAACGATGGATCGAACTAAAGCACATCTTGCGATCGTGATGATGGTGGCTTTGGCGGGCACGGCCGCTCGTGGGGCCGAGGCTCGCAGTGGTCTTGCCGCTGCGCCGGTGATTCCGGAGTCTCTCATCGAGCCGCAAACGCCCCAGCCGGCCGAAACGCCGGCGGTGGTCAAAGAGGGCTACTTCCGCGTGCGGGCCGACAGCGAATCGCTGGCCCGGCAGGTGGTCGACACCGCCGCGAACAGCCTGCAGACGATTCGCCAGCACCTCCTGCCCGAGGCGGATCTCACGGCGACGGTAGACATCTACGTCTGGTCCGACGCCGAGGAGTATCACAGCCGGGCGCCCCACGCGCCGGTGCACTCCAGCGCCTGTGCGATCTCCACCGTCGACGAAGCCGGCCAGCGGGTCCACCGCATCGACCTGCTTCACGATGCCGCCCAGTCGGGCCAGAAGATGTTCACCGCCCGCCTGCCGCACGAACTGACCCATGTGCTCCAGGAAGAATACTTCCGACCCGCACGGGGGCAGGATCTCGACGTCCCCCTGGCGATCCAGGAGGGGCTGTCGATCATGGCTGAGCAGGGCGATAAGTCGCATCATGTGCAACTGGCCGGGACGGCCCTGGCCGGGCCCCGGGCGATCCCGCTGCAGCAGTTGCTGCTGTTGCGTCGCTACGACCAGGCCGAGACGCCCGCCCTGTTCTACGCCGAGAGCTACAGCTTCATGGAGTTTCTCCGCGGCAAGATGACCCGCGGACAGTATGGCGATTTCCTCGGCCATCTGCGCAGCGGCGAGCCAGTCGACGAGGCGGTCCGTCTGGCCCTGGCCATGCCCCAGAGTGAGAACTTCCTCCAGCGCCTCGACGTAGCCTGGCGGAACTACGCCATCCTACAGAATCAACTGCTCCAGGTTGTGCAGGACTCCGCCCAGCCCGACGATTCCGATCAGGCCGCGGCCGAGGGATAATTCCTGCGGCGGGCCAAAGAATCCGCCTTCCGCTGCCGATAGAGTACGGACGGAGCTCGGGGGCTCTTCTATAATGTTCTGACGTTCGCATACCCGCCAGGGCAGCCCTGCCGGCAGAGGGAACTTGATGACCGCAGAGAAAGCAAAGGCTGAACCGTCCGACCTCGACCTGACGGTTAAGAAGTGGGGCCGGAAGCGTGGCTCGCTGATCATGATGCTCCACGAGATCCAGAACACCCGTGGCTACGTGCCCCGCCAGGCCGCCCTCGAGCTGGCCCACCGCGTCGACGTGCCCCTGGCGCGGATCTACGAGGTGCTGACGTTCTACAACTATTTCAAGACCGCCTCGCCCGGCCGGGCCGTCATCAGCATCTGCACGGGCACGGCCTGTCACCTCAAGGGCGCCAGCAATATCCTCGCCGTTTTCGCCGAGGAACTCGGCATCGAAGACGGGCAGACGACCGACGACGGCGACTTCCACCTCCAGACCGTCCGCTGCGTGGGCTGTTGCGGGCTGGCGCCGGTGGTGGTCGTCAACGGCAAGACCTACGGCAAGGCCCGGCCGGACCAGGTCAAGTCCATCCTCGCCGAGTGGCGCGAGAGCTTCGCCAAGGAGGAGGCCTGACCATGCCCCGCGAACCGATCGATCTCCAGGCCATCGCCCGCACCACACGCCAGCAGCAGAACAGCCGCCTTTGTCGCATCTTTGTCTGCGCCTCGACGGGTTGTCTTTCCGGCGGGGGGCAGGAGGTTCTCGACGCCCTGGCCGAGGCCGCCCGCACCCACAGCCTCGACGAGCAGATCGAAATCGTCCCCACCGGCTGCATGGGCCTGTGCAGTGCGGGCCCGCTGGTTCGCATTGAGCGGGCTGGGTGTGAGCCGGTGCTGTTCAAGGAGGTCACGCCGCTTCTGGCGAGGCTGATCCTGGTGGAATATGTCGCGCCCGGCCTGGCCGGGGAGGCAGCCAATCAGCCCGTGCCGGACTTCCTCTCCCGGTACGTCCTCGATCTGGACTTGCCCTTCTTCACGAAGCAGGAGCGGGTGGTTCTGGCCAACAATGGGCAGATCGACCCGGAGCAAATCGAGCCCTACATCGCCCGCAACGGGTATCGCGCTCTGCAGAAGGTGCTGACGACGATGACGCCCGAGGAGGTGATCGAGGCGATCTCGGCCAGCGGGCTTCGAGGCCGGGGCGGGGCGGGCTTTGCCACCGGTACGAAGTGGACCTTCGGCCGCCGGGCGCCCGGCGAGGAAAAATTCATCGTCTGCAACGGCGACGAGGGCGACCCCGGGGCGTACATGGACCGCTCGATTCTCGAAGGCGACCCCCACGCCGTTCTGGAAGGCATGCTGATCGCTGCCTACGCCGTCGGCGCGACCGAGGGGTGGTTTTACATTCGCGCCGAGTACCCCCTGGCTGTGGCCCGCGTGGGAAAAACCATTCGCGCCGCCCGGGCCAAGGGACTGCTGGGGAAAAACATTCTCGGCAGCGACCTGAACTTTACCTGCGAGGTCCGCCTCGGGGCCGGTGCGTTTGTCTGCGGGGAAGAAACGGCCCTGCTGCACAGCATCGAGGGCCAGCGCGGCGTGCCGCGTCCCCGGCCGCCGTACCCTTCGCAGAAGGGCCTCTGGGGTCGGCCGACGGTAATCAACAATGTCGAGACGCTCGCCAACGTCCCGCCGATTCTCCGCCACGGCCCGGCATGGTACACCCGGCGTGGAACGGCCGACTCGCCGGGAACCAAGGTCTTCGCGCTGACGGGCAAGTGTACCTACAGCGGGCTGATCGAAGTGCCGATGGGCATGACCCTGCGGGACATTGTCGACAGCATCGCCGGTGGTGTCGATGGCGGCAAGGCCCTCAAGGGCGTGCAGACCGGCGGGCCCAGCGGCGGGGTGATTCCGGCCAGGATGCTCGATACGCCCGTGAGCTTCGAGGACCTCCAGGCCACCGGTTCGATCATGGGCTCGGGGGGCATGATCGTGCTCGACGAGGACGACTCGATGGTGGACATCGCGGCGTTTTACCTGGGCTTTACGGTGGAGGAGTCGTGCGGTAAGTGCGCGCCGTGTCGCATTGGCGGTACGCAGATGCTCCGGCTGCTGGAGACGATCCGCCGTGGCGAGGCGACCTATGACGATATCGACCAGCTCAAGCGGCTGGCCGAGGCGATGACCCACGCGAGCCTGTGCGGCCTGGGGCAGACGGCGGCCAATCCGGTCGTCTCGACGTTGCGCTATTTCGAGGACGAGTACACCGAGAACATTATCGCCTGGAGCAATCCCGATACGGGGCGGGGTTCGACCGAGTCTCCCCGCTGGCCCGGCAGCGAGCAGGAGCAGGCATGATCGAAGCGACCATCAACGGCAAGGCCATTCGCGTCGCACCGGGGACGACCATTCTCGATGCGGCCGTGCGGCTGGGCGTGCACATTCCGACGCTCTGCAAGCACCCGGACCTGCCCGCCAGTGCGGGCTGTGGCATTTGCGTGGTGAAGGTCTACGCGCCCGGGCGGGACGAGCCGAGCTACCAGCGGGCCTGCTCGACGCCGCTGGCGCCCGATACGCGCATCGTCACGCAGGACCCGCAACTGGCCAGCATCCGCCGGACCGTCGTGCAGCTGATCCTCTCGAACCATCCCAACGAGTGTCTCACCTGCGGGCGGAACGGCACGTGCGAGCTGCAGAAGGTGGCCGAGGATTTCGGCATTCGCGTCAACCCATTCGAGCCGATCGTGCCCGACCTGCCGGGTGATGACTCGACGCGGACGATTGTGCTCGATCCGCGCAAGTGCATCAAGTGCGGCCGATGTATCACCGTCTGCCAGGATCATCAGGACGTCTGGGCACTGAGCTTTCTCGACCGCGGGCTGAAGACACGCATCAGCCCGGCGGGCGATATCGCCCTGGCCGAGAGTCCCTGCATCCGCTGCGGGCAGTGCTCGGCCCACTGCCCGACCGGCGCGATCCTGGAGTACAGCGAGGTCGATACCGTCTGGGACATGCTGATGGACGACAGCCTGCATTGCGTCTGCCAGATCGCCCCGGCCGTGCGCGTTTCGCTGGGCGAGGGCTTCGGCTTTGAGCCGGGCGAGAACCTTACGAATCGCATTTACGCCGCCCTGCGCCGGCTGGGCTTTGCCGGCGTGTTCGATACCAACATCGGTGCGGACATCACCATCATGGAAGAGGCCCACGAGTTTGTCCGCCGGCTGCGTGATGGCACGGGGCCGCTGCCGATGATCACCACCTGCTGCCCGGCATGGGTGGACTTCATGGAGAAGTTCCACGCCGACATGATTCCGCTTTTTTCCACTTGCAAGAGCCCTCACGCCATCGTCGGCACGCTGGCCAAGACCCACTACGCCAGGCAGAAGGGGATTGATCCCGAGTCGATCCGCATGGTTTCGATGATGCCCTGCACGGCCAAGAAGTTCGAGATCGTCCGCTCGAAGGAGATGTACGCCTCGGGCCGGCAGGATGTGGATGTTTCGCTGACGACGCGGGAGTTGATTCGGATGGTTCGCCAGGCCGGGCTTGAGCTCGGTGCCATGCCCGACGAGTCGGCCGATACGCCGCTGGGCGAATACAGCGGGGCCGGGACGATTTTCGGTGCGTCCGGCGGGGTGATGGAAGCGGCCTTGCGGACGGCGCATTTTCTGCTGACCGGCGAGGAGATGCAGGAGCTGGAGTTCTCGGCCATCCGAGGCCTGCAGGGCGTCAAGCAGACGAAGGTGGACATCGGCGGCCAGGAGGTTCGCCTGGCGGTGGCCCAGGGGCTGGGCAATGTCGAAGAGGTCCTCGACCGGGTTCGCACGGCGCGGGATGCCGGCAGCGAGCCGCCGTATCATTTCATCGAAGTGATGGCCTGTCCGGGCGGGTGCATTGGCGGGGGCGGTCAGGCCTGGGGCGTGACCGACGAGGTCCGCCGCAAACGGGCCGAGGGGTTGTTGGCCGATGACCGCATGCAGACGGCGCGGCGGAGTCACCAGAACCCGGCCGTGGCGAAGCTGTATGAGGAGTTCCTCGGCGAGCCGCTGGGCGAGCGGGCTCACGAACTGCTGCACACCCAGTACAAGCCCCGGCCGGACTATCGACGCTGAACCGAGCGCCAATCGAGCGGAATCAATAAGCTTCATGTCCCATTACCGGGGAACCTCTTGGGAGCAATGTCGAGAACTCCTCAA
>CAZCDM010000157.1:0-5430 GCA_964497475.1 uncultured Planctomycetaceae bacterium
GGGCGGGATCGAAACCCTCCGGGCCAGGCAGAACGAGGCGATCGGATCGCCCTAGCAAACGTGAGGTATTCCAATGCAGAATCATCATGGACGATGGTTGATCGTGTTCCTGGCGGGGATGGTCACGGCCCTGGCCGGGTGCAAGCCTTTCAACACGACGAGCATGGGCCAGTCTGGCCCGATGCAGGATTTTCCCGAGGAGGGCGAGTGGACGGTGCTGCTGTACGTCACCCGGGGTCATAATCACGCCGGGGTGGCAAGACAGGTTCTGACGCAGGCTCGCAACGAAACCGGCTGGCAGGGGTTGGAGGTGGTTCACCACGACGGCTACAGTGAAATGCTCTGGGGCCGATACCTCACCCGCGACCAGGCCGACAAAAACGCCGCGTTCGCACAGACCTATCGTGATGCGAGGGGTGTGCCCATCTTTGGGCGGGCGGTTTCCATTCGCATTCCGGGCAAGGATGTGGGCAATCCGGAGTGGAACCTCAAGAACCTGGACATGCCGGGCTACACGGTGCAGGTGGCGACGTATTACGACATTCCCGAGCGGAATTGGATGGGGCGCAAGCGACGCGCAGCCGAGCTGGTCGAACGCATGCGGCAGCAGGGTCTCGAGGCGTACTACCGTCACGACATCAGCAAGTCGGTTGTGACGATCGGCACGTTCCCGCCCGAGGCGATCACCACGCAGAAGGTGCGCGTGGTTCACCCGACGACGGGGGATGTGGCGGTTCAGGATCAGCCGGTGATCGTATCGCAAGGAATCAAAACGCTGCTGAGGGAGTATCCCGAGTTGCTGGTCAACGGCAATACGGTGCTCGAAAAAAAATATGATCCCGAGAGCAAGCAGTTCAAGAAAGTCCCCTTGTCGACCGGCGTGATTCGCATCGAGGATGATAAGGCCTCGGGGATTCCGCAGTAGGATTTGTCATGGCGGGCGATGCGATTGAACTGGTTTGTGCGACTGGCAATGCCGGAAAGCTGAGAGAAGTCTCCGCCGTTCTTGGCGAGCTGGGTCTGGTGGTTCGCGGGCTCGGTGAGTTCCCGCCTCTGCCCGAGCCGGCTGAAACGGGCAAGACCTTCGCCGACAATGCCCGGCTCAAAGCTCTTGGCTATGCGCGCAGCCTGGCCGGGCTGGACCAGCCCACGCCGCGATGGGTGCTGGCCGACGATTCGGGCCTGGCCGTCGATGCTCTCGATGGCGGCCCCGGCGTGCATAGCGCCCGCTATGCCGCACCCGACCTGCCGGACGACACCCCGCGCGAGCAGATCGACCGGGCCAACAATCGCAAGCTCCTCGATGCCCTGGCCGACGTGCCCGACCCGCAGCGGACGGCCCGGTTTGTCTGTCACCTGGCCCTGGCCGAGGGCGAGCGGATTCTCTTCGAAGCGCACGGCACGGTCGAGGGCGTGATTGCCCGGGCCGAGGCCGGCCGGGGCGGCTTCGGGTACGATCCGCTGTTTTATCTGCCCGCGGCGGGCTGCACCACAGCCGAGCTTTCCCCCGAGGCGAAAAACCGCATCAGCCATCGCGGCCAGGCCGTCCGACAGCTCTCCGCTCTCATGGAACTCTACCTCCAGCGGTCGTAAGCTCGCAGCCGGCCTCAGGTGTGCTTGCCGATGCGTCGCCACAGCACCGCCAGGGCGGCCAGCAGCAGGGCGAGCAGTGCGTAGAGAGCGGCCGAGGCGTACCAGGCGACCTGGCCGGGGTTGACGTAGTCGCCCAGTTTCGACCACTCGTACATCCACCCCCAGGCGTGCCAGACGTATCGCAGGTTGTCGACGATGGCGTGGTTGACGGCGTAGAAGGGGTTGACCAGCACGGCCAGGTTGGCCGCGGCCTGGTCGGCGGCGTGGTCGGCCTGGCCCATCCAGTGGCCGATCCACAACGGCGAGGCCAGCGCCCCGGCCAGAACGGTCGGGCCGATCAGGGCGGCGATGGCCCGGCCGGTCGTGCTCCGCGGCAGGCAGACGGCCGCCATGGCCGCCAGGCCCACGGTGGCCAGGATGACGTAGACCTTCGCGATGCTCGCAAAATCCAGCGAGCCGTCCTTCGGGCGATCCAGCGCCATCCCGACGATCCACATTCCCAGCAGCACCAGGGCCGATGCGTCGATGACCGCCGCGCCGCGCAGCAGGGCCGGGTAGGTCCGTTTGGCTCCCGCGGCGGCCGGGGCGGTCGCGATGACGATCCACACGAGCATGACGGCCAGGGTCACCTGCGTGGCGGTGGGCAGGTGCTCCCGGCCGATCAGCACGGCTGCGAACACACCGCCCTCAATCAGCACCGTGGCTGTGGCGATGACGAGAATCGCCCAGCCCTGCCCGGCCAGCAGGGTACGCCAGAAGCTCGGCTTGTCGGGAGAGGGTTGCGTCATTTTGATTTTTGGGGGGTGGTGCGGGAGGCTTCGTACTCGGCGAGCTGTTTGCGGAGCCGGCGGTCGTAGCTGGTCCACAGCTCGATCATGCTCTGGTGGAACCGCCGCTGCCGCTGGATTTCCCGCAGTGTATCGAGGACCTCCCGGCCGGGGTCGCGGATGCGGTCCTGCGGGTTGGCGAAGTAATCGGCCCAGCGGGCCAGGTCGGCCTGCCTCTGTCCGGGTGTGCGCGGCAGGAGCGGGCCGGTCATCGGCGCGACGTCGAACTGGAAGTCGAAGACCCCGCCGAGTTTCAGCTCGGTCCGGGCGATGCGGGAATAGCACGCCGGCGTCATCGCGGCCGAGCGGATGACCACCTGCGCTTTGGGGTGGCGACGCGTATAGGCCGACGCCCACGGTTCGAGCTCGGCCAGGGTGACCGGGCGCGAGTCGATCCGCATTTGTCCGGCGGCGTCGATTTCCAGCAGGGCCCGCGCCCAGGGCGAGTTGGCTGCGTCCTCGACGGGCGTGATGACGAGTTGAACCTCCGTGCCGACCGGCGGCAGGGCGTTGCGGTTGACGACGAAGTCCCGCTCCTCGATGGCCCGCGTGGACTCGAAGGGCACGTCGATGACGGCCGATGCGAGGTTGGCCACCGCGATGATGCCGCCGTTGCTGTCGGCGAGGTAGCTACCGTCCGGCAGGACCGTCGAGCCGATGAAGACCCACGTTTTCGGTGCGCGATCGGGGGTCTCTTCGGTTCGCGGTGCGAGGAAGTCGCCGGCCGATGCGTGGCGGGCCTGGCCCTGTGTGTCGGTCCAGCGGACGTCGATGGTCAGCTCGGCTCCGCGGGGCGGGATGATGGTATCGCCCTCGACGTGGGCTGGGATGCCCGGGGCCAGGCCGAGCAGCAGCAGTCCGGCGTGGATCTGCCACGGCTGGACGGGGGTGGACAGGACCGACTCGTACTCTTTCGTGCCGGCCTTGCAGAGCAGGAACTCGAGGTTGTACTCGGCGTTGACGACGCGGGCCGACAGCAGGAGCTGATTGGCCTTGCGGTCGATGGTCAGGCCCGGCAGCTCGATGCGGTCGGCCTGGGCGGGTGCGGAGCGTGGCTGGCGGGGTGGGGCTGGCGTTGCTTGCGTGGTGGGCGTGGGTGCCGACGGGCTGGGCTCGTTGCTTGGCGTGTCGGGCTGGATCGGTTGGCAGGCGGACAGGAGCAACGCAGCCGACAGGACGAGGCAGAGCAGACGCGGCAGGTGAGAGTTGGTCATGGCGGTTCTCCTGGGCTGATTGTACGACCCGGCCGGCCAAAAGCAAACGGCCGGGCCGTGCGACCGGGCGGAGCTTGGTTTATAATTCCGGCGTGGACGAATCGACCAATACTCCGAGGGCGAGCCGGCTGGGCTGGCGGTGGTGGCTGGCTGTGCTGATTGCGGGCAGCGTGTTGTACGGCGTGACGGCCCAGCGAGGCGTGAGCTGGCAGGACAGTGGCGAGTTCCAGCTGCGCGTGCTGCAGGGCGACCTGACCGGCACGATGGGCCTGGCGCGGGCGCATCCGCTGTACATCCTGGCCGGGCAGGCGGTAACGGCGGTGCTGGCTGAGCGGCCTTGCTGGGCGCTGAATGCGTTCAGCGGGCTGGGCCTGGCTGTGGCGCTGGCGAACCTGGCCGGCGTGGTCACGCGGCTCACGGCCCGCCGATGGGCGGGGCTGCTGGCTGCGGCGATGCTCGGGCTGTGTCACACGGCCTGGTGGCTGGGGACGATCGCCGAGGTTTACACCTGGAGCCTGGCCGGGCTGACGGCGGAGCTTTGGCTGCTGGCGGCGATGTTGGATCGGCCCCGGCTGCGGACGTTGGCAGCGCTGGCGGCCGTCAACGGCTTGGGGGTGTGCGTGCACAACTTCGCCTTGCTGACGCTGCCGGTCTATCTCATCGTGGCGGCCTGGCTGGTGGCGCGTCGCAGGCTCGCTTGGGGTGCGTTGATGGCAGCGGGGCTGGCGTGGCTGGCCGGGGCGGGGTTGCTGATCGGCCTGACCGCAGCCGAGGCGGCCCAGCACGGGCTCGGCGAGGCGGTTCGCTCCGCCTTGACGGGCGATTATGCGGGCAAGGTGTTTAACCTGGCCGGGGCGTCGAAGCACGCCCGGGCCAACTGGATGCTGACGGCGATGAATTTTGCGAACCCACTTGCGCCCCTGGCGGTGGTGGGGCTGGTCGCCCTGTGGCGAAAGCTCGGCCGGGCTTTGGCGGCGAGCGTAACGGCGATAGCGCCCATCGAGATCCTCTTCTTCGTGCGGTACTCCGTGCCGGATCAGTTCACCTTCGTCCTGCCGAGCCTGGCGATGATCGCTCTGTTGGGCGGCGTGGGGCTGGCGGACCTGGCCGGTCGCGGGCGATCCTGGGCGGCTGTGGTGGTGGGGCTGTGCGTTGCGTCGCTGATCGCCCAGCCCTGGGCGTATGCACTCGCGCCGGCGGCGGCGCGTCGCTGGGCGGGCCCGGCTCCGCAGCGGCAGCCGTATCGCGACGAGTACCGCTACTGGCTGACGCCGTGGAAGCAGGATGAAGCCTCGGCGGAAAAGTTCGTGGCCGCGGCGCAGAATCAGACGCCGGGCGAGGCGATCCTCTACGCCGACAGCACAGCCTACTTTCCGCTGGGCGTCGCGGTAGTGCGGGATTCGCACAAGCAACGCAGTATCGTCTGTGGCGAGTTGCTGCACGTCGGCCCGGAGGTCACCTGGCCGACCGACCGGCCGATCTTCGCGACGCGAGATTCCGCCCTGCCGGGCGAGCTGGCCGAGACGGGCCAACTTGTGTCCGACACGACCGGTCCGCTGCTGCAATGGGGCCGGCGGCCATAAAAAAAGGTTCATCCGCGATTCGCGGGGAGTGAATTGGGCATGCGTTATTTCAGGGCCGAAGGCCCGAGACAGCAATACCCCCCGGCGCCAGCCGGGGGTAACGTCACCCTATCGAATGCCAGCCCTGAAAGGGCGATACAAACCATGCGAGGTCTCGCCCCTTCCTGACTTCAACATTGGGACACCCAATCAATGGAGCAGGTCGTAGAGGGC
>CAZCDM010000158.1:0-5409 GCA_964497475.1 uncultured Planctomycetaceae bacterium
TGAATTGCGATACATATAGAGGTCTTTGTCGGCTTCGGCGGGGCCGATCCTTCTTTCGAAAGCAGTCTTCGCCATGAAACACCTTACGCTGTCATTCGTTTGGTTGCTTGCCGTGCCCGCGATGGGCGCCACCGACGAGGGCTCCTGGGCCCGGCCGGGCCAGACGCTCGACCGCATCCGCCGGGACAAAAAATCCCAGCTCACCGACTACCTCACCCGCATCCAGGCCAACGCCCACGCCATCAGCAACGACGAGCTGATGCAGCGATTTTTCCGCATCCAGCACAAGTTCCACCTCCTCGGGAAGACCGCCCCGCCGCCGGCTGACGCCCGCCGGGCCATCGCCCACCTCAATAAGACCGCCCTGCGTCATTACCTCCACAACTACATCGCCTTCTACGACCTGCTGCTGGTCGACCGGACGGGCGAAATCTTTTACACCATGCGCGGCGAGGGCGACCTGGGAGCAAACCTCTTTACCGGCAAGCTCGCCAGGAGCAACCTCGCACGACAGCTCAAGAGCGACCCCGAAAAACAGTTCATCGACTACGAGTACTACGAGTTCTCGAATCGGCCTTCGGCGTTCTTCGTCGAGCCGGTCCGCCAGGACGGCAAGGTCATCGGCTGGTTCCTGCTGCAGTGCACGATCAACAAGCTCAACTCGATTTTCTCCGCCGAGGAAGCGCTCGGCCAGACCGGCGAGGTCTTCCTGGTCAACGAGAAGTCGATGATGCTCACCCAGTCGCGCTTCCGCAACGAGTCCAGCAGCCTCCGCCAGCACCTCTCGGAAGAGAATATCCGCAGCAAGTTCAAGGAAGGCAGGGGCCATAAAACCGTCACCGACTACCGGGGCCATCGCGCCAAAACGTCATTCGAGGTCTGCGATGTACTCGGGGCGCGATGGCTTCTGATCGTGAAGGTCGACGAGGATGAAATCCTCACCCGCCAGTACCTCCAGCAGAAACAGAAGTTCGAAAAGCCCTTGCTGGCCGAGCTGAATCGCGATCGGCCCGAGGGCCGATCGCCCGGCCCGGTCATCCCGCCCACCGACGGCCTGGGCGTGGACGTCGATGAGTTCCAGCGCGTCGGCGAGGAGGGCACGCTGGTGACCTGGGGCGTACACACCTGCACCGCCGTGGTCATTACCTTACCGGGCAAGTTCGCCTACCTCGGCCATCTGAGCAACTACGACCGCAGCTACCGGCAGGGGGGCAACCTGGACCTGCTGGGCCATATGCTCAAACGCATCCGCCGCTTCGAGCTTTATCCCGTCCAGATGCGCGATGTGGAAATCGTCATCGTCGCACCGCACACCCACAGCGTGCTCGGCGCAGCCGACAGGCTGCTGGCCGAGGGGTTCCTGCTCTCGCAGATTCGCTTCGTGCACTGTCCCGATGCACACTGCGCGACGGTCCGCCACCGCATGAAGCCCGGCGCCACGGATATCAGCTGGCAGTTCTCAGCCGACCACTCCGGCCACGCGCGGCAGAGCGCGTCGGCCTGTCCGAGCCTGGCCGACCTCGTCCGCCCGCGGATCCACCAGTAACCCCCACTCGGGCGTATGTATTGTCATTCTGAGCGAAGCGGATTGCGAAGCAAGCCGCGAAGCCGAAGAATCTTTCAGCAAAAAGACCCTTCGGCCTCACTCAAGGTGACAACGGGACGACAGAATGTATGTAAAATGCCCTACTCGACGGCGACGACTTCCTTGACTTCGGGCACCTTCTCCTTGAGGTGACGCTCGACGCCCATCTTGAGGGTCATCTGTGCGCCGGGGCAGCCTTTGCAGGCTCCCTGCAGCCGGACGGACACCACGCCGGTATCCTCGGCTACGTCAACGAGTTCAATATCCCCGCCGTCGGCCTGGAGCATCGGGCGGATGGTTTCGATGATGGGAACAACCTGTTCTTTGAGGCTCATGGGGTTCCTTTCGTGCAACCAGTGTCGCGGGTCATTATAGCCCCCACCCGGCCGGGCTGCACGAGCAAAACGCTGCCCAGCCAAAGGTCTTGAGCGAGGCGGGTCTTGTGTTTATGCTTCTGCCATGCGGAGCAATTCATCCAAACAGCTCGGGCGGAGCAAGCGCGGCAAGTGGCAGCCGGGCCATTTGCTGCTGGACCCCGCCTGTGCGACACAGCCCTTCGACCCGGCCGAGATCTACCCCCACGGCGACCAGCCTCTGGAGGTCGAGATCGGCATTGGCAAGGGGACATTCCTGCTGGGCCGGGCACGCCATCGCCCGGACGTGAACTTCCTCGGCATCGAATACGCCGCCAGCTACGCCGCCTACTCAGCCGATCGGCTCCGCCGGGCCGGGCTTCAAAACGCCCGCGTCATCGCCGCCGACGCGATGGACGTCTTCACCCACGCCCTGGCCGAGGCGTCCTGCCAGCGGGTGCATATCTACTTTCCCGACCCCTGGCCGAAGAAGCGTCACCACCGCCGGCGACTCATCCAGCCTCCTTTCCTCACCCAGGCCGTCCGCTGCCTTCGCCGCGGGGGCCAACTGCTGATCGTCACCGACCACCGCGGGTACTTCCAGCAGATCCGCAGCCTGCTGAGCAACTGGCCCGGGCTGGCTTCGTGCAGCTTTCCCAGCATGCTCGACGAGGGCGAGGGCATCGTCGGGACGAACTTCGAAAAAAAGTACGCCAGGCAGGGCAAAGCGTTCCATCAACTGGCCCGATTGAAGTACCGCGCGTGAGAAAAATCGGCCAGCCCGCAGCAGAACCTCGGGAAAATAGGGTGTGGGTCGTTTCACCCAATTGCACTTTTGCGCCTGTTATTATTGCCCGAAAGTGGTGTGAATAGGGTGTAGAAAAGTTTTATCGCGGTTTTCGGGGTTTTGGTTTTGACAGCCGATAACCCAGCAGCTAGACTTTGGCCCTGTTGCAGGCGATGTTGCTGCAGAGGGATCTCACGCTCGGCCAGGACGGCTGCTCACGCCTGTTGTTTCGCTCTGGGAATCTTGCTCTACGCCCGTGAGAGCCTTTGTTCGAAGGGACGCTGAAACGAATGGCCGTTGTAGATCGCTCACTTTGGCAACGCATTATTCAGGACGTCGTCGCCCACGGGGGAAATCTCATCCGCCCGTGGTTTGCCAAGCTCGAACCGATCAGCCTCGAACATGGCCTGCTGGAAATCGAATGCCCCGGCTCGACCGAACAGCAGTACTGCGCCAAGCACGCCGGCGAGCTCTTCACCCAGGCCGCCCAGAACGCCACCGGCCGACTCGTGGGCGTGACCTTCCTGACCACCGCCCAGCGACAAAGCCAGGACGACCAGGACCTCGCCGCCGCCCTGACCGAAAGCCTCGGCGAACCGGCCGACCTGACCCTCAGCGACGATTACACCTTCGCCAGCTTCGTCGCCGGGCCCTGCAATCGCCTCGCCCACGCCGCTTGCGGCGCCGTCAGCGAGTCACCCGGCAAGGCCTACAACCCCCTGTTCCTCCACGGCAGCAGCGGCCTGGGCAAAACCCACCTGCTGCAGGCAACCTGCCATAAGCTCCTGACGGACACCCCCGACAGCCGCATCGAGTACATCTCCTGCGAGACCTTCGTCAACCACTTCATCGAGGCCGTCAGCGATGGCAAGCTCCATGAGTTCCGCTACCGCTACCGCCATGTGGACGTCCTGGCCATCGACGATATCCAGTTCCTCGCAGACCACGAGCAAAGCCAGGAAGAATTCTTCCACACCTTCAACACGCTCTACCAGTCGCAAAAGCAGATCATTCTCTCCAGCGACCGAGGCCCGAAGGAAACCTCCCTCGAAGAACGCCTCATCAGCCGATTCAACTGGGGCCTGGTCACCCGCCTGGATCGCCCCTGCTACGAAACACGCGTGGCCATCCTCAAACGAAAAGCCCGCCAGCGCGACATCCAACTGCCCGAAGATGTCGTCTGCTTCATCGCCGGATCGGTCGATTCCAACACCCGCGAGCTGGAAGGCGCCATCGCCAAAGTGGCCATGCTCGCCAAAGTCCACGACCGCGCGATCGACCTGTCGCTGGCTGAAGAAGCCCTCGGCAGCCAGACCGACACCACGCAACGCGAAGTGACCATCGACGACATCCTCCATGCCGTCACCGGCCGATACAGCGTCCGGCTGATCGACCTGCAGAGCAAAAAACGCACCCGATCGATCGCACTGCCCCGACAGATCTGCATGTACCTCGCACGCAACCTCACACGACATAGCCTGGAAGAAATCGGTGGCTACTTCGGCGGACGCGACCACACCACCGTCATGCACGCCAATAAGACCATCGACGCACTGAAGGAAAAAGACCCGCAGTTCCAGGCTACGCTGGAAAAACTCACGGATGATATCAAGGCCGGGCTCTAGCCGGGCCAACGCTGGGAATCGAAAAGCAGTGATGGCAGGACGCCGTCACTGCTTTTTTTATTCAGTATCCACTATCGCTTGCGGTAAAGTGGATAACTCATTGCCAACAAAACCAGCTCACCGCTTGGGCGCAGATAATCGGATTACTGAAGGAGATTGCACCATGTCTCTACTGCACTGCCTGCTCGTTTTGACTCTGTCGCTCTGCATCCTCGGCTGCGGAAGTCAGATTTCCGCTCCGGATTACACCGCCTCTTCCAGCTGGGCACACCAGCCAGCCAATATCGACAAGCCCGTCGATGTGTTTTACGTCTATCCGACCATCTACGCCGAAACCTCGCCACTGAATATGGATTTCACACGAAAAGACCTCCAGGGACGCATCGCCAATCTGCTTACATCGCAGGCGGGCGTGTTTACCCCCGCAGCCAATCTGTACGCTCCCTACTACCGTCAGATGAGCTTCGCAGCCCTGAACCCAAAAGAAGATATGTACCAGAATTGCTACTTCCACATCGGCGCAGAGGATGTGGCCCGGGCGTTTGAGGAGTATCTGCATAAACATAACAACGGCCGGCCGTTCATCCTCGCCGGACACTTCCAGGGCTCGATGGTCCTGATCGATCTTATGCAGAAACGGTTTCACGACCCAGCCTTGCAGAAGCAGCTCGTGGCCGCCTACCTGATCGGCTATTCCGTTACGGATGACGACCTGAAAAAATACCCCTGGCTCAAACCCGCAGCCGGTCGGGACGATCTCGGCGTGATTGTTTCCTACAACACAAAGGCTCCGAACACCACCGGTTCGCCGGTGCTCCTGCCCGGGGCGATCTGCATCAATACGCTGAACTGGAAGACCGACGCTACGCCAGCCGATAAGGCCATGAACCTCGGCGCGGTTTTTTATGACAATCGAGGCAAGCTCATCAAGGACGTGCCGGGCTATTGCGGGGCGACGATCAATCCCCAAACCGGCGCTCTGGAAACCATCCCGCCCGAAACGCTGGATCAGGGGTATTTACTTGACTCAGGTTACCCCTACATGTAGTGTCGTTGGCC
>CAZCDM010000159.1:0-5393 GCA_964497475.1 uncultured Planctomycetaceae bacterium
CGATCGGGCTCGAACCGACAACCCCTAGCTTGCAAAGCTAGTGCTCTCCCAATTGAGCTACGGCCCCAACTTGTCAAAAGGCCATAGCTTGCAACCCGTGCGGGCTGCCAGTGGCCCACCGGGTCACTACGCGAAGCTACGGCAGGAAGATAAAGTTCGGATCGGGGGTTTCGGATTCGGGGGTTTACCAATTCCTCAGAGTGCAGGGGCAGAGATTGCGAAATGAAAAAGGGCAATCTGAAATCCGAAATCCGAAATCAACTGGGCCTGGTTGGATTCGAACCAACGACCTCGCCCTTATCAGGGGCGCGCTCTAAACCAACTGAGCTACAAGCCCATCTCGCCACAAAGCCGAAGCGACAAGTCGAAATAGTCTACCGGATTATCTCGGCCAGTCAACACCCTGAGTAAAGATTCTATGACTTTTTACGGGACGCGTGGCGATTCAAAGTGGTGTCCCGGTAAATCTGGCAAAAATGGGGCGAAGGCTTTTTTCAACTAAATGGTGACTTTTCGTCGTAAATGCTATATGATTCTGCATCGGCAAGTTGTCCTCTGGTGGCGAGCACCTGTAAGGCACAACCGCTGGTGGGCGTGGCCCTCAGTGAGCGTTGAGCAGTCCTTCGGTGGTCCTCGCGAGTGTAACAGCTTGCCGGGCATGGCACTGTGACGATTGCAGCCGTCGTGAATTTTGGGCAATACCTCCCCTGCCCCATGGCCGGATAGACCGCAAGGCAACGGGCTCTGGGAACTGCCCTGCTGCACAGATTCGGCGCGACCAGTCGCGCGACAACACGGAACCCGTATCGCCATAAGGAGCCTTAGCATGACACCCACCGCACAGTACACCACAGAAACTTCGCAGCGTCAGGGCATTGTCGTCCGCCCCGAAAACCGCCTCAGCGACGAGCAGGTCAAACTCATCGACTCCGTCAGCCGGGAACTGCTGCAGGACCCGGGCCTGCTGAGTTACAACCCGGCCGTGACCGAGCTATTCCGCCAGGCCGGCGCGACCATCGAAGACGCCGACTCCTGCCAGCGCATCCGCGTGCCCGATGCGGTCCTCGATAAAGCCTTGGAATCGGCTCCGTCAAAAATAGTCCTCGGCGCCCGCAACCCGGACAACCGCCTGATCCTCGACGCCGACGAGCCGCGCGTGCGATTCGGCAGCGGCAGCGAGACCAACGTCTGGCTGGACGTCGCCTTCGACGGCTCGACCCCCACCTTCACCCGCCAGCCGGGCAGCATCGAACGGCTGACCCGCGCCGCCCACCTCTGCGAGAACCTCGACAACCTCGACTTCTTCATCCGCTGCGTCAACATCCAGGACAAAGAGGTCACCGACGAGAACAAGGACGTCAACAAGTTCCTCGCCAGCTTCAATAACATCACCAAGCACGTCCAGGCGGGCCTGACCAGCCTAGACGCCATTGACAACGTCGTCAAGCTCGGGCACATCCTGGCCGGCGGCGAGGACGCCTTCGTCGAGAATCCCGTCCTGTCGTTCATCACCTGCGTCATCAAGAGCCCCTTCCAGATCGTCGAAGACACCGCCGAGAAGCTCATGGCCATGGCCCAGCGTCGCGTGCCGGTGGTCATCTCCTCCTGCCCCATGGGCGGGGCGACCGGCCCGTTCGACGAGTTCGGCATGGTCGCACAGATCAACGCCGAGCTGCTGGCCGGCGTGATGATTACCCAGCTCGTCAGCCCCGGCGCGCCGGTGCTCTACGGGGCCGTGCCCGTCCGCACCCGGCTGGATAACCTCAACGACATGTACGGCGCACCGGAATTCGTCCACTACAACGTCGACTGCGCCCAGATGGCCCGCCACTACCACCTGCCTTGCTACTCCACCAACGGCGTCGCCGATGCCGACATCCCCGGCATCCAGGCCACCGTCGAAAAGCTCATGACCTACTTCACCGTGCCCCGCAGCGGAGCCCAGTACATCCACTACTCCTTCGGGCTGCTCGAACGGACCAACGTCTTCTGCCCCGAGCAAGCCGTCATGGACAATGCCCACATCGACATCGCCAAGCGCACCTTCGCTTCGCCGGCGATCTCCGCCGACCGCACCCAGGACATCCTCAGCACCGTCCGCGAAGTGATGGCCTCGGACCACAAGACCTACATCTACCACCTGCCGATCCCCACGCAGGAAGATGTCTACCTCCGCTATCCGCTCGAGAGCGACGACGGCGGCGCACTGCGGGCCGCACACGAAGAATACCGCTCCATCCTCGATCGGCCCCGAGATCACATCGACGAGGCCACCCTCGCCGACATCCGCAAGCACGTACCCAACATCCTCGAAGCCTCGCTGCAGTAGCACGCCCGCGTGCCTCCTTGGCAGCAAAGCCTCAATGCCGAACCACAAGCCCCCGAACAATACGCAAATCACAACAGAAACCTGATTGGATGTCACCCTGAGCGAAGTCGAAGGGTCTTTCCGCGAAACGATTCTTCGGCTCTGCCCATACGGGCTCCGCTCAGAATGACGCACATCCCGCAACCCCCGACCCGAAAGGATCGACCGATGACCCCCGCCAAAGAACAGATGGCCGCCTACACCGAAGCCGTCCAGAGCGGCCTGTACAATAAAAAGTCAGGCCTCACCGGCAAGTACGACAACGTCCGCCGTTACTGGGAGGACGAAATCAGTCGCATCCACCTGCGCGACCCGCTGGAGAAGCTCGTCGCCCGCAACCGCGCCGATATGCGAAGGCTCCACGTGCTCGACCTCGGCTGCGGCAGTGCCGACGGCTACGAGCTGCTCACCGGTGTCCGCCAGCGCGACGCCGACCTCCAGCAACGCGAAGTCGACCTGCTGACCCCCGAAGTCCTCGGCCTCTACACCGGCTCGGACCTCAACGAAGACCTCCTCGACCAGGCCAGGGAAATCTACGGCAACAGTCCCAAGATGACCTTCTGCCAGGGCGACTTCACCCAGGGCCTGCCCGTTCCCGAAGACCAGGAGTACGACCTGTACTTCACGTCATTCGGCACGTTCTCGCACCATAACGACGACGAGACCGCCATCGAACTGCTGGCCGAAATCGCCCGGCGGACGAAGTACTACTCCACCGTCGTCTGCGACTGGCTCGGCCGCTACTCCTATGAATGGCAGGAACTCTGGACCAACCAGCCCGACGAGCTGCGCAACATGGACTACGTCGTGTCCTACATCTACGAGCCCGAGGAACGCCAAGCCCGCCGCGACGAACTCCAGCACCTCACCCTGCGACTCATGAGCCGCCCCGAGGCCGAGCACATCATCGCCGAAGCATCCGCCCGCGCCGGCGTCGAAATCAAACCCCTGACCTTCTTCGACCGCTCGGTCTTCATCGGCCGACACCTCGACACCCGCGAGTACAACCGCCACGCCCAGCCCCTCCGGGCCGCGGTCAACAGCCTCCACGAAGTCAACCTGCGGACCGACCTGGAAACCCTCATCATCGACTACGCCCCGAAGGGTGGCTTCGACTTCCTCAACGACTACTTCGAGCACGTCCAGATGTGCTGGAACACCCTCGTCCGCTACGTCGAGACCCTCCTGGCCGAGTACGACCCGCACAGCCGGTCTTTCCGCGACCCTCTTCCGGACGTCCCGGGCAGTTACCCGGCCATCCTCCAGGAACTCATGCATCGGATGCGTGACCTCGTGGCCGGCGTGGGCAGCCTCAGCTACGGTCTGCCGCGGGAGAACATCATCGAGCCGCAACTCGGCTACGCCCTGCGAAACCTCGTCATGACCCTTCAAAACGGCCAGGGCGCCGCCCACGGCCTGGTCGGCGTGCTCGAAATCGACAAGTCCAACTGAACCACCCCCAAACCCCGCCGACCAACCGGCGGCCAGACATACGGAGCTTTCTCATGTGTGGTATTGCAGGACGATGGGGCAGCCAAGACCCCTCGACCATTCGCGAAATGATGAACCGCCTCGTCCACCGAGGCCCCGACGCCAACGGCCTGCACGAGGCAGACAACTGCACCCTCGGCCACCAGCGGCTCAGCATCATGGACCCCGCCGGCGGCAACCAGCCCATCTACTCCGGCGACGGCCAGCGCGTCATCATCGGCAATGGCGAGCTCTACAACTTCCCCGCCCTCCGCAAGCAGTACGAACCATCCCACACCTTCCGCACCCGCAGCGATACCGAAATCGCCCTGCACCTGTGGGAAGAGCACGGCACGGAGACCGCCTCCATGCTCGACGGCATGTTCGCCTTCGCCATTGCCGACGGCGAGCAGCTCTACCTCGCCCGCGACGCCATCGGCATCAAGCCGCTTTACCTCGGCAAGACCGACGACGGCCTGATGTTCGCCTCGGAACTCAAAGCCCTCATCGGCCACGCCCGCGAGGTCCAGGAATTCCCCGCCGGCTGCTGGTACCACAGCGAAAAAGGCTTCGGGCGGTTCTACGATGTCCCGGACCTCTGGCCCGAAGAGCGCACCACCGACCAGCACGCCCAACTACTGCGAGACACCCTCGAACAAGCCGTCGCCAAACGCATGATGTCCGACGTGCCGGTCGGCTCGTTCCTCTCCGGCGGGCTCGATTCGAGCATCATCGCCGCGATGATCCGCCGCCAGGTCGACGAGCTGCACACCTTCTCGGTCGGCATCGAAGGCAGCGACGATATCCTCGCAGCCCGTCATGTGGCCGAGCATATCGACTCGATCCATCACGAGTACATTTTCACCATGGACGAGGTGATCGAAAAACTCCCCGAGATCGTCTTCCACCTCGAAAGCTTCGACCAGGACCTCGTCCGCAGCGCCATCCCCTGCTATTTCACCTCCCGGCTGGCCGCCCAGCATGTCAAGGTCATCCACACCGGCGAGGGCGCCGACGAACTCTTCGCCGGCTACACCTACTACAAAGACGTCCCGGACGAAAAGGTCCTCCACGACGAGCTGCGCCGCAGCGTCCAGTCGCTGCACAACATCAACCTCCAGCGCGTCGACCGCCTGACCATGGCCCACAGCCTCGAAGGCCGCGTCCCCTTCCTCGACACCGACCTGATCGCCCTGGCGATGACGATTCCCGCCGAGCTGAAACTCCTCCGCAACAACGACGGCGCACTGGTCGAAAAGTGGATCCTCCGCAAAGCCTGCGAAGATCTCCTGCCCGACGACATCGTCTGGCGGAAGAAGGCCCAGTTCGACGAAGGCAGCGGCACGGTCGACCTCGTCAGCCAGGGCCTGGAAAAGCACCAGCCGCCCGAGGGCCTCGACGCCTATCGCGCCGCCAACCCCGGTGTGAACCTGCGATCGGCCGAGGAGGCTGCCTACCATCGCCTGCTCGCCAAAGCGTACGATAACTCCCCCGTCGTCATGGACAACGTCGCCCGCTGGGCCGAGCGGCCCGATCACATCGCCAGCGGACTCTA
>CAZCDM010000160.1:0-5381 GCA_964497475.1 uncultured Planctomycetaceae bacterium
CGCAAGCCATCCAATTGTAAAATCAGCAGTAAAGTCCTGTTCAGCAAGCCCTATCTTATCGGACTCTTGCCGCCGCTGATTGCAGGAAAACAGGCGAAATCCGCCGGAAATATATCACACCTTTTTTTCAGGGGTTTGCCCGACAACTTTTTCTATAAGATAGCCGGGGCGATGCTGGACACGCTGGTAGATTTTCAGCAGGTATTCCCCCTGCAGCCCCATGAGCAGGAACATCACGCCGAAGACGCCGCTGAGCAGAGCCATGATGCTCGTCCAGCCGGGCAGGGTATGGCCGCTCAGCCAGGCGATGAGCACGAACAGCAGTTCCAGGAAGCTCAGGGCCGCCATAACGAGCCCGACGGCAATGCCGAGCCTCATCGGCGCCGCCGAGAAGCTCATCATGCCCGCCGAGGCGAGCTTGCACATGCGGACGAAGCTGTACTTGCTCGTGCCGCCCTGCCGGGCCGGGGCGACGAAATCGACCACCGCCCGACGGTAGCCCATCCAGGCGATGAGCCCGCGGAGAAAGAGCTGGCCCTCCTGGACGCGGTTGATCTCCTCGACGACGCGGCGATCGAGCAGGCGGAAGTCGGCCATGCCCTCTTCCAGCGGCACGCCCGTCAGCCAGCGGAAGAAGCGATAGTACCACCGGCTCGATGCGTTTTTGACGGCCGGGGCGTCGAGCGTCTCGACGCGGCGGGTCTGGACGATGTTGAACCCCTCGGCCCACTTCTCCAGCAGCGAGTCGAGAAGTTCCGGCGGGTGCTGGAGGTCGCCGTCCATGGTGATGACGACCTGCCCGCGGGCGTGGGCGAGCCCGGCCGAGAGGGCATACTGATGGCCGAAGTTCCGGCTGAGCAGCAGCCCGACGATGCGGCCGTCGTCGCGAGAGGCCTGTTCGATCAGCGAGGCCGTCGCGTCGTCGCTGCCATCGTCGACCAGCACCAGTTCGTAGTCGCGCCCATCGAGCACCTCGCCCAGCCGAGCCAGCAGAACCGGCAGCGACTCGGCCTCGTTGAACAGAGGCACGACGACGGAAATCAACCCGGGCGTGCGAGCCTCTCCCGGCGGGGATGGCAATGGGTTCTCATCCATGCCCCTGGCCTTTCGGTATGGCTCGCAGGGAAAGGCCGGCTCGAATGGCCAATGCCCAGGCACCAATGACCACTCCGCACGCCGCATCCGGAAGGGTTGATTCGCTGCGGCAACGACAGCGATTGGCGCTGCGATTGTTCATTGGGATTTCGAACATGGGTTCGGCTTTCGTCGGCTGGCGATTACTTCGCGCGGAGCTGTTTGGTGGCCTGCTCGCCGCCATTGATATGGTAGACCAGCGGCTCGGGGCGGTCGACGCCCTCGACAAAGCCCGGCCGGGCCTGCCACGGCGTGATGCTCAGCACGTTAGCCAGGTCCATCCAGTGCTGCAGCCGGGCCGGCGGAAGGTTCCACGTCATGTGGAAGTGGTTGGCCGGGGCGTACTGCTTGTACTCGGCCATGCTGGCGTACTTGGGGCTGACCCACGTGTGAGGCCAGGTGACGTTGGACGTATTGGCCACCGCCTCGGCGAGCTTGGACGGCAAGTCGAGCGTGGTCGACTCGTCCCAGACCATGCCGAACAGCCCGCTGAGGCTCGAGTAGGTCATGCGACCGGCAATGCCCTCGATGCCGCCGGGGGTGATGAACGTCACGCTATTGCCCCCACCCGGGAAGTAGTACATCTCCGCGCCGGGCAGGGTGATGTTCTTCATCAGGTCGGACATTTTATCGCCCGGTCGGCCGGCCCAGTCGAACGCGGCCGAGCCGCTGTTATCGCCATCGACAAAGCCCCGCTGCGCCCAGAGATCGTTCTTCGTGAACTTGATCTTCATCGACGAGGCCAGTTCCTGGATTTCCCACGGCTCCCAGACCTTGCGGAAGTCCATGAACAGCGGCGGTTGGCCCCCGCTCAGCCAGGTCATGAAGAGCATCGTCAACAGGCCCTGCGTGTCGGCCTCGGTGGCGAAGGGCAGCGGCGCCTTGGCGCCGTTGTGGTCGAAGGTGCTGTTCAGCAGGCTCTCGGCGACGTCGCAGATCGGCAGCGGAATACCCCGCCCATCGCTGCCCCACTCGAGCTGGTTCATGAACCCGCCGCCGACGGCGTTGACCTCGGCCATGAGGTCCCGCATGATGAGGTACATCGCCAACCCCTTGTCGAACTTCTCGTCGGCGCCCTCCTGGGAGAGGTCCAGCCGGTCGCCGATGTGGCGGTTGATCCAGCCGCGGAGCTTTTTGAGCTCTTTGGCGTCATACGCGTCTTTGTTGAGCATGTCGGCCAGGAGCTTCATGTCCAGCCGCATGATCTCCAGGCCGAACGTGTTCCGCGTGGGGATGATGTGCGACAGGGCCGTCTCCATGCCCATGGAATCGTGGCCGAAGACCACAACGCGCCGGCCCCGCAGCCCGCCGTAGGTCATGGCTGCATAGCACCAGTCGATCAGCGCATCGGCTGTCGCGTCGGTCATCTTCGGCTTGGCGCCGGTGTCCGGCCAGGTGCCAACGTTCAGCGCCGTCATCCGCCCCGACTGGGCCAGCGCGCCATTGACCGCATGGGCGAAAACCACGCCCGGCTTGGGCCCGCTATTGCCACATGTAATGTTCAGCGGGATGTCCGCATCGAGCTGGGCCAGAAGCGACATCAGCGTCAGCTGCGGAAAGGCCCAGCTGTCCGGACAGGTGACGACGGCATCGACGCCAGCCTCGCGGAACTGCCGCGCGACGATGTCAGCCTGCGGCTCGGCATCGATGAGCACCGGCGTCCAGACGACCTCGCACGGTGTGCCGTCCGGCATGGTGACCGCACCGGAGATGGTCTTGGCGACCATCTCGATGATGTTGATGCAGCGGGTTCGGCTGGCCTCGTCGATCCGCGGATCGCACGGGCTGCACACGCCAAAGGTGAACACCTTCGGCTCGGATTTCTTGCTCTCGGGCAGGCGGGTCGGGGTTGCTTTAGCCATGGTCATGCTCCTTGCAGGTTGGTTTGGTTCAGGTCAGTTCCGCGTATCGCTGGCGCAGCGCAGCCCAGCGGTCCGGTTCAGTCGGGGTGTATTCGGTCAGCTCGACACTGTTTCGCACGACGGTGCGGATGGCCTGGTTGTCGTCCAGCAGGCCCAGCCCGCGGGCCTGGATGAGGGCATTGCCCATGGCCGTGCACTCGTTTCCGCCGGCGGTAATGGCCAGGCCGCACGCATCGGCGGTGAACTGACACAGCAGCGTATTGGCAATGCCGCCGCCGACAAGGTAGAGCGCATCATACTGTCGGCCGGTCAGCTCGGCCATCGAGCGCAGGCGAGCGTCGTACTCCAGGGCCAGGCTCACCAACACGCTGCGGATGAGCTGGCCTCGATCGGCCGGGGGGGCCTGGCCCGAGCCGGTCAGCAGCGCCGTCAACGCCGCTTCCATATCGTCCGGAGCCAGCAGCGACTCATCGGCCACGTCGACCAGCCCGTCGTAGCTGCAGGCCGACTCGCTGGCCGCCTCGCGCGTCATGCGGGGGTAGTCCCACGGGTCGTCCGGGCGGTCCCACTGGCGGCGGAGTTCCTGGACAAGCCACAGCCCCGAGATGTTCCGCGCCAGGTACCACCCGCCGAGGGTGTACTCGTTGGTGAACCCGCGGTCGAGACACTCGGCCGTGGCGATGGGCTCCTCGACCAGCGCGCCGAGGATGCTCCACGTGCCGCAGGAGATGAACGCCCAGTTGTCGCCCTCGGCCGGTACGGCCGCCAGGGCCGCCGAGGTATCGTGCCCGCAGACGGCTACGACCGGCACATCGCCCAGGCCGGTGAGGTCCTGCACGGCCGGGCTAAGCGGGCCGAGCACCGTGCCCGGTTCGATCAGCTCGCCGAGCATCGCCCGCGGCAGGTCGAAGGCGTCGATCACTTCGTCGCACCACTGCCCGTCGATGCCCATGAGGTTGGAAGTGTTGGCGATGGATCGCTCGCTGACGGCCCGGCCGGTCAGCAGGTAGTTGAACATGTCGGGCATGTTCACGAAGCCGGCCGCGATGTCCAGCAGTGGCGAGTTGTCCCGCTGCATGGCCAGCAGCTGGAACAGCGACGCCAGAGGCCAGGGCTCGTACCCGGTCAGCTCGAAAATTCGCTGGCGGTCCAGCGTCGGATCGGAGTAGGCATGGATGTTTTCGGTTCGGCTGTCTCGGTACTGCACCGGCAGGCCGATCATCTTGCCATCGCTGCCCAGCAGGGCAAAGTCCACGCCCCAGGTGTCCACGCCGATGGCATCGATGGCCAACCCCTGCTCGGCGACGGCCTGGAGAGTCTCGACCATCTCGGCCCAGAGGAACGGCAGGTCCCAGTGGCGCGTGCCGGTCATCACGCTCGGGCGGTTCGGCCAGCGACGCAGCTCGGTCAGGCTCAGCCGCCCGCCGGACAGCTCGGCGAGCATACCGCGGCCGGACTCGGCCCCGAAATCAAACGCCACAAACCGCTTCACCTGCTCAGCCACGCCGGGCTCCTTTCGTGCTCACAGCGCATCATTCCACCAGACCCGCCGGGCGATTGCAAGGCGATATCGACTGGCTTGACAAGCCGAAACCGGCTAGGCTGGAGACATGACCAACGCGACGAATAACGCTGAACCTTTCGCCCGGGCGAAGCAGCGGCTGGCGGAGCTGCTGGCCGACCAGCAGGTGGGCGTGCTGGCCTCGACGGGCCCGGAGAACCCCTGCTGCAACCTCATCGCCTTCGTTGCTACCGACGACTTTCGCCGGGTGGCCTTCGTCACGCCGCGGGCGACGCGCAAGTTCGCCAACCTCCAGGCCGACCCGGGCGCGTCGATCCTGATCGACGACCGCGAAAAACTCGCCGGCGGGTTCCACGCCGTCGCGGCCGCTACGGCCATCGGACAGGTCGACGAACCCACCGGCCCCGAACACGACACGCTGCTGAAAATCTACCTGGCCAAACACCCCGCCCTGGAGAGCTTCGCCCGGTCCGACCTCTCGGCCCTGCTGGTGCTGCGCGTAAGCCGATGGGTCGTCGTCGACGAGTTCCAGAACGTCATCGAACTGCAGCCATAGAGCATTTTGCAAAACAGATGTCGTTTCGCATGGTGCCATTCTGAACGAAGCGGCTTGCCGGGCAAGCCGCGAAGCGGAAGAATCTTTCCGCGAAAAGACCCTTCGGCCTCCCCGTATGGGCTACGCCCGTAGGGCTTCGCTCAGGGTGACAACGGCACGACAGAACGTAGGGTACTTTGAAAAATTCAAATTCGGATATCGCGTAGGATTTTCGCTTTCTGACAAAGAGCAAAAAATGGTGCATATGGGCCAACAGGGGTATTTACTTGACTCAGGTGCCTCTATATCTTCCTGACTTCAACATTGG
>CAZCDM010000161.1:0-5318 GCA_964497475.1 uncultured Planctomycetaceae bacterium
GGCGCTGAGGCCTCCTTGTTTTTGCATCGCGCTAAACCTTTTTCGCCTCTTGCATTTAATTCTCCCTCACGCCATAATCCAGCGTCGATGTTTGCTCGCATCGATACCGGCTTGCCGCTCACATCCAAGGGCCAGCCATCATAGTCAGTAGTTTTTATTCATTGGTCAAAAGGAGTTATAACAATGCAAGCAATTGGTTCGCGCCTCGCACTGGCGGCTTGGCTTGTGCTGTTTCTGGCGACTGTCTCGGCCCAAGCCAAGGACTATTACGCTTCGCCAACCGGCGGCGATGGAAGTTCAGGAACGTCCGATAACCCTCTGAGTCTTTCCAAGGCGCTGGGCTATTACTCGCCCCTCCAGCCGGGCGATACGCTTTATCTGCTCGGCGGAACGTACCAAGGCGGGTTCACCAGTAACCTCCAGGGCACGGATGGGAATCCCATTACCGTCCGGCAGGCGCCGGGCCAGCGGGCGACCATCGATTGCGGCCAGTCCGACGCGGGCGACAACCGCTTCGGTATCGCCGGCAAGTATGTCCACTTTTACGACATCGAGGTCATGTCCAGCGACACAAACCGTGTACTCAAAGCAACTGGCTCTCCGGAGGAATCCTACCGCGGCGGTGTCCATGTCAGAGGCTCGAATATCAAGCTCATCAACATGGTCATGCACGATACGATCAACGGAGTATCCTCCTATCTGGGAGAGGGCAATCATCTCGAGGTCAGTGGCTGCATTATTTACAACAACGGCTGGTCCGGCAGCGACCGGGGGCATGGGCATGGCATTTACTTGCGGACCGATGATAAGCTGACCAAGACGGCACGGGGCAATATTGTGTTCAATCAGTTTGGTTTTGGCCTGCATACCTGGCGGGACAATGCCGGGCCGACCCAAAACCTGACCCTTGCTGATAATGTCTCCTTCGGCTCGGGCGTTCACCACGCCGATATCGACGGCTATAGCGAGCTGTACATCGGTTACGGTTCGGACACGGATTCCATCGAGATCACAGGGAACCATTTCTTCAGCCTCGGGCGAAGCAAGCCCGCTGTCTCTTTGCCTCAGTCCGCCAGCGGAAACCATGTCGGCCTGGTCATGCAGAACAATCATATCAGCGGGATCGGCCTGGGCGTGGAACTCACCGGCTGGTCCCAGGCGACCATTACCGGAAACACCATTCGCATGAATGGGACGTGGCAGGACCAGTATGGCTATCACAAGTCTTCGCTCGTGGAGGTCTCGTCCTGCATGACCGAGCAGGAAGGCGTCACCATCGACAACAATACCTACCACGATACTTGGAGTAATTTCTCTCCCGAAGTCGCCAGCCAGGACGCCTTCGCCGCCGGCAGTTCCGAGCTGACCTTTGCTGACTGGCAGAGCCGGACCGGCTTCGACGCCAACAGCTCCTACACGCGCGATGCGCCAACAGGCATCGAAGCCTACTTCCAGCCCAACGCCTACGACCCCAACCGCCTTGACCTGATCGTATACAACTTCGATCGCACGGCCTCGGCCAGCCTCGACCTGTCCGGATGGCTCGACGACGGCGCCGCTTATCAGATTCGAAGCGTCTTCGACCTCTATGGCAGCCCGCTGGCCGAAGGCATCTTCGACGGCTCGCTGATCGATCTGGCCCTGGGTACGGTCGATGCGCCCCTGCCGATCGGCATGGAAAGCTCGGGCCCCGTTGATACCGCCGGCAGCGAATTCAACGTCTTCGTCATCACGCACACCCCGGAACCGGCCACGCTGCTGATTCTGGCCGCAGGACTGACCGGGCTTTGCCGCCGCCCCCGTCGCTGATCGTACTCCCGCCACGTTTGCACACATTCCGCCACCATGACTGAGTACCGGCATTGCATGCTACCATCTGTGATCGGCCTGCTGCTATGGACGTTCGCCTCGGGCGCTGCTGTCGCGCAACAGCCCACCGCCGGCCGACTGTACCACGCCTCGCCGCGGGGCAGGGGGCGAGGCCTGAGCACCGAGTATCCGATGCAGATCGCCGATTTCTGGCGCGTCGCCCAGCCGGGGGATGTCCTCGTTCTGACCGATGGCGTCTACACCGGAGCGTCGTCCATGATCCAGCCTCCCCCCGGGCTGTCAGGGCGAGCCGATCAGCCCATCACCATCCGCTGCGCCAACGAGGGCCGGGTCATCCTCGACGGGCAGTTTCGCCACCAGCCCGTTCGGCTGAAGGACAATGACTGGTTCGTCCTGGAAGGGTTCAATGCCTGTCGCTCCGGCGGCGATGTGATATCCATCCAGGCGGATCATTGTACTGTCCGACGCGTCTGCGCGTGGGACGCCGGTCCGGCGAATCATATGGTCTTCAATGTCATCGACGCCGATCACACGTTGCTGGAAGATTGTGCAGGCTTCGGCCGCGCGCGAAAAGTTTTCCAGATCTACGGCGGCTCGACCCATACGACCTATCGCCGATGCTGGGGACGATGGGAAGGCTGCAACGTACGAGGCCCGAAGATGACCTTCTCAATGGCCTATCAGTCCTATCACACGTTGGTAGAAAACTGCATCGCCACCTGGGACCCAATCAAAGTCCCTCGAAGCTATCGGCTTCTCGACAACTACGGCAAGCCCCTGCCCGGTCGAGTCATGAGCGATTATGAAGTCGATCAGCCGTATGGCTTGTTCAGTGCCGACCGGAACGACAAAAACAAAGAAGTACACATTCGAATGCGCGGATGCATCGCATATCTCCTGCCGACAGAAAAGCCAGTCTCGATGCCCGGTGCGATCTTTGTCCCCGGACCCTTTTCCTTTGTGGATATCGAAAACTGCCTCTCGATTGTCCTGGGGCACGACATTCCGACACTGTGTCTTGCGTTTGACCCGAAGCGAAATACCTCCAGCAAGCCGCCCAACCTGACCGCCCGAGGGCTGACGCTTCTGGGAGAACACAAGCCCACGCTGCACCTCTGGAATGTTTCCAATGCGGTGTGGTACCCCCCAGCCGATGCTCCCCCAATGGGCCTGCTGCTCAAGCCGGCCGATGGCTTCGGCGCGACCATCTGGAACCGGTACGTCGATGGCAAGCTCACCGACGAGCCCCTCTGGCCCTGGCCGATGGATCATCGCATCAGCCGGGCCCTCAAGCAGGCCCGCTACGAGCCGCTCTCGGTGACGCGCACCATCACCAATCTGCTTTCGCACCCGCCGACCACCGCGCCGGCCTCCCAGCCAGCGGCGACCCAGCCCGGCTCGTAACACCCCGGCCATCCGTTCGACAACGCCACGCCGCGAAGGTACCATACCGCTATGGATGCCACGCCCGCTGCCGCCACGTCGATGCACGCCCGCCCGCCCGGCTCGGCTCAGCCCGGGGCCTGGGGGGGCGCGGCGATGCTGGTCACAGCCGGGTCGCTGCTGGCCTGGCCGATCGGAGGCTTCGCCGCCTGGGGCCTGCTCGCACTGGCCCTGCTGATCGCATGGGCCGCCGTTCTGCTCGACGACCTGCGCACCCCTCGCCAATCGCCCCGCACAATCCGCTCTGCCTGGGTTCTCCTGCCGGCCGTTGCGATCCTGCTGGCTCACCTGCTAGCTGACTGGCCTACACCAGGCCGACACGTCCTGGCCGGCGGCATGGACTTGTCCTACGCCCTGGCCCTGCTACTGCTGGGCCTGGGCAGCGTGCTGTTGGGCCGATGGCTCGGCACGTCTCGCCGCCGAGTCCTCCTCGGTGGGGTCATCTTTCTTGCGCCGATGATCGGGCTCTTCCGGGCCGACGGTGTCTCAGCCTGCCTCGCCAACACCTTGCTCTCGGCCGCCGGGCTGATGCTCATCATCGACGCCAGACCCGCCGGGCGCCTTCGGCTCGCAGCGGCAGCGGGCCTCGTTCCAGTCGGACTGATCGGGTTGCTCTGCATCTTCCGTCACGCCTGCCCAACTTGGCCCGGTGTCTGGCCCGGCTGGTTTGGCTCGGGCGAGCGAGGCCTCGGTCTGCTGAGTCCCGACGCGCAGGGCGCAGCCGTCCTCTGGATGCTCATCGGCCCGGTGGGTTTGGCCGCTCTGCTGGCCGGGCTGGGCTGGCTCGTCGGCAGGGCGATTCGTCGGGCGGGTCCCTTGCGGGGCATCGCGGTCGCACTGGCGGCGGCGGCTTGGCTGGCATCGCCGGGCCTGGCCTCGGTGGGCGGCTGCATTGCAGGCATGGTCGCACTGGCCGCCGTGCCCGCGTCTTGCACTACCTCGCAACGAGGCCGCCTCTTGTCGCTGGCGATCCTGCTTGGCGTACTGTTCATCCAAGCCATCGCACCCCTGGCCGGGCTGCTGCGATGGGGCATTCACGCGGTGGGCTTTTCCGACAAGGTCGAGCACATCCTCGCAGGCGGGATGCTTACGCTCGTGGCGATCTGGGCGCTGCCCCGCGTCGGCCGGCGGGGCCTGGTTGTTGTGCTGGTCCTGACCGCGCTGGCTGGGGTGCTCGGCGAACTCGGCCAGGCCGCCTTCTCCAGCCGACGGGGCGAACTGGCCGACGCCATCGCCCATCTGCTCGGCTGGGGCGGGGCCGTCGTTGTCTGGCAGCTCGCCTGCAACAAAAAGGTGCGAACCGCCCGCCGATCCCGCCTGATGCTGCCCGTACTGGTCGGCCTGGCCATGCTCTGCTGGCTGGGGCTGGTTCTGCATCGCAACCTCGTGCCTGAAGCTCGCGGCCGTGGGCGGCTGCGGGTCTCCGACGGCGTGGTCCGCCCGGGGGTGGACGGCTATTACTTCCGAGGCCGATCCGACGCCGTCGGCGGCGAGCTCAACTTCAGCTACGCACTCCTGGTCCATCAGCCCGCCCGGCCCTTGCAGCGGGTCTACTGCTCCGGGCAAACCGTCTACCCTCATGCGATCCACCCCGAGCCGGGCCTGAGTCGGTTGCACATCTTCGGCAATCCGTTCGGCCCGCTGTCGCAGGTCCGCTACCCACTTCGCCTGGCCGTGCCCTTGCCCACCCAGCCAACCATCCTCTATTCCACCACGGAACCCCCTCGGCAGATTGCCTCCACGCCATCGCCGATTCTCGCCCGCATGCTGCGAGCCGATCGGCCGGACCTGGATGCGATCCGCCGACAGCTCCATCGGGCCGACCCGAATCAGCTCTGCCTCTTCGACGTTCGCAACCCGGATGACATTGGCAAGGTGATCCGGCTGGTCAACACCTGGCTCCAGTCCAGGCCGAGCCATCCAGTGCGGGTCGTCACCGACGATGCATTGCCCGCGCAGTAAGCACTCCGCCGGCCGGGCCGGGCGGTTCCTTCAGGGCACCTTGAAAAATTCACTTTTCGGCCTCGCTGGTCTTTTCACTCCCT
>CAZCDM010000162.1:0-5268 GCA_964497475.1 uncultured Planctomycetaceae bacterium
AATCGCAAGCCATCCAATTGTAAAATCAGCAGTAAAGTCCTGTTCAGCAAGCCCTGTATACGTGGGTCATATACTCCTTAAAAGGCAACCTGTGTTCACAAAAAGACCAATAAGCTTGATTAAGATTATTGATTTTTTCTGCTATTTTTTCCCTATTCATGCTCCATCTGTGCACGGCATATGACCCAAGCAACGTCAGAAAACTACCTAACAGCAGTGTTATGATTAATCCGATGTACTCCGTCATAGCAAAACTCCTTGGTTAGAACATTTCAGCCCAGGCTGGCCAGGTCCGGGTTGCGGGCGGCGGCGGTTTCGTCCAGGCGGGTTACGGGCGTGGTTTGGGGCAGGGCCTGGAACGATTCGGGATCGTCCTCGGCCTGGCGGGCGATGTCGATCATCGCGTCGATGAATCCATCGAGCGTCTCGCGGCTTTCGGTTTCGGTCGGCTCGATCATCATCGCCTCGTCGACGATCAGCGGGAAGTAGACCGTCGGCGGGTGGAAGCCACGGTCGATCAGCGCCTTGGCGATGTCCACGGCGTGGACGCCATGGCGGGCCTGGCGGGCGGCGGAAAAGACCACCTCGTGCTTGCAGACCTGCGGGTACGGCAGGTCGTAATGGTCCTTGAGGCGGGCGCGGATGTAGTTGGCGTTGAGCACGGCGTTTTCGCTGATGCGCGGCAGGCCCTCCTGGCCGTTCATGAGGATGTACGAATAGGCCCGCAGGACAATGCCGAAGTTGCCGTAAAACGGTGCGACGTAGCCGATCGACGCCCCGTCGCGGTCGTCGTAATCCAGCCAGTACGTCCCGTCCGGGCGGTCGCGGACGACGCTGATCGGCAGGTGCGGCACGAGGTGTTCGACCACACCGACCGGCCCGGCCCCGGGCCCGCCCCCACCGTGCGGCGTGGAGAAGGTTTTGTGCAGGTTCAGGTGGACGATGTCGAAGCCCATATCGCCAGGGCGACAGCGGCCGACGACGGCGTTGAGGTTCGCCCCGTCGTAGTACATCAGCCCATCGACGGCGTGGACCATCTCGCACAGCTCGGCGATGCGCGGGTTGAAAATGCCCAGCGTATTCGGGCAGGTGAGCATCACCCCGGCGATGTGATCGCCGAGCTTCTCGCGGAGGTCGTCGAGGTCCATCACGCCGGTTGCATCGCTGGCGACGGTCTGGACATCGTAGCCGGCGATGGCGGCGCTGGCGGGGTTCGTGCCGTGGGCCGAGTCGGGAATAAGGATGGTCGTCTTGTCATTGCCGCGGGCGCGGTGGTAGGCAGCCATCAGCATCACGCCCGTCAGCTCGCCGTGGGCACCGGCCAGGGGCTGGAGGGTAAAAGCAGCCATCCCGCAGATATTCGACAGCAGCTTGTTCATGCGGTGCAGCACAGCCAGGGCGCCCTGGACGCGGTACTCGCCGCTGGGCAGCTGTGGCAGCAGCGGATGCAGTTCGGCAAAGCCGGGCAAGGCGGCGATGCGTTCGTTGATCTTGGGGTTGTACTTCATCGTGCACGAGCCAAGCGGGTAAAAGCCGGTATCTACGCCGAAGTTGCGATTGCTCAGGGCGGTGAAGTGGCGCACGACGTCGAGTTCGGTCAGCTCCGGCAGGGCCGGCGGCGTGTCGCGCAGCACCGCGGCGGGAAACTCGGCGGTGACGGGGACGTCGCTGTCAGCCAGGCGAACGCCCAGCCGGCCGGGGATGGATTTATCGAAGATCAATGGGGTGGGTTTGTGGGTCATGGGAGTACCTTATCGGGATAGCTGCGAGTTGACCAGTTAACCAGTTAACTGGTTAACCGGTTTGTGCAGTTACAGACTCGCCTCCAGAACATGGGCGAAGTGGTCGATCTGGCGTTTGGTGCGTTTTTCGGTCACAGCCACCATGAGGCTGTTGGCCATGGCCGGGTAGTACCGCTCGAGGGGGAACCCGGCCGAGATGCCCTCGTCCAGCAGCCTGCGGATGACGCGGTCGGCCCGGTTGGGCAGGTCGACGACGAACTCGTTGAAGTACCACCGGTCGGGGAAACGCAGCGTCACGCCGGGAATCTCCAGGAGCTTCTGCTGAGCGTACCAGGCCTTGTCGGCACACACCTGGGCCAGCCGCGTCAGGCCGTTGCGACCCAGCAGGCTGAGGTAGACCACGGCCGTGAGGGCACAGAGCGCCTCGTTGGTGCAGATGTTGGAGGTCGCCTTCTCGCGGCGGATGTGCTGCTCGCGGGCCTGGAGTGTCAGGACGAATCCATCGCGCCCCTGGGCGTCTTTGGTTCGCCCGGCGATGCGCCCGGGCATCTTGCGGACGAGCTTGCCCGTCGCGGCCATGAAGCCCAGGTACGGCCCGCCGAAGTTCAGCGCCATGCCCAGCGACTGGCCCTCGCCGGTAACGATGTCGGCCCCCATCTGCCCGGGCGGCTTGAGCAGCCCCAGCGCGATGGGATAGGTGCTGACGATCAGCAGCGCACCGTTGGCGTGGGCGAGCTCGGCCAGGTCGGTCACGTCGTCGATAATACCGAAGAAGTTCGGCGTCTGGACGACCAGGGCGGCGACATCGCCGGCGGCGAGTTGATCGGCCAGGAGCTGGCGGTCCGGCAGGCCGTTGGCCGGCGAAGGCTCGGCCAGGTCAATGCCCAGATTCCGCGTATAGCTCCGCAGGATGGTCCGGTAGATCGCACTGACCGAGCCATCGACGATGACCTTCTGGCGGCGCGTCTGGCGCAGGGCCATCATCACCGCCTCGTACAGGGCGGTCCCGCCGTCGTAGAGCGAGGCGTTGGAGGCCTCCATACCCGTCAGCCGGCAGATCGAAGACTGGTACTCGTAAATCGCCTGGAGCGTGCCCTGGCTGAGCTCCGGCTGATAGGGCGTGTAGGCGGTGTAGAACTCGCTGCGGGAGACCAGCTCCGGCACGGCCGCGGGGATGTAGTGGTCGTAAAACCCGCCGCCGAGATAATTGGTCAGCGACGTGTCGTTCCGCTCGGCCAGGTCGCGCAGGTGGGTGTGGGTTTCCTGCTCGGCCAGGGCCGGGCCGATGGCTGGCGGATCGCTGCGCAGCTCGGGCGGGATATCGGCGAAGAGGTCCTCGCCGGTCAGGCCGATCGCGGCGAGCATTTCTTCTCGCTGCCGGTCGGTATTGGCGATGAAGGGCATGGCTACTCCTCGGTCAGCGGTGCGTAGTCGGCCGGGCTGAGCAGCTTGGCCAGCTGGCCCGTGTCGGCGAGCTTCACCTTGAAGATCCACCCCTTGCCGTAGGGTTCCTCGTTGAGGTACTCGGGGTGGTCGGTGAGTTCTTCGTTGACGGCGAGAACCTCGCCGGAGGCGGGGCTGTAGATGCTGCTGGCGGCCTTGGCGGATTCGACCTCGCAGGCCTCGCCGCCCTGGCTGAGGGCATCGCCGATGGCCGGCAGGTCGATGAAGGTAATATCGCCGAGTTTCTCCTGGGCGTGGTGGGTAATGCCCGCCACGGCCACGTCGCCCTCGACGCGAAGCCACTCGTGCTGCTCGGTATACAACAAATCGTCCGGAATCATGGAATCTCCTTTCCCGGTGTGGTGATGGTCAATCCCGACAGGACCCCTGCCGGTAGAATGGTAGTTCGGTGATTTCTGCTTCGATCTCGGCCCGGCCGGTGTCGACCACGCAGGCCAGGCCCACCTGGGAGCGGTCGGCCGCGATGAACGCCAGGCCCACCGCCTCGCCGAGGCTGGGCGAAAACACGCCGCTGGAGACCTCGCCGAGCGGTTCACCGTCGATGCGGACGACGTGGCCGGGCTTGATCTGCCGTCGCTGATGCGTCCGCAGGGCGACCAGCAACCGCTTCGGCCCGGCCGATGCTTGCTCCCGCAAGGCGGCCGCGCCGGAATAGTCGCGCGTAAGATCGAGCATCGCCCCCAGGCCCGCCTCCAGCGGCGTGATGCTCTCGCTGAGTTCATGGCCGTAGAGCGGGTAGCCCATCTCCAGGCGGAGGGAATCGCGCGCGCCCAGCCCGGCCGGCGCGACCCGGCCGTCGGCCAGCAGCCGTCGAGCCAGGCTCAACCCCACCTCGGCCGGGGCGAACAGCTCGTAGCCCAGTTCGCCGGTGTAGCCGGTTCGGCTGACGACCACCCGGGCCGATTCGATCTCCATGACCGCACAGCTGAAGTATCGCAACGCGTCGATCGACTCGCCGAGCATTTCGCGCAGCACAGTCCGGCTGGCCGGGCCCTGGAGGTCGATTTTCGCGCCGGTCTCGGCGGTCAGCTCAGCTTGGCCGGCCAGGCGGCGGGTCAGCTCGGCCTGGTCGGACTCGGCCGTGGCAGCATTGACGACCAACAGAAAATCGTCCTCGGCCAGCCTCATAAGAATCGTATCGTCGATGACGCCGCCGGCGTCGTTGAGGACAAAGCCATACTTGCCACGGCCGACCTTCAGGGCCGAGGCGTGCTGCGTGATGGCCGCGTCGAGCGCCTCGGCCGAGCCGGGGCCGGTGATCCGCAGGCGTCCCATGTGCGAGCAGTCGAACAGCGACGCGGCCGAACGGGTGTGGTTGTGCTCGTCCAGGACGCCGGCAAACTGAACCGGCAGGGACCAGCCTGCAAACTCGACCATCCGGCCGTCATGGGCAAGATGAAGCTCGTGGAGCGGGCTTGTTCGGGGGGAAGTCATAGCGGTCTCCGGCGGGCCGCTGCAACGTGCGCAGCAGTCCCGATTGACATGGCGTGCAAATTGTCCCGCACGATGCGGATTGCACCTCTGTCCCGGTACCTGAGAGATAGGCCTTTCGGCCATGCCCCTTCGGTGTCCAAGCCGTGGACTCTCCAGAGGATCATCGCCGGTGTCCCTTTGCCTGAGAGTTTCGCCCCGCGGGGCTTGCACCTTCGGCGGCCCGATCCATGGGCTCTCTCCACCGGCTGAGCAGACCATACCGCCCGGGCAGGGGAATGTCAAGCGGCCATGGCCCAGGCGAGATCAGCGCATAAAAAAAGACCGACGAAGGATTCCCCTCGATCGATCGGTCTTTTGTTCTTTTCGCCTCCTCAGACTACATCGCTGGCCCGGTCGGGCCGGTACAAGGCAAAGGGCGAAGCGTCAACTTTTCAATGTCGAATCGTCGCTTAGCTCTACACCTTCATCATACCCGCAAGGTCGATTTTGGTCAATGTATAAACGGCTTCTTAAACTGTGGGGTGTGCGACATAAATTGGGGGCGGCGGATCAGGCGGCGCGTTGGCCGGGCCAGTAGTAGTCTGTCCCATCTAAAAGGATGGGTAGAGTCGCTTCAGTTTCACTCGGG
>CAZCDM010000163.1:0-5249 GCA_964497475.1 uncultured Planctomycetaceae bacterium
ATGGGAGGATTGTACCCTACGCCAAGTTGAAGTTCAATTTTTCAAGATACCCATACGTTATTTCAGGTTCATGACCCGATTGCGGGGAGGGGATGAGCTTTCAGGGCCGAAGGCCCGAGACAGCAATAGCCCCCGGCGCCAGCCGGAGGTAACGTCCGATCGAATGTCAGCCCTGAAAGGGCGAAACAAATTTTCAGGGCCGAAGGCCCGGCAGGGGGGTACGTTTTCAGGGCCGAAGGCCCGGAAGTTTCTAGCCGGGGGCGCGAGCCCCCGGAAACCGTGCCCCAAAGCAATGAGCCCCGAAGGGGCGAAAGTCCTGCTGGCGGTCGTCTCTGTCGCCCTTTCAGGGCTGGGATTTACGAAAGCCGAAAACCGTGGGCTTCCTCCTTCGCCAAGGCTACGGAGGACAAGTGCGCCCACGGCTACACACGTTCGCCCCGTTGGGGCTCGGGGATATCGGTCATCCGCATCGGCGTGACCGCAAGACCCACTGCACGGTTGAATGGCCGTTACAATCCCAGCCAGTCGCGGCAGCGGGTTTTGTCAGGCCCGGACGATTCGTAGTAGCGGTAGAACGAATGACGTCGCGACAGGCCCAGGCAGCGACACCGATTGCGGGTGAAGAAGTACTCCAGAATCTCTTCGATCTCGTCGGCGGTGTTGATGTGCTCGTGGGCGATCAGCTCGCCGTAGTTCAGCCCGTACCGCAGGCGGAACTCCAGGCCGGTCGTCATCATCCAGCCGAGCGTCCACAGCCACGTGCCTTCACTCGGGATGGACGAACGCATCGCCCCGCCGTCGGCCAGCAGCAGGGCACACCGGGCCACCACATCCGGAAGATTGCACACATGTTCGAGAACCGCCACCGACGTGATCCGGTCATACTGCGTATCGGGGCCGATCTCTTCGATATCTGCATAGACATTATCGATACGATCCAGCTCGGGAGAGTTTTTATACAGATCGACGAACGGCTCGATGATGTCGTACGGCCCGACGGCAGGCTCATACTGCAACTGGTTCAGTGTGCCGGCCCCCAATTCGAGCGTGCGGATGGTGCTGGAACACCCCTTACGCACATCGTCGGCTACGCGCTTGTGCAGCCATGATTCCATCCACTGGGCCAGCGACGATGCGGCCGAGCTGCCCTCGCGGTTGGACTTGTAGTGCTCTACATAAATCGCCTGCATCTTGTCCGAAAGCGGCGGGCGCACTTTGGGCGTTTTGTCAAACATCGCCACACCTCCGGAATACGGAACAAGCGGCTGGCGTGACAAGCCTCTACTTGTTCGCTTCTTCGCGTTGCTGCCGGCGGCGGGTGATGATTTCCTCGGCCACGCTTTGTGGCACGCGGGCGTAACGGCTCATCTCCATGGAGAAGGTGGCCATGCCCTTGGAGAGGCTTCGCAGGACGGTCGCGTAGCCGAACATGTTGGCCAGCGGCACTTCGGCGCGGACGAGGGAATAGTCCTCTCGGTTTTCCGTCGCGTGGATCATGCCGCGTCGGCTGTTGATGTCGCCGACGATCGAGCCCTGGAACTCGGCGGGCGTTTCGATCTCGACGCCCATGATCGGCTCGAGGAGGCAGGGTTTGGATTTGTTGAACGCCTCGCGGAAGGCTTGAATGGCAGCCGTTCGGAAGGCCATCTCCGAGGAGTCCACCTCGTGGTACGACCCGTCGTCGAGGGCCATCTTGACCTTGACGATCTCATAGCCGGCCAGCGGGCCCTGCTTCATCGCCTCTTCAAAGCCCTTGTTGACGGCGGGGATGTAATCCTTGGGGATGCGCCCGCCGGTGATGTTGTCTTCGAAATCGTAGTTGTCTTCGCACTCTTCGGGCATGGGGACCATGCGGCCCTTGACGTGGGCGAACTGGCCCGAGCCGCCGGTCTGCTTTTTGTGGCGGTAGTCGTACTCGGCTTCGACGGTCGGGGCCTCGCGGTAGCTGACGTTCGGCTGGCCGACGGTGATGTTGGCTTTGTACTCGCGGCGCATCCGCTCGATGTAGACGTCAAGGTGCAGCTCGCCCATGCCGGCGATGACCGTCTCGCCGGTTTCCGGGTCGCTCGATACGCGGAAGGTGGGGTCTTCCTTCATGAAGCGGTTGAGGGCCTTGGCCATGCGGTCCTGGTCTGCGGAGCTTTCCGGGATGACCGACAGGCTGATGACCGGGTCGGCCACGAAGATCGATTCGAGGGAGAAGTTCGCCCCCTCGCCGCAGATGGTATCGCCCGAGGCGCAGTCCACGCCAACCAGGGCGACGATCGAGCCGGGGCGGGCTTCGTCGATGTCTTCGCGATCGTCGGCGTGCATGCGGACCATACGGCCGACGCGGACGGGCTGGCCCGTGCGGGAATTGGTGTAGGTCTGCCCCTTGCGGAGCGTGCCCTGGTAGACGCGGGTGTAGCTGAGCTGGCCGAAGGTTTCGTCGACGATCTTGAACGGCATGGCCACGGCCGGTGCGTCGGGATCGCAGGTCAGCGGCGTCTCGGCTGCTTCGTTGTCGTGATCGCGCGCAAAGGCCGTGCGGTCCAGCGGGCTGGGCAGGTAGCGGCAGATCGCATCCAGCAGCGGCTGGACGCCCTTGTTGGCCAGGGCTGAGCCCATCATCAGCGGAACCATATCCAGATTGACCGTCGCCTCGTGGATCGTCTCGTGGATCATCTTCTCGGGGATGTCCCCCTCTTCCAGCAGCAGCTCCATCATCTCATCGTTGAACATGCTGAGGGCTTCGAGCATTTCCTGGCGGGCCACTTCGGCCAGCTCGGCATGCTCGGCGGGGATCTCGCCGCGGGTAACGGTCTCGCCGGCCTTGCCATCGAAGGTGATCGCTTCCATGGTAATCAGGTCGACCACGCCGGCGTGGTCGGCCCCGGTGCCCATGGCCAGTTGGATCGGCACGATGTTGAGGTTGAGCTTTTCGCGCAGGTCGGTGATGACGCGGGCCGGGTCGGCGCCCTGGCGGTCCATTTTGTTGATGAATGCGATGCGCGGCACGCCGTAGCGTTTCATCTGGCGGTCGACAGTGACGGACTGGCTCTGCACGCCGCCGACGCTGCACAGAAGCATTACCCCGCCGTCCAGCACGCGGAGGGAACGCTCGACCTCGACGGTGAAGTCAACGTGGCCGGGGGTGTCGATGACGTTGATGCGGTTGTCGCCCCACTCGATGCTCGTCGCAGCCGAGCCGATGGTAATGCCCCGCTCGCGCTCGAGCTCCATAAAGTCCATCGTCGCCCCGCCATCGCCACCACGCACTTCCTGCATGCGGTGAATGCGGCCGGCGTAAAAGAGAATCCGCTCGGTGAGGGTCGTTTTGCCCGAGTCGATGTGGGCCGATATGCCAATGTTGCGAATCTGTGCTAACGTCTTCATCTTAACTAACCTTACTTTGGTCTTGCGGGTTTGCCGCGGGTGTACAGTAACCAGTGATACCCCGCAGCCGATTGCCGATTCCTGCCCAGAGAGATTGGCTCACCGATCAGCCGATATGATTCAGCCTCGATGCGTCCTTGCCAGAGCTCATTTCCCTGCCTGCATTTGGGCAGACCTGCCACTTCGTACGGCAGGGGAGGATTCGACAATATACCACATCGCCCCACAGACGCAATAAGAAATCCCCAATCCTTACAAACTATTTACGAAGCCGCAATTGCTTTTACAGCAGCATTTTACCCCAAAGAACCTCCATGGCACCCCCGGTTGTCGACAGGTTACCCACAATCACGACCTTTTGCGCCCAGTCTGTTGCGTTAGTTATCGGACGTTTGTGGATAACTCCCCAGCCGATCAATTGCTGACATCTACCGCATCGGCGGGCTGGGATGTTGGTTGGCTGGCGGCGGGTTTTTCCGCGTCGGCCTGGAACCACTTGGCTTCGAGTCGGCCGTAAAGCTCGCCCCAGGCAGCCCCTTGCTTGTCGGTGCAGATCGCCTCGACCTGATCGCGGAGCAGCTCGGCCTGGACGCGCTTGGCTGGGCTGATCGACCACTGAAGCTCCATGACCTGCGCGATCCGCTCGCCGAGCACCCCGCGAAGCTGCTCGGTCTGCTCGCCGTTGAACTGCAGCTTCTCGGCGATGCGTTCGGTCAGGGCGTCGCGCCGTTGCTCGCTGGTTCGCGGCGGGCGGGGCCAATCTTTCGCGCCGGTGCAGATCGTCAGCCCGGCCCCGATGACCACACCGCTGATGAAAATCACGCACAGCAGCACGAGCCGGCGGGCGGAACCGCGGCCGGGTTGCTTCAGCGGAGGCTGGTTGGGCGTAGCGGTCATGGCAGCACCCCCAGGCCCACCGCCGGGCCCGTCAGAGACGGCAGTGCGTCCAGCCTCATGAGCAGCTCGCGGACGGTCATGACGGCCACCACCATCGCAGCCGCAGCCGATACGGTGGTGAACACCCACAGCAGCACGTCGCGACGGGGCTGGCCGATGCGGGCCTGCACCGCGTCGGCTACATCGACCGCGGGCGGCTCATCGGCCCGGGCCCGGTCGGCCAGGGCGGAAAATGTCATCTTCTCATTGCTCATGGTTCATCCTCTAGTCTAACGGATCGGCCGATGGGATGTTGCTCAATTAGCGTCCGCAATTTTTTCCGGGCGCGGTGCGCCTGGACCTTCGCCATCGTCTCGCTCCAGCCGGCCCGGTCGGCGGCCTCGGCCATGGAGAGCCCTTCGAGGTAGATCAGCGTCAAAATCAGCCGATCCCGCGAAGGCAGCTCCGCCAGCAGCCGATGGACCAGCTCGGCCGCCTCGGCCTGCTCGATGTCCCGCCCCGGCCGGGCCGGTGCGTCCCAGTCAGCCAGGGGCACTTCGCAACTGGTTTTCTTCCGTCGCCGCCACAGCCGATACCCGCGCCGCGTGGCAATCCGACCCAGCCAGGCCCGGAACGACCCTTCGCCGCGAAAACTCCGCAGCGAGCGGTACACTTCCACGAACACGTCGGCGAGGAGTTCTTCCACCTCGCGCCGATCGCGCGTGAACCGCCACATCCGGCCGGCCACCCATTGCTGGTGACGCTCGACGAGCCGGCGATACGCCTCGCCGTCACCGGCGAGGGTAGCCTGGATGTCCTGACGGTCCGGGGCCATGGAAGTCCTTCCAGCCCGGTCAGGCCGCCGCTATCGCAGCCGATCCGCTCTGCCTGGTCTGTGCCCGGCCGGGCGCGTGCGGTTACAGACACTTCAAATCATAATAGAGCCGAATGGCACTGCCGTCAGAAGGTATTCTGATTACATTGGTTATGGTTTCTCC
>CAZCDM010000164.1:0-1452 GCA_964497475.1 uncultured Planctomycetaceae bacterium
ACCAATCGTCGTCACCAACAAAAATCAACGGACCGGTGAGAAATGCGGGCTAGCGAGAATAGTTCACCACCGAGACGCAGGGCTCGGAGACGTCTCCAGCACAGCAGTTCCTGGTGTCTTGGAATCAACAGGCTGTCGTTTCTCGTTTTCAGCCGGGGACGCCTCAAGCACAGAACGACTCGCAGAACGACTTGTGGTTTACCGTGCCTCTGCGGTTATGCATGTTCCTGGCTCGGCCGGTTTCTCCGGAGCAGGCAGGGTGAGGCTCTGCAGGCTGCCGACCGGCAGGGTGAATTCCAGCCCCGGCCCGGCCGAGATGCCAATGGCCTTGCCCTTGAGCTCCACGGTGTGGACCTCGCCCGAAGGATCGGTGAGTTTGAACCGTCTCGTGTTGGGGATTCGGCGGAGCGATTTGATATGCACCAGCGGCAATGCACCATCAAAGGCGAGGACCAGGCCATCCAGTGGCCGGAATTCGACTCGCCCGCGGATGACATCGCCGCCGCGAAGCGTTGCAACGGCCTGGTTGGGCGGGGCGGTCTTCTCGTCGGTGACGAAGAGTTCGCTGATGAGTTCGAGGGATATATTATCGGCCGGGCCGACCTGGGCCTGCAGGGTCTGGTTTTTCAGCAGGCCCGAGAGCGTCGAGCCGTTGCGCAGGGTAACCTGCTGGAGCTGGCCGGGCTCGGTCGCCAGGCGGATGGAGGCGATCTGCTTTGTGGGCAGGGTGAGTGTGCCGAGGTTGCTCAGCAGCGTCCAGGTTTTCGGCAGGGGGCTGGGTGCCCATCGCTGGCCGTCGCGGAGGACGAGCATCGGCCGGGCGGGGGTGGCGAAATCCGGTCGGGGCGACCCGAGGCGGTAGGATATCCAGCGGAGTTTCCACCACGGCAGGGATTGTGTCGTGCCGTCGGCGAGCGTGATTTCGACGGGCTGATCGCATCGGCCGTCGATGATCTGTCCGTCGTCGAGGGCGATGCGCACAGCCTGGCCGTTGCGAATGGACTGCCCGCCCAGGATTTTCTCCGCCGGCAGGAGAACCTTGCCCAGGCTGGTCTCCAGGGAGAAGGTCTTGTTCATGATGGTCCCGTCCAGCCTCGCGCCGTCAGCCAGGGCAAGCTGGTCGGTCCCTTTTGTGCGGTTCAGGATCAGCCCGGGCAGGGCGACGAATGAGCCGCCGGCGTTGACAATCGCCTCGCGGACCGCCGGGCCGAGGTCGGTCAGGGCATCTGCGACGTTGAACGTGTTGAGAAACTCGCGTGCCTCGTCGGCCGAGTCGCGTTGGGCGTTGAACAGGCACAGCCCGACGGTCTTGCCGGCCGGGATGGTCAGATCCATCGAGAGAGTGAGATTGTCGTTCTGGCGGTTGACCGCAAACGCTTTGTCGAAGCCTTCCATTTGCCAGAGGTGTACGACGGCAGGGCGGTTGGATTGGCTGCTTTCGGCGACGACCAT
>CAZCDM010000164.1:1552-5249 GCA_964497475.1 uncultured Planctomycetaceae bacterium
GATGCGGACCTGCTGGCCGGGGGCGGGCCGTGTGCTCAGCAGGCAGCTCACGGCGACGATGCAATACAGGGCGGTACGGTTCACGGGCGGCTCCTGGGGTTGGCTAGAATTGCATCATCTGGGGAACGTCGGATTCGGTGTCCAGTTCGTCGGCGTCGTCGGTCTCGATGCTCTGGGCCGGGCCGATGGACTCGATGATGGTCTTGATGCGTTGCTTGACTTCGGGATCGTTGATCTCCTTGAACTCCTGGAGCAGGGGCAGGGCGGCCGGGCCGATTTCGATGAGTTGCTTCTGGGCGTCCTGGCGGTCCTGGTAGCTTTCCGAGCCGAGCTTTTTGATGAGGGCCTCGATGCGTTTGGCGATCTGCTCGGGCGGCAGGGGGTTTTTCTGCTGGACGGCTTTGATCTGTCCGGCGGAGAGCTGCACGGCCGGGCCTGGGGTGATCTGGAACGTCAGGGGCTTGTCGATCGTGCCGGTGAGCACCGAGCCGTTCCAGATGGTGACCTTGAGCTGGCCGGCCTGGTCGGCATCGGCGAGGACGGAGCGGACATTGGCCGGGTTGATCGAGACCGGCCCGTAGGCGGTGGTCAGTTGGATGGCCGATCCGCCGAGTCGGCCGCGGAGGTGATCGCCATTGGCCAGTTGTGCCGAGGCCGGGGCGTCGGTCGTGTCCGTTTCGTTGGTAAAAACCATGCCCGCCAGATCGGCGCGGGCAATGCTCTGGGAGCCGGCCTGGCGGAGCGTCAGGTCGAAGGCGTCCGTCGCGCACAGGCCCGTCAGCGTCGAGCCGTTGCGGAAGGTCACGACGTGGGCGGGCTGCTTTTCGGTCTCGAAGCGGATGGACGCGATGGCGTCGGCGTCGAGGGGGACCTCGCCGGCCGGGGTGGTCAGCGTCAGCGGCAGGGAGGCTTCGGCAAAGCCAAGCCTCTCGCCCGTGCGGAACCGCAGGTAGGGCCCGCGGAAGGGAACCTCGGCCGGGCGGTTCTCGTCGATCTGAAAGGCAAAGGCCTTGATGTCCGCGGCGGGAATGTCCTGTCGGCCGACGGCCGGGATGGACACCGCCAGCGGCGCCGCCAGCGATTCGGTGCGGACGATCTGCCCGTCGGCCAGCAGAACCAGCAACGCGCCGCGGTCGGCCGGGTCGGCCAGGGCGCCCAGCACCTGCCCGGCGGGGATCTCCATCGGCCCGAAGCGGCTGGCGAGGGTGAACGTGTCATTAGCGAGCGAGCCGAAGATGCGGTCACCGCTGTACAGCTCGACCTGGTCGGAGGCTTTGCTGCGGTCAATGTCGAATCGCAGCCCGCCGCCACCGAAGTTAAAATTGACGATGCGCTGCCGCAGGGCCGGGCTGAGGTCTGTGAAGTAGCTGCCCGGGTCGAACTCTTTCATCCGCTTGGCGAGCACCTTCGTGGAGGTTTCCTGCCCGAGAAAGTAGGCCACCACCGCCACATCCTTCGGCGGGACGGTGACCTTGTAGGTGTAGCGGTAGTAATTACCCTGCAGCGAAATGGCGGGGCGGTTTTCGGCCTCGGGGCCGAAGGGCACGTGCAGCACCTGCGGCATGGAGGTATTGCCCTGGACGGTGTAAAAGCCCCAGTCCTCCTTGCCGACGCTGTTTTTCCCGCGGATGGTGATGGTCTTGCGGTGGCCGAAATTCATCTGGACGCGAACCTCGGCCACGATGGTGATCGCCTTGTCGGTGGGGTTCTCGTAAATGTCCAGCCACCGGGCGATGCCCTCGCTGGAGAAAAACCGGATGCGCCGGCTGATGCGGAGGTTGTGTTGCGTCCAGGGTCCGACCTCGATTTCCTTGCCGTCTTTGGATCGCTTCCCCTGCCCGTTGGTTCGGAAGCTGCTGCCCCCGATCCGCAGGTAGGGGCTGTTGGCGAGGTTGTTGTTCGTCCCCGAGCCGAGCATGCCCTGGTGCAGGCGGATATCCCAGCGATTGCCCCGTTTATCGTTGGCGACAAACATGCCTCCCACGTTGGAACTGGACTTGATGTGGAGGTCCTTGGGCTTGTCATCGCCCGCCTGGGCGGGTGGAATTATTCCGGCAAGACAAGTAATGACGGCCAAAATGCCGATACTCTTCATGGACATGGTCTTATCCTCTTGTTTCGGGTCGGGCCGATGGTATCCTCTATCCGTAGATGTATAACCAGCGGAACCGTTGCGCGGGCCGCGGTTTTTTTGTGCATGCCCTTTGCCGCGACATCTTATCATAGCCTTGGTTCATGGATATAGCATCGATTGACATCAAGCTCGTCGCCGTCGACCTCGACGGAACCCTGCTGAACTCGCAGAAGCAGATCACGCCCGAGTCGGTGGAGGTTCTGCGCGAGGTCCGCCGGGAGCGGCGCGTCAGCATCGTGCTCTCGACGGCCCGGCCGCCGCGGTCGAGCTTGCCGTTTTACCGCCAGCTCGGGCTCAACGACCCGATGATCAACTACAACGGGGCGCTGCTGTGGCAGCCATCCTCGGGCAAGGTGATTTTTCACCAGCCGATTCCCTACGGCGTGGCGCGGGGGCTGGTCCGCTGGGCCAAGGATCGCTTCCCGGGCAAGATTTACCTCTCGGCCAACATCGGCGACAAGTGGTTCACCGACTTCCGCGACCAGAGCCGCAACTTCGAAGCCGTCAAGGCCGACATGCCCGACCTGATCGCCCCGTATGAAAAATGGCTCACGCAGGGCCCGACCAAGCTCATGCTGCTGGGCGACCCCGACGCGCTGGATCAGGTCGAGCAGGCCATCAAGGCCGACCTCGCCGAGCAGATTCGCCCCTACCGGGCGAACAAGAAAATGCTGCAGATCATGCACAAGGCCGCCTCGAAACGCGACGCGCTCAAGCGGCTGACCGATGCCGCCCACCTCGGGCCGGAGAATGTCATTGCCATCGGCGATAACGTCAACGACGCGGGCATGATCCACTGGGCCGGCGTGGGCGTTTCCGTCGCCAACGGGCACGTTATCTGCCTGCAGGTGGCCGACCACGTCACCGACCACTGCGACGATGACGGCGTGGCCCACGTCCTGCGGCAGATCGTCCTGGAAGGCAAACTGCCGGACCTCGTCTGACCATGGCTGAGACGCTCGAAGAAAAAATCGCTCGCGTCACGGCCGAGCACGTCGAGGTGGTCGCTTACGACCCGGCCTGGCCGCAACGCTTCAACGAAGAACGCGATCACCTCCTGGCCGACCTGCCCGCAGAGCTGCTCGTGCGGATCGAGCACTTCGGCAGCACGGCCGTGGCGGGCCTGGCCGCCAAGCCCATCGTCGACATGGTGATCGAAGTCAGCGATGTCGAATGGGCCCGCGTTCTCGTGCCGGAGATTCTCGAACCGCAGGGGTACGACTGCTTCTGGCGGCCGAGCTTCGGCGACGATGTTCCGCCGTGGTTCACCTGGTGCATCCGGCGCGATACCGCCGGCCTGCGAACGCACCACCTGCACTTCGGCGAGGTGGGCTGTAAGAGTCGCGAGCTGGCCTTCCGCGGCCTGCTCCGCAGCCGACCCGACCTGGCCGACCAGTACGCCCAGCTCAAACGCCACCTGGCCCAGGAACACGCCGGCGACCGCATCGCCTACACCGCCGCGAAAACCGAATTCATCCAACGTGTAACCGCCAACGCCCAGACGTAAACAGGGCTTGCTGAATATCTCTTCCGGGCCGGTATTACGCCGCGGTGGCGAAGACA
>CAZCDM010000165.1:0-5230 GCA_964497475.1 uncultured Planctomycetaceae bacterium
CGCAAGCCATCCAATTGTAAAATCAGCAGTAAAGTCCTGTTCAGCAAGCCCTAACCAACAGGTTGCAGCCGATGTAATGGCCCCGCCCCCTGGTTTCCAGGATGACGTAGTTGCTTTCCCAGGCGAGCTTTTCTTTGTTCGCGATGTTCGCCTGGGGCGCGTTGGCGGTGATCTCGTGGCCCCACCCGCCGAAGGGGTTGGTCCGGCGGAACTCGGCGTGGAAGTAGCCCGCCTCCTCGGGCATTTCATCAAGCGTCTCGTAATCGACGTAAAAAAACTGGCAATGATCTTCGCTGCTTTCGTTGACCAGCTCGACGACGCAACGTTCGCGGAAGGGCATGGGGGCGTAGCAGTTCAGCGCACAGCCCTGGTTGAACGTGTTGTTGCGTTGGGGTGCAGCCGAGGCGGTAAAGAGCATCGACTCGTAGCTGTTGACGATGCCATGGCCGAGCCCGAAGAAGTCGCCCAGCGGCACCAGTACGCTCGGGCTGCGGGCATTGTCGTAGGTAATCTTCAGTAGGCACTCGCGGTAGTGCTTGCCCTGGGTCATCCAGATGTGCGTAATCTGGGCCGGGCCCTGGATGTCGGCCAGCACGGCGGTGGACTTCGCCGGGACGTGCCAGGCGTCGCCGTTTCGGCCATCGGTGGCCCAGGACGAGCAGCGGCCGGTCTTGCGGTTTTTGATGCGGGTCAGATCGTTCAGCATGGAAAAGTGCCTTTCGATGCCCCACCCTTCGCGGGGGGGAGGCGGGATGTGCACGAGCCTACCATCTGCTTTGCCTTTGTCAATACACGGCGGCAAGGCCGGAATTATTAACCTTTGACTAACCCGCCCGGCCGATACAATGCACACCGCAGTATTTCGCTCCACCGTACGGTCACCACGGAAGGAGACCTCGACATGACCACGACACAGCACGATTCCACTCAAGCGCCACAGCCGGCTGCCCCGGCCGCGGCGAACCTCGCCCGCTGCGGACAGTGCGGCACGCCGGCCCCGGCCGAGTTCGTTACGCAGGACAACACCGTCCTGCTCCGCAAGCACTGCCCCGCCTGCGGCCCGACTGATCGCATCGTCAGCAACGACGCCGCCGCCTGGGCCGCCAAACGCACCGACTGGCCCGAACTCATGCCCGAGCCCGACGCGTGCAGCTTCGCCTGCGACACCTGCGGCCGATCGCACCAGCCGACCATCGTCTTCCTCGACGTGACCAACCGATGCAACATGAACTGCCCCATCTGCATCGCGACGATCCGCGAGATGAAGTTCGACTTCAATCCGCCGCTGGCCTACTTCGAAAAAATCTTCGCCGCCCTCGGCCAGCTCGACCCACCGCCCAATGTCCAGCTCTTCGGCGGCGAGCCCACCGTCCGCAACGACCTGCTGGACATCCTCGCCATCGCCAAACGCCACGGCCTGCGACCCTGCGTGGTCACCAACGGCCTGACCCTCGCCGACGAGGAATACTGCAAAACCCTCTGCGCTGCCAAGGTGCGGTTCCGCCTGGCCTTCGACGGGCCCCGCCGCGAGATCTACGAAACCCTCCGCAGCAACGGGGCCGTCTTCGAAAAGAAGCTCGCCGCCCTGGCCAACCTCGACCACCACACCAACCACAAGCACGCCGTGGTCTCCTGCGTGGCCCGCGACGTCAACGAGCCCTACCTCGGCGAGATGTTCGACACCCTCCACCGCTACCCGTGGATTCGCGACCTGGGCTTGATCCCCCTGGCTGAAACCTTCGAGCCGGGCGAGTACCACGTCGAGCAGACCACCACGCCCGAGGACGTCGAAAAAATGGTCAACGCACACCTGCCGGGCAAGGTCGAGTTCGTGCCCACCGGCGTGCTGGAAGCCCTTCGCGGGCCGAGGCGATTCTTCCGCCGGCGATCGCGCAGCGAAACGCTCATGCTCGGTGGCGTACACCCCAACTGCGAATCGTTCGCACTGCTGCTGTCCGACGGGCAGGGCTACCGCAGCATCAACGACTTCCTGCGCGTCCCCTTCAGCCAACTGGCCCGGGAGATTCTCTCCACCTGTCGTGCGCTGGAACCAGCCCTGGCGAAGCTCAACCCCGACCGCCGGCTCGACCGGCTCCGCGGGCAGATCAAAATCCTCCGGGCGTTCTGGCCCATGGTGCGCAAGACGCTGGTCCTCAAACGCTACTGCCGACAGTGCCCGACGATTTCGCTGGGCAAAATCGTGCTGGGCAAATTCCTCGGCCGACGCAGCAAAGACCTCTTCCGTAAACACCTCGTGCCTCAGCAGGCCCTGCGCGTGGCGATCCTGCCGTTCGAAGAGCCCGACGCCATCGACCGCCACCGGCTGCACAGCTGCCGGGCCGTCTTCGCCTACGAAGACGTCGCCGACGGCGCAGTCCGAACCATCCCCGCCTGCATCTGGTACCAGTACCGCAACCCGATCCTCAAACGCATCAGCGAAGCCTACGACCAGGCCAACCCCGCATGATTTTTTGCATTCCCCACGGAATCGAACCCCCACAGCGCATAACAACGCGGGAAGGTTTTTACATTCCCGACGACATCGAACGTCCACAGCGCATAACAACGCGGGAAGGTTGAAAAAACCTCCCCGCGCGATTACAGGCAGCCGATGCAGCCGGCGGACCGGCTACGAGCTGCGCAGTTCTTCGAGCTTGGCTTTGACGCGATGGGCGTGGCCTTCGGGGATGACCTCGGGCCAGTGGTATCGCACCCGGCCGTCCGGGCCGATCAGGAACGTCGAGCGGATCACCCGCCCATACGTCTTGCCGCCCAGGGTATTCTCCGTCCACGCGCCATACTCGCGCATCGTTTTGTGCCGCGGATCGCTCAGCAGATCGATCTGGAGGCTGTATTTCTGCATGAACTTGCGATGGTCAGCCGGGCTGTCCGGGCTCACGCCGTAGATGGCAGCGTTGCGCCGGTCGAACTCGGTCAGCAGTTGGGTGAACTCGGTGGCCTGGCAGGCACAGCCGGGTGTGTCGTCCTTGGGGTAGAAGTAGAGCACCACCCATTTGCCCTTCAGCGATTGCAGCGAGATGGCCTTGCCGTTCTGATCGGCCAGGGTAAAGGCCGGGGCCGGCTGGCCAATAAACGGCGAGCCCGAGGCTGCGGCGGTTTCCATCGATTCCGGGGAGATATCGATCTTCCCGGCGGTGGGATGGTCCTTGCGGTAGCCGCTCGATTTCGCTTCGCCGGAAGAGGAGGTGTTCATCTCGCAGCCGGCCAGGACCAGGCCCGTCAGCAGCAGCCCGAGTGTACAGAGGGTACGTCGAGGCATGGGAGTTCCTTTCGGTTGGGCATCCAAGCCCAAGGCCCGGACAGCACGTTTCGTACTGCCCGGGCCTGTGCGGGGCTTGCCTGACGCGGTGCGTCAGGGTTCGGGTTACGGTTACTTGTACAGACGCGTCGGTTCGGTTTCGTTGGCCGGGCTGGTCAGCTGGTCGCTGGTCAGCTCCGTGGCGAACCGCACGTCACCGGTTCCGGTCACCTTGGCGGTGATGCGCCAGGTGGCCTTGGCCTTGGGGGCCAGGCTCGGCAGCTTGCCGAAGGTCACCTTCTGGCCGGAGGCCTTGCCCTGGGTCGGGCCGGCGGCATCGACGAACTGCAGCTCGCTCGGCAGCTCGGAGACGATATGGATGCCGGTATCGGCCTTGGAGCCCTGGTTGGTCACAGTGATCTCGTAGGTCACCATATTGCCAACCTCGATGGGGTCTTCCAGGTCAATGACTTCCAGCAGCAGAGCCGGGATGCCTTCGACGTCGGTGGTGCACTCATCGTCGGCCTGGCCGCACGAGGCGTTGACGCGGGCGACGGCGGTTACCTTACCCGGGTTGCCCGCTTTGGCATGGAAGGTCAGCGTCTTGTTGGACCGCGGCTTGAGTGTGCCGAGGTTCCACGTGATGGTCTTGCCATTGACGCTGCCGCCGTGGGAGGCCTTCGTGGCCGTGCCTTCGCCCGAGAGGGTCACCGTGACGGTGGTGTTCTCGGCAGTCGCTTCGGGGCCATTGGCTACGAGCACTTCATACGCGATCGGCCGACCGGTGTAGCGCATTCCCGGGCAGGCGATGTTGACGTCCAGCTCGGGCTTGGTCACGACGGTGGTCACCGGCGTGGACTGTGCGCGAAGGTCGCCGTCGGCCTGGGCGATGGCGGTGTTGGTGAACGCGCCGGTCTTGCTCGCACGGAGCTGCTCTTTGAAGGTCTTGGACTGGCCCGCTTCGAGGCGGCCGACGTTGTACTTGAGGACCTTCTTGCCGTCGAGCGTGGTCAGGCCTTGCGGCAGCGGGTCGGAGACGACCACGTTGCAGGCCGGGCCCGAGCCGTCGTTCTTGACGGTGATCTCGACCGGAATCGTATCGCACTGCAGCTTCTCAGCCGGGGCGGTCTTGGTGATGTGCAGCGCCGGCTGGACGACGTTGATCGCCAGGCAGACCTGCTCCATACGGTAGGTGACCTCCGCACAGGGCTTGAGGGTGGCAACGCGAACGGCCTTGGCGCGGACATTGATCGTCTGGGTCTGATCGGCCTTCATCTGGCCGACATCCCAGACCGCCCAGCCTCGATCCATCCGGGTGATGTCCGGATCGGCACTGACAATGACCATGCCGTTGGGCACTTCATCCCAGACCTTCACGTCGTGCAGCGTCGCCTTGGTGAGGTTGCGGACCTTGATCTGATAATCGAAGGCCTGGCCGACCTGCACCTGTTCCGGCGCGGTCTTCTTCACCCAGACGGTGCTGCAACTCTTGTCGGGTCCTGGCAGATATTTTTCCACGCTGTGGAGGCATATCTCGCCGCAGGTCCCGCCGGCTTTGGCGGCCGGCTCCTTACACGGCTCGACGGGGTCGGCACAGGGGCCACAGCCCATCAGTACCGTCGCCGCTGCGAGCATCAGCAAACCTGTAATCTTGTACATATGTAAATCTTTTTCCATATCGATCGCCAGCAGGAACCTCCTGCTCGACGACCATCCTGTGAAGAAACGGCTCGGTCGCACCCTGCAACCGACGCCTGACCCCCTTTTTATAACTTGCGGCTTGAACGCCTCTCGCCCCTATCGGCGAAAGGTTTCAGTTGAAACATTCAATTATAGACCCGCCAGATTGCGAACCGGCGATTTCCATAAAATTTCTGCCGGCCTCTCCAACGAACCCTTTCTACAATGAATCCCTTCAGAGCCTGTTGCACAATAATTCTGGAACCCAACCGTTGGATTCCGATTTAGCAT
>CAZCDM010000166.1:0-5183 GCA_964497475.1 uncultured Planctomycetaceae bacterium
TCAAACAATGCCTCATTATACATGAATTGTGGTTTTCATCCGGGAAATCCGGGACTACGATGTCGACGGCCAGGCCGTCACGCCCGCCCGGCACGACTATCACGACTGTGTCACGCACCTGTTTGTCGAGTCGTTCGCCAGGCAGATCGGCCAGTGGTGCGATGATAACGGCATCGCCCATACCGGCCATGTTCTGGGCGAGCAGCCGATGACCATGCAGACCCAAGTCGTTGGCAGTGCGATGCGGTTCTACGAATACATGCAGGCGCCGGGCATGGATCTTCTGACCGAGGTTTGGCGGGAGTACGACACGGCCCGGATGGTCTCCTCGGCGGCGAGGCAGTTCGGGCGCACCTGGCGTCTGACGGAAACCTATGGCTGCACGGGGTGGGATTTCCCCCTGGCCGGTCACAAGGCCATTGGCGACTGGCAGGCGGCCATGGGCATTAACCTCCGCTGCCAGCACCTTTCGCTATACACCCTCCTCGGCGAGGCCAAGCGCGACTACCCCGCGAGCATCCTCTACCAGTCGCCCTGGTGGCGGTGCTACCAGGGCGTCGAAGACTACTTCGCCCGCGTCAACGCCGCCATGACCCGAGGCCAGGAAGTGCGCGACCTGCTGGTCGTGTTCCCCATCGAAAGCGTCTGGATGACCTGCCGCCGCGGCTGGCAGCCTGCTGGGGTCCAGCCCGGCTCGCTGGATGAAAAACTCATCGACCTGCGCGACACGCTGCTGCGGGCGAATCTGGACTTCGACTATGGCGACGAAGATATCCTTTCCCGCCACGGGTCGGTCACGCCCAGCGATTCGCCGGTTCTCCGCGTCGGTCAGGCTGAGTACCGTGCGGTGATCGTCCCGCCGACGATCACTCTGCGCAGCAGCACGCTGAAGCTGCTCAAACGGTTCGCCGACCGCGGCGGACGGGTGATCTTCGCCGGCGAGATCGCAGAATACGTCGACGCCAAGCCCTCGGCCGCCCCGGCCAAACTGGCTCGGAGTACCGGCCGGGTGCCGCACAAGGGCAAGCGGCTGGTCGATGCGGTCCAGGGCGTCACCCGTCGCGTGACGACTACCGACGGCGAGGGCAGGGCGGTTGAATCGACGCTCTATCTCCTGCGGGAAGATGACGAGGCGGTCTACCTGTTTGTCTGCAATATCGGCGAGAAGATCGGGCGGGTCGGACAATCGCGCCACGCCGACCGCCGCGTTCTCGACCGCACGCTCGACCTGCCGGAGGTGCGGATCAGCGGCTTTGGCGAGTGCAGCGGCCAACCCATCGAACTCGATGCCGAAACCGGCGAGCGGTACCTCGCCGAGGCACGCAAGACGTCCGTTGGCTGGGAGATTCGCACATCGCTGCCGCCCATCGGCAGCCGGCTGTTCGAGATTCCCCGCCGCAAACAGCGCACCAAACTGCCCCGCCGACCGAAACGCAAAACCATCCGCAGCAGCCCGATCAACCCCAAGAGCTGGGATATCACGCTCGACGAGCCGAACGTGCTCGTGCTGGATCGGCCTGGCGGGCGCGTGGGCAAGGGGCCGTGGCAGAGCCCGGCCGACGTGCTCGACATGGACCGCCGCGTGCGCGATGCAATCGGCCTGACCCGGCGGGGCGGTGAGATGAAGCAGCCCTGGACGCAGATCGGCTGCGACCCCGGCCCGGGCGAAACGGTCGAACTGGCCTACAGGTTCGAGGTGGATCATCGCCCCACGGGCGAGCTGTGGTTGGCCCTGGAAGTGCCCGACCGCTACAGCGTGATGCTGAATGATCGGCCGGTGGAGGTCGAGGCCGAGTGCGGCTGGTGGGTCGACCCCTCGCTGCGACGCGTGCCTCTCAGCCCGGCGATGCTCGTCGAAGGGACGAACCGCCTGAGCCTCACCTGTCACTACGATGCGACCCATCCGGGGCTGGAGTGTGCCTATCTGCTGGGAGATTTCGGCACGGCCGTGCGCGGCAGCGAGGTCCGCATCACTCGGCCGGTCCGCCAGCTTCGCCTGGGCGACTGGACGCGGCAGGGATTGAGCTTCTACAGCGGATCGCTGACCTACCGCACGAAACTCAGCCGAAAGCTCTCAGCCCGGCAGCGGGCGGTGATTCGCCTGGAGGGCCTGGGCGGCTCGACGGCGGTGGTTCGCATCAACGGCTGCGATGCCGGTACGGTGCTCTGGCCGCCTTATGAACTGGACGTGACGGAGTGGCTGCGCGGCAAGGGTGATGAACTGGAGATCGAGGTGCTGGGCAACCGGCGCAATTCCCACGGGCCGTTGCACCAGGCCCGGCGGGGCAATGCCGTCGGCCCGCGGAGCTTCGTCCATTACGAGGATAACTGGCAGGAGGGCTACCTCCTGGTCCGCTCAGGGCTGGCCAAGCCGCCCATGCTCATCATTCAACAGTAGCTGCCAAGGAGATTTTCATGACGAAACTGACGCGCGAGATTGTGGCTATGGTGTTGGTCTGCTGGCTGGCCCTGCTGGGCGGCTGCAGCGGGGCGGAGGAGCAATCCGTTACGCTGCAGAGCCATGGCGGCTTCGAGGGCGTCTGACTGAGCAATGGCGAGGTCGAGGCGTTCCTCTCGGCCCGGCCGGTGGTTCGAGTGGTGGTGTATCGGCCGGTTGGCGGCGAGTCGGTGCTCCATATCCACCCGCAGCATATCGAGTACAGCGGGGTGCGGACGCAGTTCCTCGAGCCGCGGCAGAACCCGCTCTCGGGCGTGCCGGCCGCCCAGCCGGGGCGCGTGATTGCTCGTGAGCCCCGCCGGGCGGTGGTCCTCGCCGATCCGTCGGCCGAGGCGGGGTTTGCAGGCGGGGATGGAGGTCTCCCTGGCCGGTAGGGGCAGCACGCTGACGATTCGGCATTTTCTCAAGAACACCGGAAGCGAGCCGCGCGAGATCGCGCCCTGGGCGATCGTGTCTGTGCCCCGTCGCGGCCGGGCGGTGATTCCCTTCTCGCGGACTCTCCCGGCCGACGCGCCGCCGCGGCCGTTCCGGTCTGTCATTTTCGTGCCCAAGCGCAACCCGAGAGACAAAACGTTCGTGATCGACCAGTTTGCCCTCGGTGTGTTGTTCCGGCCGCGGGACAAGTCGACGAAGAGCGGCGTTCGCAGCGAGGCGGGCTGGTCGGCCTGGGTGGATGGCGAGACGGTGCTGAGCGTCCATGCCGACTTCCAGCCGAGGGAGATCTACTCCGAGGGCGGGGCGAACGTGACCTGCTACGTCGGCTCGGGCGACGACCAGGCCGCCTGGGGCGAGCTGGAAAACAACGGGCCGTTGAGGGTGATTCGTCCGGGCCAGCGGGCGTGGCTGGTGCAGCACCTCGGGCTGCGACGCTACGATGAGCCTCTGCCGGAGAAGCCCGACAAGGTCTTGCAGCGTATCGCAGCCGATGTGGTCACGGCCGGGCCTTGATGTGGTCGCGCGTCATTTCTTGGCCGGGCTGAGGCGGTAGTATCGCACCTCGCGCGGGCCGAGCTTGACGGTCACGCCGTCGCGGGTTTGCTGGGCGGTCAGGACAGGGCCGGCCTGGCCGGTAAGGACCTCTTCCAGCCGGACGCTCGTCATCGACTTGTCCCACAGCGTCGGGTCGAATCGCAGGATGGTGGTCACGTCGGCTTTGCGGCGGTTGGCGACGATCAGCAGATTCTCCGAGGGGTAGGCGTAGACGGTGACGGCCGGGGCATCGGCGACGAGACGGTCGTGGAGTTTCTCCTGGCTGGCTGCCCAGAAGATCGCCCGACGGATCAACACGCTGTAGGCATCGCCGCGGTCGTTGACGCCGGGGAGGTAGACGCAGCGTCCCTTGCCGACCTGCCGGGCCGTGGCCATCAGCCCCGACTCGGCCGGGCCGGTGTAGAGCACGGTCAGGTCGTCGGCGATGGGCTTGGCGGTGACGGTGGTGCGGATATCCGGCTGGGTCAGTCTGCCCGGGCCGGCGGTGATCCAGTGGGCTGCGTCGGTGGGCTGGAGGGTCGCCTCGAATCGGGCGGGCTTGCGATCGCTGTCGGTGCGTTTGATATCGAACATGCTGAACAGGCCCGCCTCGGCCTCGGGGCTGGTATAGCCCGCCTGGTCGACGCCGAAAAGATCCGCCAGCTGCCAGGCGGTTTTATCGTTCGGGCTGAAGGAGGGGGCTTCGATGCCGATGAGCCCGCCGCCGTTTTTGACGAAGGTGCGGATGGCGGCCGCGGCCTTGCCGTCGGCCCACCAGTGGTCGCCCGACCAGGCACTGCCCGGCTCGCCGCAGTTGATCAGCACGGTCGCGTCGGCCGGCACGCCGGAAGAAGCGATCTGCTTCAGCGAGAGGAACTTGACGTTCACGGGCAGGTCGGTCAGGTGACGCTGGAACTTCGTGGAGGGGTACATCCAGTTGGTCCAGACCGCCCAGGACCGCAGCGGCCCCCAGGCGTTGATGACGTAGACGGTGGTGGGGTGGGTGTAGGCCTTTTTGCCGTTGAGCAGCGCATGGGCCAGGCGGAATTCATCGGTGGCCTGGCCGACGGCTTTCTGGATCGTCGGAACGTTCATGGCCTCTACGAAGGAACTCCACTTGCCCCCCCAGGTCAGCCCGTCGGGGCAGCGGAACAGCACGGCCCGTCGCATGTCGGTCCACCAGGAGAGAAGGTCTTTGGCGGTCTCTTTTGGCGTGCCGTTTTTTTCGCTGAACCAGAAGAACCGCATCACCTTGCCGATATCGGCCGGGATGTCGGTAATCATGCGGACGACGATGGAGTCGGCACAGGCTTTGACGATGGCGTCGGTGTTGGTTTCGGTCAGGAAGTCGGAGTACGGCTCCATGCCGATCCAGTAATCGCCCCAGAAGACGCGCACGGGCTTGCCGAGTTCGTGGGAGACGGCGACTTCGGCCTTCCAGATGGGCTTGAGGGCGTTGACACGGAAGTCGATCCAGTCGAGGTACTGCTGGGTGGGGGGGTAGTCGACCACGCCGAATCGGCCTTCGTCGATCAGCCAGGCCGGGTCGAATTCCTTGCCGGTGGCTTTGGTGAAGGCCTTCTGCACGGCCGGGCCCGCGCCCCACTGATAGCCGTACCAGTTGTGCAGGCCGTAGTCCATCGCAAAGGGGTAGTGGATGGTCGTCGATCGCCAGACGTCGACATCGAAGAAGGGCTTTTTGCCGGGATTTCCCAGATAGCCTTGCCCAACTCCGCCGTTGAGCGATCTGACTCGT
>CAZCDM010000167.1:0-5169 GCA_964497475.1 uncultured Planctomycetaceae bacterium
CCGAGTGAAACTGAAGCGACTCTACCCATTCTTTTAGATGGGACAGACTACTAGTGGATTTTACAGCCATTCTGCGTGCCGTTGTCACCCTGAGCGAAGCCCTGTGGGCGAAGCGAAGGGTCTTTTCGTGGAAAGATTCTTCGGCTTCGCGGCTTGCTTCGCAACCCGCTACGCTCAGAATGACACCATGCCGTGACGACGTTGGTTATGAAAATACCCTAAGCGTCGGGCCTCTGGCCGAGAAGCCGGTGGAGCGTCTCGGCGTTGAGTTCATCCCAATCCCGCCCGTCGTCGCGATGGCCCTTGGGCGTTTCGAGAATGAAGGGCACGCCCTGCAGGCGGGGGTCGTTGATCAGGGCAGCAAAGCCCGCCTCGCCGATTTCCCCCAGGCCGATGTGCGCGTGCCGGTCGACGCGCGAGCCCAGCGGCTTGAGCGAGTCGTTGCAGTGAATCGCCCGCAGGTTCTCCAGCCCGCAGGCGGCGTCGAAGGCGTCGATGGTTTCGCCCGCCGCCCGGGCTGAACGGAGATCGTACCCGGCTGCGAAGGCGTGGGCTGTGTCGAAGCAGTACCCCACGCGGTCGGCCCGGCCCGCACCGGCGCGCAGGGCGGCGATCTGTTCGAACTGCCAGCCGAGGCAGTTACCCTGGCCGGCCGTCGTCTCCAGCAGCAGCATCGTCCGGGCCGTCTCGCTGCGGTCGATCGCTTCGTCCACGCCGGCGGAGACCTGCTCCACGCCACGCTGCGCATCGGGGTTGCTCCCCGGGTGAATCACCAGGTACTCAATGCCCAGCGCTTCGCAGCGGCGGAGGTCCTCGGCCACTGCGTCGATGCTCTTGGTTCGCGTCTCAGCCTTGCCGGCGAGATTCACCAGATAGCTGCCGTGAGCCACCACCGGTGCGATGGCCAGCTCGCTTCGCGCCGCAACGAAGGCGTCGATCTGCTCGGCCTGCAGCGGCGGCGCCTTCCACTGCCGCTGGTTGCGCACGAACAGAGCCACAGCCTCGAAGCCATAGCCACGCGCCGCGTGCAACGCCTTGTCCAGCCCGCCGGAAATGCTCAGGTGCGATCCAAGTATCATCGCACCATTGTAGCCCCCCGGCCCGGCTCGAACCATCGCAACATCCGCCTGCATTGACACCGCCCCGGCCGGTCGCGACAATCGCCCCATGGCCGAGCAATCCACCCCGCGTAAAGTCAAACTGCTTTGCGGCATGATCTCCAGCCGGCTGGAGATGTTCGCCCAGGCGCGGTCCGCCCTCAAGGCCCGCTTCGGCCCGGAAGACACCGTCAGCGGAATCTACCCCTTCGACCAGACCGACTACTACCAGGCCACCATGGGCAGCCCGCTGCTGCGGCAGTTCGTCAGCTTCCGCTGGCTGATCGACCCGGCCGAGCTGGCGACCATCAAAAGCCTCACCAACGCCATGGAAGACGACTTCGCCCAGCCGCCCCAGCCCATCGCCCGGCCGATCAACCTCGACCCCGGCTACCTCACCGAGGCCAAGCTCGTCCTGGCCAGCATGAAAGATTTCGCCCACCGCATCGCCATCGGCCCAGGCGTCTTCGCGGAAATCACCCTGCAGTATCGTCGCGGCTGGCAGAAACTGCCCTGGACCTTTCCCGACTACGCCTCGGGACGATATGATGACTTCCTCACCGCCACCCGCGACAAGCTCCGGGCTGCACTGCACCCCGACCCGGAGGACGAACCATGAGCCTGGCCTTGCTGGCCCTGCTGCTGGTGACGATGGTGCTGAGCTTCTTCGCTGCGCCCCTGGCCGGGCGGGTCGCGGGGCAAATCGGCTTGCTCGACATCCCTTGCGGACACAAGGCTCACGAGAAACCCACGCCGCTGCTGGGCGGCTCGGCGGTGTTCTGGCCGGTGCTGATGGTCATGACGGCCGGGCTGGCTGTGGCGAATATCTGGGCGGCAACGAACCCGCCGGCCTGGCTGGAGCGGCTGGGCCTGGCCGAGCATCTCACCGGCGCCGCGGTCAAAACGCCCCAGGCGATGGGCATCCTGCTCAGTGCAACCGCGCTGCACGTCCTGGGGCTCATCGACGACAAACGCGCCCTGGGCCCGTGGGTCAAGCTCGCCGTTCAGGTCGTCGCAGCCCTGGCGGTGGTGCTTTTCTGCGGGGTTCGCGTGCTCACCCTGGCCGGGCCGGTCGGCAGTGTCATCGTTACCACGCTGTGGATCGTCGGCATGACCAACGCGATGAACTTCCTCGACAACATGGACGGGCTGTGCTGTGGGGTGGCGGCCATTGCCGCTGCGGCGCTGCTGGCCGTGGCGATGACCACCGGTCAGTGGTTCCTCGCCGGGGCCCTGGCCGTGCTGCTCGGGGCGCTGCTGGGCTTCTGGCCGCACAATTTCCCGCCCGCGAAGATCTTCCTCGGCGACGCCGGCTCGCTGGTCATCGGGTTTCTGCTGGCCTGCTTCAGCGCGATGACCACCTACACCCGCCCGGGCCAGGTGAGCCTGCTGCAGGGCGTCCTCGTGCCGCTGATGGTCCTGGCCGTGCCGCTCTACGACACCGCCAGCGTCTTTACCATCCGCATCCGCGAGGGGCGGAACCCCATGATTGGCGACCGGAGACATTTTTCGCATCGGCTGCTGCGGCGCGGCATGACCGTCCGCACCGCCGTGCTGACGATTTACCTCGCCACCGCAGCCACGGCCGTGGGCGGCGTGATCCTGCCGAGTACGACCAGCCTCTATTCAGCCTTGCTGCTGGGGCTGCAGACCGTGGCGATCCTGGCGATCATCGCGCTGCTGGAATCGACCCGACGAGACGACTGACATGCCCGACGCCACGCCAATGCCTCCGCCCGCATCGCCCGCTCGCCAGCGGGTCGCGCGGTGGCTGTGCAGCCTGGCGGTGATGGTGCTGCTGGCGTCGCTCTGCAGCCGGGCGTTCCTGGCGGAGATGCCCTTCCGTATTCAGCCGGTGCGGAACATCGCCGCTGCGATGGTCCCGGTCGGGCCGGGCGGCGCGATGGTCGATGTCGACCGCAGCGACCTGGCGCGGATCGTCTTCGCCATCGCCTTGCTGGCGGCGACGGGGCTGTGGGCACTGAGCGGCGCCGTGCGCGGTCGGCTGGAAGTCTGCTGCAGGCCGATGGGGCTGGGCGTGGTGCTCTTTGCCGCCGGCTCGCTGGGCAGCGTCTGGGCTGCGAGCGATCGGCCGTCGGCCTGGCTGGCGTGGATCGATCAGGTCTCGCTGCTGTCGGCCGGGTTCGTCACGATCCAGCTCTGCCGCGACGGGCGGGCCTTTCGGCAGGTGGCGTTGAGCCTGGCGGGGCTGGGCATTGCACTGGGCGTCAAGGCGGTCTACGAGTTCGGCTGGGAGATTCCCGACCGCATCGCCTACTTCCACGCGTACGGCTCGGCAGCGGCCGGCCTGGTCGCGGGCGAGCCAGGCCAGGCCGAGCTGGCCAGCCGGATTCTCGATAACAAGGTCTCGGGGTTTTTCTCGCTGGCCAACCTTTTCGGCGCGGCGATGTGCGTGCTTGCGGCCGCGGCGGTGGGCCTGGCGGTTGCGAAAATCGCCTCGGCCCGTTGGCAGACGAGGCAGGGCCCGGCGCTGGCGAAGGGGCAGGTCGCACCCGAGCCCATCGCCGCCGGCCTGGCGGCAGTCGGTGCAGCTCTGGCTGTAGTTGCCCTGGTGCTGACCCGCAGCCGCGGCGCGATCGGTGCGTTTTGCGTTGCGGCGGTGGCGGTGGCGATTGTGCTGCGTTATCGGGCGCAGCTGGCGCGACACTGGCGCAAGGCCGTCGTTGCGGTGGCGGGGCTGGTCGTGGCTGGGGCGGCTGCGGTTACGGCGGTGGGCCTGGCCCGCGATAGTCTGGGCGTCAAGACGCTGACGATCCGCTGGTTTTACTGGACGGCTTCGGCGGAGGTCCTGGCCGAGTATCCGGTGCAGGGCGTCGGGCCGGGCAACTTCGCCAGTGCGTACCTGCCCGTGCGACGCTACCAGGCCGAGGAGGCCGTCAAAACCCCGCACAACGCCGTGCTCCACGCGCTGGTGCAGTACGGCTGGCCGGTGGGGCTGTTGTGGATCGCCCTGGCCGGCGGGATGGTGGTCCTGGCCGTTCGCCCGGGCGGCGAGCCACCCGAACCGCCGGCCGAAGCCCGGCCCACCGATCGGCGGGGGGTGCTTGGCGTCGGCCTGGTCGCAGCCGGGTGCGTGGTCGCGGCCCGCTCGGCCCAGGCCAGCCCCCCCGAGGCCAACATCAGCTTCTTCATTCTCGATGCAGTCTTTCCCGGCTTGGTCCTGGCCGTGGCGCTGACTGTTGCGGGCTGGTGGCCGGTGCGTACCGACGAGCCGAGCCGATCGGGCTGGCTTCGGGTTGCCCTGGCCGGCGGGGCCGGGGCGTTCGCGCTGCACAACATGGTGACGTTCGGCTTCTGGGCGCCGGGTGTGGCCATGGCGTTCTGGATCGCCGCCGGCGCGGCGGCAGGGGGGGCAGCCCGGCCCGGGCGGGTGCTTCGGGCTGGGCGGTGGGCGGTGCTGGCCGTGGCGGTGGTACTGCTGGGCGCGGGGGTTCTCGTGGCCCGACCGATCGTTGCGCGGCACTCTGCCGCGGCAGACCTGGCGGCCTCGCTGCGGTATCGGCAGGGGCCGGCTGCCCGCGCCGATGCCGAACGGCTCGCCCGCGCCGATGCGACCGACGCGCTGGCGGCGATGTCTGCGGCGCGGGTCTTCGCTGCGATGGGCGACCACGCCCGCGCGCTGGACCTGGCCGGCCAGGCCACCCAGCGCGATCCGAAGCGGTCGTCGGCCTGGCGCTTGCGTGCCGAGGCCGCCGCTGCCCTCGGCCGACCGGCCGGGACGTTCTACGCCCGCGCCATCGAACTCGACCCAGCCAACGCGAGGCTGCGGTTGGCCTATGCGGGCTGGCTGTGGCAGGCGGGCCAGGCCGAGCTGGCCCGGCAGCAGGTTCGCACCGCCCGCGAAATCGACGACGCCCTGCGAGCCTTCGACCCCGACAGCGACGCCCTGCTGACCCCGGCCGAGTTGCAGGGGTGACTGACATTTTTTTCTGGCGCGATGTTAGCCCTTGATTTATAATGGCTTACGGCAATGGCGCCTAATGGAGTTAAGTCATCGAAGATCAAGGGATTACACCGGAGCAGTTGGATGCGGTTTTGGAGCAGGAATACA
>CAZCDM010000168.1:0-5165 GCA_964497475.1 uncultured Planctomycetaceae bacterium
CCGCCAGACGTTCCGCCTCCTGCCGGACGGTACGATCCTCGCGGCCCACGTCGTCAAGGTGCCCGCCTCGCTGCCTTCGCTGCCGCGGATGGGCGTGGAGATGATCGCCCCGCCCGGCTTCGAGCGGTTCTGCTACCTCGGCCGCGGGCCGCAGGAAACCTACTGGGACCGCAAAGACGCGCCCGTCGGGCGGTACGAGAGCACCGTCGCCGAGCAGTATGTCGACTACATCATGCCGCAGGAGCATGGCAATCATTGCGACGTCCGCTGGGCTGCCCTGCAGCAGGGCCGCTCGGCCGGGCTGCTGCTCGCCGCCGCCGATCACCTGCTGGAGTGCTCGGCCAGTCACTACACCGATGCAGACCTTTTCATCGCCGAGCACACCTGCGAACTTTCGCCGCGGGAAGACGTTTTCCTGCGGGTCGATCTGCATCAGCGAGGGCTCGGCGGCGGCAGTTGCGGGCCTCAGACGCTCGAGCAGTACACCCTGCCGACCGGCCGGACGTATCGCTTCGGGTATCTGCTGCGGGGCTACAAACCCGGGCGCGACGAGCCGGGCGAACTGGCCCGGCGGGTGCAAGGCTTGGCCTGCGAAGGGGCGCTGTGCTATACTTTCGCAAACCGGCTGCACGAGTCGGCCGGGCACGGGTTCGTCACAAGGAGACGACGATGAAAACGATGGCGTGGATTGCAGGACTGGTGATTCTGGTTGCTCTGGGTGGGTCGATCGGGTGCGTGAACATTCAGGCCCCGGAGAAGGTCGAAGTCAACGGCGAGAAGTCCGACGGCCAGAGCTGGGAAGAGTACGGCAAGAGCTACGCCGAGCCATACCGCTCGAAAAACAGCGGCGAGACCGCCGCCGACTGATCGTGCGACGAGGCCTGGGCATTTTGGTGCTCGTGGCGATCCTGGCCGGGGCGTGCGTGAACGTCGACAGCCCCGACCGGGTGGATGTGCGCTGGCCGGCCTTCGGCAGCGCACGCAGTGACGACGACCCTCGCTACGGCGAGTACGACCGCGGCGGTGACGGGCGATATGATCGCGACGCCGATACGGCCTACGAGCGACGCGGGGGCCTTGCCCTGGACGACCATCAGCCGCGGGATTTCCCCGCCGGGCTCGACCGCGCCATCGATGGGGGCATGCAGTCCCGTCGCAACGCCAGGCCATCCGATCGCCGGGCCAGTTCGAATCGCAACATGGTCTCGACGGCGGCGACCATCGCCGGAGCCATCATCGGCCAGGGTCAGGCCGGTCACCTCCTCTTCGGCCTCGATGTCCTCACCCTGCCCGGTAAGCCCGTCCGCCTCCGCGTCCGGCTGCGATCCTACGACCCCGAGCAGCAGAACCTCGCCGGCGTGGAAATCGCCTTCCGTCGCGACCTCGACCGCAAGCTCATCGGCGTGGCGGTTACCGATGACGACGGCCGGGCCGAGATCGACGGGCCCGGCGCCAGGCCAGGCCAATACCGCTTTACCGCCGATGTGATCGCCACTCCGCCCGGCCTGGCGGCGCTGCGGGATCTGCCCCCCGCGGCGATCAACGTCTTCGCCGCCCGGGCCGATACGCCCTTCGTCGTGGTCGACCTCGACCGCACGCTGGTCGACAGCAGCTTCTTCCGCGTGATGCTCCTGGACGGCGGGCGACCCATGCGGAACTCGATCCCCGTGCTGCGTCGCATCGCGAAGCAGTACGCGGTGATCTACCTCACCCAGCGGCCAGGCGAGTTGACGAGGCTGAGTCGGCAGTGGCTGATCCGCCAGGGCTACCCGGCCGGACCGATCCTGCTCAGCCGCCTGCGCGAACTGGCCGGCGACTCCGGCCGATCCAAATCGGCCCGGCTGGTGGCGGTCCGCAAGAGCTTCCCCCGGCTGGAGTGGGGCATTGGCGATAAAGTGCAGGACATCCGCGCGTATCAGGAAAACGGCCTGCGGGCGATCTGGATTCCGCATCTCGGCGATGACCGTAAAGACCTCTGGAAACTCGTCGACGAAATCCGCGCCGCCCGGCTGGGCGAGAAGGTCATCGTCGTGACCGGCTGGCGGCAGATCGAGCGGGCCATCTTCGATGACTACCGCTGCAGCCCGAGCCGCTTCGCCGATCGGCTGGAAGACCGCGCCCGCCGCTACCCATACGACGACTGACGCCCGCGCGCCCGTGTCGGCCCGGTGGTTATTGTCCAGCCTCGCTCAGCCCAGCAAAGTATCGCGGATGGTGTTGTAGCTGAACTCGGCCGAGGCGAAGGGGTCGTCGTTGAGCCAATCGCTATCCTGCTCGACGATGAACCACTCGCAGCCACCGTCGTCGGCGGCCTGGCAGATCGAGGCGAAATCGAGCGATCCATGGCCGACTTCGGTGATCTTCTTGGTCAGGCCATCCTCGCCGATGACGTAGTCCTTCATGTGCAGCAGGGGCAGTCGGCCGGCCAGGGAGCGGACCCACGCGGTGGGCTCGCCGCCGCCGGTCTGCACCCAGTGGGTGTCGATCTCGGCCTGGAGGTTCTGCGGGTCGGTCTCGGCGTAGATGATCTCCAGGGCCGTCTTGCCCTCGAAGCGTTTGAACTCGATGGCGTGGTTGTGATAGGTCAGCACCTTGCCGGCCTCGCGGAGGACGGCTCCGGCGCGGTCGAGCTGGGCGGCGAGCTTGCGCACGTCGTCGGCCGATTCGATCGGCACGTGCGGGTGCGGGTAGGCGGTGTACTTGCAGCCCAGGGCATCGAGGCGTTCGACGACGGCTTGGGGCGTGTCACAGATGCTCGCGCCGGGCTCGTGCGTGGCGCAGATCGTCAGGCCGTTGTCGCCGCAGATGCGTGCGATGTCGGCCGGGTCGATCGGGCCCACGCCGCTGACCTGGAAGGCATCGTAGCCGATAGCCTTGACGCGCTTCATCGCGTCGGCAAAGTCTTCGACGGTCTTGCAGTAATCTCGAATGGTGTAGCCAATGAGGGCAACCTGGGATTTTTTCATGGTGGGGTTCCTTTCGCGGGCATCGTGTCGCGCCCGGCGTGTGGGGGCAAGGATCAGTCTTCTTCGACGGCCGCTCCGGTGACCTGTCGCAGAAGGTTCTGGACGTAGGGTTTGTCGTCTTCGTTGCTGACGGCGTAGCGGAAGCAGGCCTTCGGCGAGATGGTTACGGTGACCCGGCCGTGGGGGCCCTGGAACTTGGCGCTGGCCGAGGTGCAGAAGTCGGCGTAGTCCTGGAGGAACTCCATGCCCGCCTCGGTTTCGAGGAACTTCGGCCCGTACGGCCCGAGCATGTAGCTGTTGTGGGCGTACTCGCTGACGCGAATGCCCTTGAGCTGGAACTGCTTGGTGTTCTGCTGGAGGGTTCGCACCGCCGAGGGGATGTCGATATTGACGGTCTGGACGACAGTGCTCAGGCCCAGCCCGTCGGCGAGGAAGGCCGCGATGGAATCGACCGCCGAGGCCGAGCCTTCGTACACTTCCAGGCGGTGCTTGTCCGGGAAGATGCCGACCGGCAGGGCGGTGGCCTTTTCGACCGAGGCCGACGCGACCTCGTGGTTCTCGGTATCCAGCCTCTGGATGGTCTGGCTGGTGCGTCGGACGACGGTGGCCATGACGGCCGAGCTGCTGGCGGTGCAGTTGAGCACGGCGAACTCTTCTTCTTCGGGCAGGCCGAAGGATTCGATCCGCTTGGCGAGGTCCTGGGCCGGCGGGCAGCCGTCGATGATCGCAAGGTTGAGTTTGAATGAGGCCATCTGCATCTCCTGGTTCGTGCGAGCGGGTCATCGTATCGGCCGGGCCGGGCCGGGTCAATGACTGATCGCCGGGCCTTGCATCCGCCCGCCCGAGGGGTAGACTGACGGGGCCGAGAGGTTCGGGATTGTGGCCCGCGTGCCTGCCGCAACCGTTTGCCGCCCCGGGAGGTTTCATGGCGGCCAAACCGAGTTACCGAAAGAAGTCCGCCGCGTATGACGTATCGGCCTTGCCGCTGCTGCCGGAGGGCGTGACGGTCGAGCAGTTCTCCAGCCGAAACAAGAAGGGCCTGAACATCGACGCCGGCGGGTCCCTCTACCAAGATGCCGAGGGTCGAGCCGTCATCTTTGACGCCGTCGGGCCCGGCTGCATTCGCAGCTGGTGGGTCACCGGCGTCCGAGAGAAACAGAAACTCCACTTCTTCTTCGACGACGAAGCCAAGCCCCGGCTGACGTTGACCGAAGAGGAATTCTTCAGCGGCGAGCATCCGCTTTTCCCCGCGCCCCTGTCGAGCTTCACCGCCACGGGGCGACACAACGGCATGCAGTATTGCGGCAACAGCTTCGTGCCGATTCCCTACGCGGGACGGCTCCGCATTGCGGTGGGCCCGGATGAGCCGAAATTCTATCACATCATCACCGAGAGCTACCCGGCCGGGACGGTGAAGGTGCCCGATTTCCTCAGCGCCGATGGCTCCCAGCCGGCCGGTGCCAAGCCGCCCGCCGTTCTGGAAGAACGTCCGCGTCCGGCTGATCAACCTCCGGGCCGGGCAGGATATCGAAAACCTCACGGTCGAGGCGGTGATCTCCAACCAGGCTCTGCCGCGGCAGCGGGCGGGCTACCTGACCGCCCTGTCGCGCGAGGGGCTGACCACGGCCGGGGGCGACTGGATCTTCGATCAACTCCGCGGCACGGGGCGATACGTCGGCGTGGTGCAGTCGATGGCGTACGACCACAAGTGCGAGGGCGACGAGCACTTCTTTCTCGATGGCTCGCGGAGCCCGGCCTTTCACGGCACGGGCACGGAAGATTACTACCTGACCTGCTTCTGGCCGAACCTCAACGTGCAGTTTCCCTTCGGCGGGCACGTGGGCGACCTCGGCTTGCGGGGCAAGGAGCTGGGCATCCCCTTCCAGCACCTGCCGTCGTGCTACATCCGGTGGCATCTCGATGCGCCGATCCCTTTTTACGCCGAGGCCGACCTCCGCATCCAGCATGGCAGCATGAGTGACATCCACAGCGCGTACCGCAGCGTAACCTTCAGCTACGTCAATCCGCAGGTTCGCCTCAAGCGGACCGACACGCTGGATGTCGGCAGCGTGGCCAGCGAGGCGGCGCACAGGTACACCGCGCCCGGCAGCCGAAAGGTGACCCTGACCAGCCAGGACGAAGCCGACGACACCCGCAGCCTGACGACCGACACCGGGCGAACCCACCGCGGCGGCCCGA
>CAZCDM010000169.1:0-5129 GCA_964497475.1 uncultured Planctomycetaceae bacterium
CCAATCGTCGTCACCAACAAAAATCAACGGACCGGTGAGAAATGCGGGATAGCTGGTTGATTCGTTGACTGGTTAACCCGACGCCATGCTTACGCGTGTGGCACAGCCGCCCCCGGCTGTGCGCGCCACATGCCTATGCGAGCATAGACATGGCGCCGCCAAGGCGTACGCTGGGCACCAGCCATTCGTTTTCAACTCGTGCGGCGGGGCTCCTGTCCTGCCGCATACTCATGCCGCTCGATTTCAAAGCCAATTGCACTGCTCGATCCGCTCATGGTCTCTCCGGTAGAAGGTCAAAGCCAAACAGCCGACCCGGGCCGGACCAGGTCGATTCAATCGCCACACGCACGGCCAGGAACGTCCCGGGCGACTCGATGCAAATCAGCCGGCGGCGATTCTCGCTGACCCGCGCCATCTCGACCCATTGGCCGTCGGAGGTTTCGCCCTCGATGCGGAGGTCACGCACGAGACAGCCGGGCATGGTGCGGGGCTCGGCGCCGAGGGGATAGCTCGCCGGAAGATTCTTGGCCTTGCGGTTGAGATCGCTGTCGGCGACCAGGCGGACCCCGCCGATGGCCTGTGGTGTCTCGAAGCGATACTCCACCCACTCGCCACCCGAGCAGGGCCAGGCGTTTTCGGCCTCGCCGATGGGACGGTCCCACCCGTTGCGGAGCGGCTCCGCATCGCCGGTCGAGCAGCGCAGCTGGGCTGCGCGCGTCAGTTCGTTGATCGGCCGAGCCCGCCAGGGCAGGTAGCAGTCGTCGTCCTGCAGAGCGTCCTGCAACGGTTCGATGCATTGCTGGCCGAGCTGCCGAGGCGAGAGGCCTTGCCCGCACGCCATCGCCGCGGCCGTGCCGATGGCCTGACCGAGCGTGGCACAGGTGGCCATCACGCGCGTCGAGCTCAGGGCGGCGTGCGTCGCAGAAATATTCCGCCCGGCGAAGTAAAGGTTCTCGATGTTGCTGGAGTAGACGCAGCGGTAGGGGATGCCGAACGGCGAGGGGGCCGGGTGGAAAATCGTCGGCTCGCCGGGGTAGTCAAACCCGGCCGGGTGGTGGTCGTCCATCGGCCAGCCGCCGTAGGCAATGAGGTCGTCGAACCGCCCCTCGCTGCGGACGTCATTCTGCGTGAGAATATGGTCGCCGAGGTACCGGCGGGATTCCCGCTTGCCGGGCAGCATGCCGATCCAGTCCAGCCCCCAGCACTCGGCTCCGTGGTCGCCGCGGTTCTTGATGTGGTCCCACACCCCCAGGGCCACCTTCAGCAGCTTATCGCGGATGGCCTCGGTATCCCCGATGGTATCCTCCATGCCGCCAAGCTCCAGCCACCAGAAGTTCGTCGCCCAGTAGGTCAGGTCGTGGTCGCGATTGGGCAGGTCCTCGTCGGTCTCGTAGAGGTTCGCCCAGTCCGGCCGGACGAAAGGTTGGGGCGTATCGTACTGCCTCGCCTGGATGAGGCAGCTCATGCCCATGGTCAACTCATCGGCCGAGTCCGGGGCGATGTCCTCGTCGAACTCGCCGCGGGCCTCGCGCCCCAGACGGAACTCGGCCCCGGTCAGCGGCGCGAGAATCGAATCGCCCGAGCAGTCGGCAAAGAGCTTCGCCCGCACGTCATGCCATTGCTGCGTCGTACTCTGCCAGCCGCTCACCGAAGCAATGCAGCCGTCGTCCATCTCGGCCCCGCAGGCCGAGCAGTTCAGCAGCAGCGTGAGGTTCGCTTCCTGATCGGCCAGCTCCCACAGGACGGTATCCCACAGCGGCCAGACCCCGCGCGGGTTGCGGTGGATGTTGGCCAGTTCGATCTCCTCGATCAGACCGGTCTCGCGATTGTTCTCGCCCAAGGCGCCGCAGACCCACATGCGGATTTCGCTGGAGGCATTGCCGCCCGGCATGGGGCGATCGTGCATCAGCACGACGCTCGCGCCGTGCCGTGCCGCAGCCACCGCCGCGCAGAGACCGGCCAGGCCCCCGCCGACAACGCAGAAATCCACCTCGTGGGAAATTCGAGCCAGGCCATCGCATGATGTGTCGTTCATGGCCAGAGCGTACACCACGGCCGGGAGGAAAAAAAGCCCCCCCCGGAAGACAAACTCTCCCCTGCTGCGCGAGCTGCGCAGTGTAAGGCCCGACACCAAGGCCGGGCCTACGGACCGATCCAATTCAGGCTGTCTGTGCCTGCTGCTGGCGGAGCCACGTCGTCTGCGTCTCAGCCTTCTGGATGGCCACGGTAATGGCGTCCTGCAATTCCTCGTCGGTGAAGACGGGCTTCATCAGCAGCTCATCGCCGCCGCGCTGCCAGGCGGCCCAGGCGCGATCGTACCGGCTCATGTGCTCGGTCAGCAGCACGGCCGGACGCTCGGGCATGGCCTGGATGCGGTTGAACATGTCTTGCGAGGCCGCCTCAGCCGCGAGGATCACCAAATCAGGCTGCCACTGCAGCACGCGACTGGGAGCATCCTGGGCTGTGCAGGAAACAGCATAATTCCCGCGCGATTCAAGATAATTCCTCGCCTTGATCACAAACTGCCAATCCGGATCGACAAGCATGACTTTCATAGCCATCTCTGCACCTTTCGGGTTAGAGGAACACCCTCCGAAACCGTTATCGGAACCCGGCCCACAAAATTAAGGAAAAATCCGAGAATTCTAGATTTGCTCGTCAAATGATTATCCACCGCCCGATTCACCAGTTTCGTCCACGGACAAAACAGCAGCCGCAACAGACCGCGAACAAATCAGGCTCATCCGCGATTTGCGGGGAGTGAATTGGAACATGCGGTATTTCAGGTTCAATGACCCGATTGCGGGGAGTGGATGAGCTCTCAGGGCCGCAAGAGGAGGCTCCCTGTGAATCTCGGGGAGTGAATTGGGCATGCGTTATTTCAGGGCCGAAGGCGAGCCTTCCCCACGAATCGCGGATGAGCCAAAAATCATAACCGTAGATGTATTTCGTATTTGCGTTTGTCATTTCTCCATTTCTCTGCTGACGTTGTTCCCTGTGTCTCTGAGCCTCTGCGATCATGTCGTTCCGCGGCGGTGGTTTTTCGATTGCCCCAGCCGGGGGGATTGGTAGCATGGGGGCATGAGCAAGGTCAAATTACAGGTTGCCCTGGATTTCGTGGAGCTGTCGCGTGCGATGAAGCTCGCCGAGGCCGCCCTGGCCGGCGGGGCCGACTACCTCGAAGCCGGCACGCCGCTGATCAAGTCCGAGGGCCTCGACGCCGTCCGGGCGTTGCGGAAGGCCTTCGGCGAGACAACGATCATCGCCGACACCAAGACGATGGACGCCGGCAAGATCGAAGCCGAAGCCGCCGCCCGCGCCGGGGCCAACGTGATGACCGTTCTGGGCGCTGCCGACGAGGCGACCATCCGCGAGTGTGTCGAGGCCGGCCACCACTACGGCCTGGACGTGGCGGTGGACTTGCTCGGCGTGGCCAACCCGGTAGCCCTCGCGGCCCGCGCCGGCGAGCTGGGCGTAGCCTGGCTGGACGTGCACTGCGCGATCGACCAGCAGATGCAGGGCAAGGACCCGCTCGAACTGCTCCGCGCCGTTCGCGACGCGACGGAGTTGACCCTGGCCGTGGCGGGGGGCATCAACTCCGAGACAGCCGCCGCTGCCGGCGCTGCCGGCGCCGATGTCGTCATCGTCGGCGGAGCCATCACCAAGGCCGACGACCCCCAGGCCGCCACCGCCGCGATCCGCACCGCCCTGGACTCCGGCCAGGTCATCGCATCCGACCACTTCAAGCGAGCCTCGGCCGATTCCATCGCCGAGACCCTCGCAGCCGTCCGCACGAGCAACCTCTCCGACGGCAACCACCGTCAGCCCTGCCTGGCTGGCCTGCGCCCGCTGGCCACCGGGCAGGTCGCCCTCGGCCGGGCCGTCACCGTTCGCACCCTGGCCGGCGACTGGGCCAAGCCCGTCGAAGCCATCGACCACGCCGGGCCGGGCGATGTCCTCGTCGTCGACGCCGGCGGGACGCCCCCGGCCGTCTGGGGCGAACTGGCCAGCCAGAGCGCCCACGGCAAGGGCATCGCAGCGCTGGTATGCAACGGCGCCGTGCGCGACACGGCCGAGATCCGCAAGCTCGGCTTTGCCGTCTGGACCCGCCACGTCACCAGCCACGCCGGCGACCCGCACGGCCTGGGCGAAATCAACGTGCCGGTCACCATCGACCATCAACGCATCTGCCCCGGCGACTGGATCCTCGCCGACGACGACGGCGTGATGGTCATCCCCGCAGCCCGGGCGGTCGAGCTGGCCAACCGCGCCGCCGACGTCCTGGAAGCCGAGAACCGCATCCGCTCGGAAATCCGCGAGCAGAACTCCACCCTGGCCAAGGTCGTGAACCTCAAGCGGTGGGAAAAGCAGGGCCCCGGCAGCGCCATCGGGTAAGCAACCCGGCAAGGCAGAGCAACACCGGCGGGGTCATGGCTTGTCCTGACTGACGGCGCGGAGGTAGCCTTCCAGGCGAGGCCGGTGCTTAGGGGCCACGCGGACGTCGTGCTGCTGGCGGACGTTGGGGTCGCGGGCCGAGCCGGCCGGGCCCTGCCGGCTGGCGGTGACGCCGCCCCGACCGGCCTGGGTCGAGGCATCGCCGGTCTGGTCGATCGTCTCGATGCGCCGCGGCGATTGGGTTTGCCCGGCCGGGGCCGGGCTGAGCTGCTGTGCGAGCGGGGCGTACTTCTTCACGAAGACGCGCAGCTCCGGGCCTGTCATGTCGAGCTGCTCAAGCAGGCGGGGGTCGACCTGGCCTGCATCGAGCTGACGGGCGACTTCCTCCAGCGCCTCGGCGATGGCGAGCAGTTCCTGCCGCTCCTGTCGTCCTTGGCCTGACGACGATTCGCCCGCGCCCGCCGATGTCGAACCACTCTGGCCCTCTTGACCACCTGGTTCGCCTTGGCTTTGACCGCTACCACCCGGCTGCGATTGTTCACCCGCATCGCCTTGGCCGCCCTGGCCTTCCTGCCCGCCCGTTTCGCCTTGGCCCGATTGCGTTTCAGCGCCACCCTGCCCCTGGCCATCGCCCGGCTGTGCTTCGCTCCCCAAATCGCCCTGCGATTCACCGCCCTGCCTTTCTTGACCGCCTGTTTCGCCTTGGCCCGATTGCGTTTCAGCGCCGCCCTGCC
>CAZCDM010000170.1:0-4905 GCA_964497475.1 uncultured Planctomycetaceae bacterium
ACGACGACACCCGCACCGAGCCGACCGTCCTGCCGGCGAAGTTCCCCAACCTGCTCGTCAACGGCAGCCAGGGCATTGCGGTGGGCATGGCCACGTCGATCCCGCCGCACAATCTCAACGAAGTCTGCGATGCGCTGATCCACCTCATCAGCAATCCCGAAGCCACCGTCGACGACCTCATGGAGCACATCACGGGGCCTGACTTCCCCACCGGCGGGCTGATCTGCGGGCGCAAGGGCATTGTCGAGGGCTACAAGACCGGCCGGGGCCGGCTGACCGTTCGAGCCCGGATGCACACCGAGCAGCTCCGCGGCGGCAAGGAACAGATCGTCATCACCGAGATTCCCTACCAGGTCCTCAAGAGCACGATCATCGAACGCATTGCCGATACGGTCAAGAACGGCAAGATTCCCGACATTGCCGATGTGCAGGACCACTCCGACCGCACGGGCATGCGGATTGTCGTCGAGCTGAAAAAGGGCGCCGAGTCCCAGGTCGTCGTCAACCTGCTCTACAAGTACACGCCGCTGCAGAACACCTTCAGCCTGATCAATATCGCCCTGGTTCACGGCGCGCCGCGCACGCTGAGCCTGCGCGACATGCTCTTTTATTACATCGAGCATCGCAAAGAGGTTATCCGCCGAAGGACGGCCTTCCTGCTGCGGCGGGCCCGGCAGCGGGCGCATATCCTGGAAGGCCTTATCCTCGCCGTGGCCGACATCGACCGGATCATCGACCTGATCCGCAAGAGCCCCGACGAGCCAACGGCCAAGCAACGCCTCATGGAACTCAACCTCCGGCTGACCGAGGAAGCCACCGTCCGCAAGCTCCTGCCCGGAGCCTTCGTGAACCGTGCCTCCTCCGACCAGAGCCTCACCGGCGTCCAGGCCGACGCGATTCTCGGCATGCAGCTGCGTCGCCTGACCGGGCTGGAGATCGAAAAACTCGCCAAGAGCTACTCCGAACTCGTCGAGGAAATCGAAGGCTACGAAGCTATCCTTCGCGACGAGCAACTCCTGCTCGACGTGATCCGCGAGGACATCTTCGAGATCAAGGAAAAGTACGGCGACACCCGCCGAACCGATATCGTCTCCGACGCTGGCGACTTCGAGATGGAAGACCTCATCGCCGAGGAAGACGTCGTGGTGACGCTGACCCACGCCGGCTACATCAAACGCATGCCGCTGACGACCTACCGCAAGCAGGGGCGTGGCGGCCAGGGCGTCCGCGGGTCGGACTCCAAGGACGGCGACTTCATCGAGGAAATTTTCATCGCCAGTACGCACGATTACCTGCTGGTGTTCACCACCAGCGGCAAGATGCATTGGCTGAAGGTTTATGACATTCCGAGCATGGCACGGACCAGTCGAGGCCGCGCCATCGTCAACCTTCTGGAACTGGAATCCGACGATCACATCTGCGCCGTGGTCGCTGTGCGGGATTTCCCCGAGGACCGCTTCCTGATGATCGCCACGCGCCACGGGCAGGTCAAAAAGACCAGCCTCGATGCGTATGGCAATGTCCGCAAGGGCGGGCTGATTGCGACCGGCCTGAACGAGGACGACTGGGTCATCGGCGTAGCTGTGACCAATGGCGACAATGAGATTATTCTCGGCACGGCCGACGGCAAGGCCATCCGCTTCCAGGAAGATGACGTCCGTCCGATGGGCCGGACCGCCGCGGGCGTTCGCGGCGTGAAGCTGACCGAAGGCGATGAGGTGGTCGACATGATCATCTACGACTCGATGGCCACGCTGCTGACGGTCTGCGAGAAAGGCTACGGCAAGCGGACCGACTTCGAGGAATACCGCATCCAGGGCCGGGGCGGCAGCGGCATCATCAACATCAAGGCCACCAAGCGAAACGGCAAGGTCGTGGCGATGAAGGCCATCCGCGACGGCGACGAGCTGATGATGATGACCTATCAGGGTCAGGTTGTCCGCACCGGCGTCGGCCAGGTGCGTGTCATCGGCCGGGCCACCCAGGGTGTGCGGCTGATCACGCTCAAGCCCGATGATACCCTCGTGTCGGTGGCCCGCGTGGTCAACGAGGACGAGGATCAGCCCGAGCTGCCCCTCGGCATGGACGACCAGGGCGAGCAGGGTGCCAAGGACGACAGCGGCGAGGAATCCTGACGGCCAGGCCGTTTCGTATCCGGCCCGACGGATATTGAAGTGCCCCCGCAGCCGATCAGCCGGCCCGACGCATAGAGGCGCCCCGGCAGCCTTGCCCCGCAGCCGATCAGCCGGCCAGGAACGGGTTGCCCTGCGTCTCGGCTGCGATGGTGGTCTGGCCACCATGGCCGGGCAGCACGCGCGTTTCGCCCGGCAGGGTCAGCAGGTTCTCGCGGAGAGTGCGGGTCAGCCGATCGCCATCGCCGCCTGGAATATCCGTCCGGCCGATGCTGCCGCGGAACAGCGCATCGCCGGTGACGACCACGCCGGCCGGCTCGCAGTAGTAACTCACCCCGCCGGGCGTGTGGCCGGAGGTGTCCAACACCTGCCACGTCCATTCGCCCATGGCCAGCTCATCGCCGGGGTCCAGCAGGATGTGGGCCTCGGGTGCCCGAACGCCCATCAGGAAGGTGGCCGAGAGGTTTTTCTCCGGGCTGGTGAGCATCTCGGCATCGCCGGCCGGGCAGAGCAGCTCGACCTCGGGGTAGTGTTCGAGGACGTACTCGACGCCGCCGATGTGATCGCCATGGCCGTGGGTCAGCAGCAGCTTGCGGGGCGTGAGGTCCTCGGCCTGGAGGTACTCCACCAGCGGCTTGGGCCACATGCCCACGTCAACCAGCCAGCACTCCTGACCGAAAATCAGCAGGTGGCAGTTGGTCTCCAGCGGCCCAAGCGACAGCGTGTGTGTGCGGAAGTCCATCGGCCGATCAGTCCAGGTGCTCCCGAATGATGCGGGTAATCTCGCAGGGTTCCGGCTCGTCGCCGGAGAGCCCGACGATGGCTCGCTCGCGGATGGCATTTTCGGGCGAGTCGCTGGCGTGGGCGCCGTTGCGCATCAGGTCGCGGGCGAAGTCGCTGCGCACCGTGCCGGGCTCGGCCTTGCTCGGGTCGGTCGATCCGAGAACGGTGCGAACCTTCTCAATGGCGTCGACGCCTTCGTAGAGCAGGGCGAGGCACTTGGCGTTGCTGGCGGTTTTCTTTTCCTGATCCCTGACGGTCGTGGGGTCCACGCCGGTCATGTACTCGACGATCTTGTTGAACTCGCACTGGGCGTTTCGCTCGGCGAGCATGGTGGCGACCTGGGCGGCGTCGTCTTCGGAGAAGTCGAAGTCGAACGCGTCGCCCAGCCGGTCGTAGACGACATTGGAGACCAGGAACTGCAGCTTCTTGATGAATATCTCACGCAGCGGGCCGTAGAATTCTTCGCCCTGGGCGACGGTCATGTTGAACAGCCGGGCCCCGACGATCCGCAGGCCGGTCAGGCTGAAGGTGTCGATGATATTGCCCGGCTTGCGGCTGCGACGCTCGAAGTTCTCCGGCTTGAGCATGACCAGCGTGGTCTGCGGCTCGCCGTCGTAGCTCATGCGGTGGGTCAGCACGCCGCCGTCGCGGTCGGCATAGTCGGCGATGAGGCGCAGGTGCTCGCGGTTGCGGGCCGGGTCGGCCCCGGTGATGACGGCCGGCTCGAAGTAGTGGATCTTGCCCTCGCTGTCGCGGATGAAGTCGCCATACGTCCCGCGGATGGTATTGCCCACCGGCTGTTCCGTGAACGAGCCGACGACGTTCTCCTTGAGCTCGCGGACGGCGTTCTCGCCGCGGAAGAGCATCAGCATGCAGCGTGGCACGAGGCCGTAGGGGTTGTCCTGCCGCAGGTTCGTATCGATATAGTCGTGCCACGCCCGCTCGATGGCCGGGTCGATCGACAGCGTGGAAAAGACCTTTTTGTACTCTTCGAGAAACTCGTCGCTGAAGACGAACATCCGCGCGCCGACAAATTCGCAGCGGGCGTTGGCCAGCAGGCGGCTGATGATGCCGCCCGTGCGGCTTTTATACAGGCTGTACGGGGTAATCAGGGCGTAGGCAAGTTCACTGCTCACGGGATGCTCCTTGGGTTACGAAATGGTAAGGTCAGACGATAGCAGACTCTCTCGCCGTTGGCAAGGCCGGGCGAACCATTTGCTCGGCGCCGCCTGGGCGGGTATAGTACACCCAGGCAGGACGCCCGAGCAACGCCATGGACAGCCACTCGCAAACTTCTCTCCCGCTGAGCGATCTCTGGACCCCCGACTCGCCGCTGCCCACGCAAAGCCTCCTCCGCCGCCTGGCCGGCCGCCTCGGTGAGCTCTGGTCCGAGCCGGACCTGGGCCGAACCGTTCGCGTGGTCTACAACCCGCGCCTCTCGACCACCCTCGGCCGGGCGATCTACGCCGATCAACTCGTCGAACTCAACCCCCGCCTGCTGCGGGAACACCCCGGCGAGCTGCTGCCCACCCTGGCCCACGAGCTGGCGCACCTGGTCGTCCATCGGCGGTGGGGTTCGTGTCGGCCGCACGGGCGCGAATTCCGCACGCTCATGCGGGCGGTGAACCTTTCACCCCGCGCGACGCATCGGCTGCCGGTCGAGCACTTGCGCCGCCGGCGGGGCAAGTACATCTTTCTGCATCGCTGCGAGGGCTGCGGGGCGATGTTCACCGCTGGGCGGCGGCGACGCGATTGCTACTGCCGCCGCTGCGGGCCGGACGTGCCGTGGGATATCTTCCGCCTGCCGAACTCCGCAGCCGGCAAGAAACTGCTCCAGCGATTGCTGGACACGCAGCAGGGCTGAGAGCAAGGTGAGAGGGAACCGAATCTTGCCCAGTGGGCTCAGCAGTCTCTTATGCAAAAAGGGGTAGTCGCATCTTGCCCAGTGGGCTCAGCAGTCTCTTATGCAAAAAGGGGTAGTCGCATCTTG